>CAYNMW010000040.1:0-27722 GCA_964398295.1 uncultured Saprospiraceae bacterium | reverse complement strand
ACATCAAAGAAAGGAATATCAGCAGCTGAATTAAGTAGAAAGTTGGATTTAAGAGAAAAGACGTGCTGGAGTTTCAAACGAAAAGTAATGAAAGCAATGGCGTCATCTGAAAATGATCCAATAGATGGTAAAGTTGAGGTAGATGAGATATTTATAGGCGGACAAGAACCTGGTAAAAGAGGTCGCTCTAAATCTAAGAAAGATCAGGTGGTCATTGCGATTCAGCGTCATGGGAAAAAAGGAATTTCCAGAGCATATGCCATGAGAATCAAAAATGCAGGGACAAAAGAATTGAGACCGTTTTTTAAAAAATATATTTCAAAAGAAGCGAAAGTCACAACAGATAAATGGCGAGGTTATACACCAATAGCTAAAGAATATGACATAGAACAAATACCATCAAAAAATGGAGATAATTTTAAAGTCCTCCATAGATTTATCATGGGCTTAAAATCATGGCTTCGAGGCATACATCATAGTGTAGGTGACATCCAAGATTATCTTAATGAATACACCTATAGATTTAATAGGCATTTTATGAACGGAAAAATATTTGATAACTTAATGAAGCGCATGATGAATCACAGCCCAGTAAAAATTCGTGAACTATCTATTGTAACTTAAAAGCCTGATTCAATATTTTTATTCTGGCAGAATGTTTTGCACACAAGTTACTATGGATGTGCTGCCACCCAAACAGCACCATCCTCAAAAAATTCCTTCTTCCAAATTGGTACAGATTCCTTGAGTGTGTCTATAGCATATTGGCATGCCTCAAACGCAGCTTTGCGATGTGGCGTAGATACTGCTATGATAACAGCAATATCTTCAATGACCAGAGTGCCTTTGCGATGGTGCATGGATACATGAAAGGCATTCCATTGTTGCGTAATGGTCTCCGCAATTTTTGTCATTTCCTTGATGGCCATTGCATCAAAGGATTCAAATTCAAGTTTGGTGACTACTTTTCCCTTTGTTTGATTGCGGACAGTACCGATGAATACAGCAGTGCCACCTGCACCTGGATCATTAACAAAATCGGTACAATCAGTAATCTTTAAAGGGCCATCAAGTATCTGGATATCTAGCACGTTAATTCAATTTATCCTCCACTAACAGGTGGAATGAGTATGATTTCGTCAGTATGTTTAATCTCTTGATTATCAGTGACATATTCTTGATTGACTGCAAATCTCAATGATTTTAGCCTTTTTAACTCAGGAAAATTTTCATAAAGCGATGTTTTAAGCTCACCGATAGTTTCACCAGTAACAGAGTAGTTCATTTCTTTCTCTTTCAGGATGTCTCGTACAATCCCATAGGAGACCAATTTTACTTCCATTGTTAATATATTTCAATCAAAGAACAACTTAATGAAAACTATTGTTTTATTTTGATCCAAGATGTTAATTGATAATCACAATAGAGTCATCAATTATGTCCGTCTGGCGGTAACAGATAGATGTAATCTTCGCTGCTTCTACTGCATGCCAGAGGAAGGCATCACTTATGTCAAACGGGATCAGTTGTTAAGTTATGAAGAAATGGAACGGCTAATGCAAGTCCTAGCAGGCCATGGGATTGAAAAACTAAGAATAACAGGTGGAGAACCGTTTTTAAGAAAAGGAATGTTTGAATTTCTTGAACGGATGACCGCCATTGAAGGGCTTAAGCAAATCCACATAACGACAAATGGGACGATGACCAAAGGCAAGGTTGGTTATTTAAAGCAAATCGGAATTGCGTCTATCAATTTAAGTCTGGACAGTTTAGATAAACAGCGATTTTTTGATATTACCCGAAGAGATGAGTTTGACACTGTGATGGATACGCTTGACGAACTTCTCGAAGAAGGTATCCCTACTAAGGTTAATTGTGTCGTGATGGATGGGCAAAATATTGATGATATTCTCCCTATGGTTAATCTTGCAAAAGACAAACCGATAAGTGTGCGATTCATAGAAGAAATGCCTTTCAATGGTACAGGAGATCATCCCGAAACACTTTTTTGGACATCTGCAAAAACAAAAGAATTTATACAAAAAGAACACCCAATAATGAATAAGCTGTTGGATGAGAAAAACAGCACTTCATTTAATTATGCTATTCCAGGATTTAAAGGGACTGTTGGATTTATCGCTGCATATTCACGATTGTTTTGCGGCAGTTGCAATCGAATCAGAATTACGCCACAAGGTGTGTTGAAAACCTGCTTATATGACAATGGTGTATTTAATGTCAAGGACATCTTGCGTAATGGAGCTTCAGATCAGGAATTGCTGCAGGCCATACAATCCGCTATTGGAGCTAGAGCAAAAGATGGATTTGAAGCTGAAAAGAATAGAGGAAAACGCTTTGTTTCAGAATCTATGGCTACTATTGGTGGATGATATCTGTAAATCAAGCACAACAGACAATTAAAGATCACACATTTGATTTTGGTGTAGAAGAGATTTCAATTTCTAATGCGGTGGGAAGAATACTCAGGCATCCATTGATTACAGATAGAGATTTACCACCTTATGATCGAGTTACAATGGATGGCATCGCGATCAGATTTGATGAATATGCGACCGGATTGCGGTCTTTTCAAATTGATGGAGTTGCAGCAGCGGGTGCAGCAAAACAACTTCTCAAAAATTCAAATGCATGTTTGGAAGTCATGACTGGAGCGATTATGCCTGGTGGGGTTGATACTGTTATTAGATATGAAGATTTGTATATTGATGATCAGACAGCAACTATTTTGGACACAGCTACTGTCAATCAAGGACAAAATATACATAGAAAAGGTACAGATAGAAAACAAGGTACACACGTTGTCGAAGTAGGCCGACGTATTGGTCAGCCAGAAATTGGTGTGGCGGCATCAATTGGCGCAGATAAATTACATGTGAGTCGAATTCCAAAAATAATAGTGATTTCTACTGGTGACGAACTTGTTGACATTCACGAAACGCCATTAGATCATCAGATAAGAAAATCCAATGTGCATATGATAGTTTCCTTACTAAGTAATTGGGGAGGAGAGGTGACGCTATTGCATTTACCGGATGATTACGACACGATCAAAGATCAGCTATCGACACTCTTTACAACTGCAGACTGTATCATTTTAAGTGGTGGAGTATCCAAAGGAAAGTTTGATTTTTTACCAAATGCTCTAGCAGAACTTGGAGTATCAAAACATTTTCACAAAATCAAACAGCGGCCTGGCAAACCATTTTGGTTTGGAAGTTTATCGAATCAAGTCACAATATTTGCCTTGCCTGGAAATCCTGTTTCTTCCTTCATGTGTGCGATACGGTACATACAACCATGGATGCGGCAGTGCACCCAATGTACAAAGCCACTAAAGAGTGTTGCAACTTTAGGTATGGACATTGCATTCAAACCAGATTTGACTTATTTTCCTATTGTGCAAACAGCGATCGGTGATGATGGGATCATGCTTGCTACTCCCGTCAATAATAATGGTTCTGGTGACTTTGCTAGTCTTTGTGAAGGCAACGCGTTTCTTGAATTACCATCTGGACGAAATGTTTATCCGAAGGGTGAAGTGTTTGATTGTTATGCTTATCGGTTGCGTTATTAATGAAGCTACACTAATAGCAAGACTTGCTAACAGATGGAGGAATTTGTCATATGCGCACAATGCCACATGGGATTGATTTCGGGTTTTCAAAAGGAGCAAGAATGGAAGATAAATTGGATTTATTGAAAGGTAAAGGAAAAGCGATGCGAGTACTTCCGCAAAAAGCATTAAATAAGAAGGCGTAGAGTATTATGTGAAACAGGCTATAGAACTAAATGTAAAATAATAGGTGACGTACAATGAAATTTTAGAATGTCTACATGACTTGAAGGATCTAGAAAAGGTCATTTTTAAAGAGAATAAATTTGGGATAAAAGCAAACAACTCATTGGGTATTTATCATAAGGAGTTGAAAATGTTAGCCAAAGAGATTGGAAAAGATAATGATCTTGCCGTGCAACTCTTTGATAGCGGAATTTATGAAGGTCGTCTTTTATGCAGCAAGATGTTCAAACCCAAAGATGTTACAGAACCACTAATGGAAAAATGGGTAAAAACATTTGAAAATTGGGAAATCTGCGATAGCTTTTCTATGGGACTTTTTTCTAAAAGTGAATTTGCGCTAAAGAAAATAATGGAATGGACGAAAAGAAAACCAGAATTTGAAAAAAGAGCTGGTTTTGCAATTATGGCTTCATATTGTATGGCAGATAAAACGTCAGACAACAAATTATTTGATCAGTTTTTTCCAATCATCAGAAGAGAAGCAACTGATGAAAGAGTGTATGTAAGGAAAGCAGTAAACTGGGCATTACGAAATATTGGAAAGCGGAATGTCGATCTGAATAGAATTGCAATAGAAGTTGCGTATAGTATACTGAACTTAGAGAGCAAATCTGCAAAATGGATTGCGAAAAATGCCTTGACAGAATTGCAAAAGGAAAATATACGGATGTCTGACTATCCCAGAATAGTGTACAGAAATCCTGAGGCTAACAGTCGACGATCTACGGATTTTTAATTTATTCCAGTACTTTTATACTTCATTAATTTACAAGAGTTTGACTGTAGATATTGACAACTTAATAAAAGAAATAAACCACTTAGCTACCTTTTCTAGTTGTGAAGGTCCAGCTGTAACTCGAGTGCTCTATTCTGCTGAAGACAAGCTGTCAAGAAAATGGCTGAAAGACTTAATGTTGGATTGTAATTTGGATGTTCGTGAAGACGGTCTTGGTAACATGTTTGGAAGGTGGAAGGGAAAGAACACGTCATTGAATCCCATTGCTACAGGTTCTCATACTGATGCTATTCCGTTTTCTGGAAAGTATGACGGAGTAGTTGGTGTTTTGGGTGCAATTGAAGCCATTCGAACATTACAAAGAAGTGGGTATCAACCTGAGAGATCTATCGAGGTCATTCAATTCACAGCTGAAGAACCTACTCTATTTGGGATTGGTTGTTTAGGAAGTCGCGCAATGGCAGGTAACTTGAGTCTTGATCAATTGAAAAACCTTCGGTGTTCTGATGACAAGAGTCTAGAGGAACATCTCCAGTCTTCAGCATATACAGCAAATCTAGATGATGTGTGTTTACAAAAAGATCACTATGCAGGTTTTGTGGAATTGCACATTGAACAAGGACCTAGATTGGAGGACAAAAATAGAGACATAGGAATCGTGACTGCAATTGCTGCTCCTGCAACAGTGCAGATGATAATTAAAGGTGAAGGCGGGCATGCAGGCGCAGTACTCATGCCAATTCGGAAAGATGCTTTAGTTTGTTCTACTGGGATTATAAAAGAAGTCCAACAAATTGCGCTTAGTTCGAAAAGTAAAGATGCTGTAGCCACAGTAGGTAAGCTTGATGTTTTTCCTGGTGCTGTCAACAGTATCCCTTCTCAAATAACTTTTACAATAGACATCCGTGATATTAGGCTCGACACTAGAGATAAGATGATCGAAGATATAATAGGATTTGCACATGCACATTGCGAAGAGCATGCTTGCAAAATGGAATATGAGATCCTAAATAAAGACAATCCAATTATAGCTGACGAACAAATAATTCAAATTTTACAATCAGCATGTGAAAAGCAGAACCTATCTTTTCTAAAAATGCCTAGTCGAGCATATCATGATTGTTTGTTTATGGCTCACCATTGTCCTTCATCTATGATTTTTATTCCTTCATTTAAAGGGTACAGTCATCGTCCTGAAGAGTACAGTTCTCCCGATGAAATTAAAAATGGTGTTCTTATTCTTGCAGAAGCCTTGAAAGAATTAAGTCAGACTTAACTAAGTTTTGTAATAGGCTAAGCAAGGTGGCAGAGATCTAAGTATTTTCGAATTAGTTAACACAGGTATATTGTTCAATGCGTAGACCTGTTAGATGTTTTTTCGCTTGCTCTAGTTCTTTTATCGACTTATTTTTAGAAAGATATCGAATCAGAATAAAGCCTTTATTCGTAGGTGATTTGATTGTAGTCTCCGAACAAGTTCCATTTCCAAGAATTAGCTTGAAATTCTTTGAATCAAACTCAGTATCGTTTTTAACGAAATAATTAATTGTATTTGGTGAATAAAAAGCAATAGACCAATAGGTCGAATCAGGTATTGTTCCTGTAATGTCAAGTGGGCCATCGTTGAGATTATAAAACGCACATCCATAACTAAAATCGGGATTTGGTTTGACCACAGCCCTGGCGTTTTCGTCCGGATTTAACAACATAAAAAATTGATTTTCTTGTCTATTCGGTTCGTCAAGAGCACCGGTGTAAAATCGATTGTAAATGATATTTGGTAAGAAAGCAAACAATGCCTGATATCCTGCAAATACAGAAAGCAACATGACAAAAACGACGATCAATTTGTGTTTCATTCTTCAGTCTGTTGTCTATTTTTGTTGAAGAATTCCAGTGCATTATATACAGCTAAATGAAGAGCATCTCCATGCGTTCGTTCTTTTAAAAATGAAAAACCAACTTTGTTCTCATCCCTTATCTGCTGTAAAAGAGCTACGTATAATTTCATCGCATCGGTCTCCATTCGAGGTCCTTCTGCACCAACTGCTATAAATATGTCGGGCGTATTTTCGAATTGACTTGGTTGTTTGTCAAATAATGACCCGTCATCCCACCACATGCTTGGACTTACGATTATATATTTATTAAATAAATCAGGCTCTGCAAATAGCAGTTCAGTTGCTAATAGACCTCCAAGCGACTGTCCAATTATTGTTGAATGATCAGTTGTCCTGTAATTAGATGTAACAGTCTCGACTATTTCCTCTTTGATATAACGGATAAAATTTTTTGAATTTCCAGTAGTCGGGAAATTCTTTTTGTCTTCCTCATTTGTTGTAGGAAATGTAAAGTCCTTTTTGCGATCAATGTTTGCAATTCCAACTACAATGGATTCCTCGACCATATTAATCCAGGAAAAAGAACCAAACTGTATTAATCCAGCTATATGAATAAAGTCTTCGTCAATAGTGCCATCCAATAGATATACAACAGGGTATGATTTATCTGTTTCTAAATGATAACTGTTAGGAAGGTAAATATTTAAGATACGTTGCTCATGTAAGATCTCGCTTTGCAAAGTTATAGTTTCTCCAATAGATAGTTTTTGTTTTTGTATTCGCTGAGAATGGCATGGTAAAGAAATCAATATTGCACATATTATTGCTACTAAGTTTGAATAGAAATGCATAATTAAAATAGTTAAATGCGAATAATTTGAGGGAGTGGTACTTTAGTTAAATGTTGATAAACTTCTTCAGAGGGATTATACATACGCAAGGTAATGACCAATTTTTCATTGTCTCCAGAAGGCAGCCAGTTTTTAGCTTTTTTAGTTTTAGATATATGCATCTCGAAGGTAGGAGACTTTATATGCTGCATTTCTGGATTGTTTGTATCGAAGGGTTCGTATGTTATAGTTGAAGAATTATAAGAATAAATCTTATCAGGATTAGGGATCAAAAAATCATCTTCACCATAAAGAGTATAATTCCAATACCTGGCATCTGGGATTGCACCAATTATTTTGTAATCATAAGCCGAGGACAAAGGATTTCCATCGCTATCTATATCTGCTGAATAGTACACAACCTCCGTTTCTCTAAGAGCAAATAACCCCACAAGAGCAATTAATGCTCGTTGTTTTTTAGATTTCAAATCCATTAAGGGGTTCACTCTCCAAGGGCCATTCCATTCCATGAATTCCGGAGACTTACTGGTGGTTCTCAATTCTTTAACTGCAATTGCAATCCCGATGCCAAAACAAGTAATGAATAAAAGCAGCCAAGCGAAAATTTTTAAAACCATAGAATTTATACTACGTCAATGCCTTTGACAGCTTTTTTAAATTCTTTCCAATTGATTTCTTTGTCCTTACTATCGTCGAATTTGTCAATTAATTTTTTTGAAGCAATACTGCTGATAAAACTGCTAACTTTTGCAGATTTAAGTAAAGTCTTCACCTCATCTCTATTGAGGGCTGCATTGTTATTTTTGTCAAAGAATGCAAATGCGGCTTCAGGATCAGTGAATTGTTGCGTCAATAATATTTTTAATTTTTTGAGTATTGCCTTTTCTTTTTTAGATGCCATGAAGATTTATTTATCTAATAATTGTTTTGCTGCTTGTAATTGATCCTGGTCATTGACATTTGTAAGGATTGTATCATCCTCAATAGGAATAACCTTTACATCTGAATTGATTAATACTTTTCTTGGACAGGAATACCCAATTGATAAAAAGGATAATAAATGCTGATAAGCTTTTGGTTCCCATATTGTAAATAAGGGATCTGGAAACTCTTGGTCAGACCGGATAAAGCATGTAGCAATTTTAGTACGATCCCGTAGTTCTATTAGTTGCTTGATTGCTTTATCGTTTACAAATGGTAAATCAGTTGCAATTGTTAGCCATGCTGCATTCGTATCTTTTTGGAATGCAGACAATATTCCACCCATGGGTCCAAAACCAGAAAAGCTGTCGTTTATTCGTTCGATCGCAAAAGTATCATCTTGTTCTGATCGTAGTGAAACAAAAACCTCTTGGCAATATGGCTTTAATAATTTTGAGACATGATTAACCTGTGTGTCACCATGGTAATCGATAGTAGATTTATCAAAACCCATTCGCTGACTTTTACCACCGGCCAATACCAAGCCATTTAATGGAATTGTATTAGTGAATTCTTTTATCAAGCTATTAGCCACTGTTTCTAATTCTGTGAAGGACAATAGTTGAGTATCAGGGGTAATATATTGTTTTAGAAAAGGCCAAATTTCTTTTTGTTCTTCAGTGGTGATAACATATTTGATATTTGTGAGTTTGTGTGTCTTTTTGGATAAAGATTCTTTTTTTCTATTGTCTAAAATCACAATTTGTTGGCTAGCATCAAAATGATTTCCATTAATCAACTGAATGTCGCTGTCATTAAACAGAAGACGATTCGTGTATTTATCTTGTGACTTTTGATTGCGTAGTTCTATATGCTTTTCATGTGAGGTGTACGAAATTAATTGTTCATTTGAATAATCATCTTCAGAATGAGATGCATCTATATAAGCTACTTTCAATACAGGGGAGATTAAAAGATACAATTCACTTACAATAGAATGAATCGAATCACAAGTGGTGCCGAGAAGGGCATATTCTGATCGTCCCCATTCGCCCATATTTGGTCGGTTCAAAAGAGCGTGCTTATTGTGTTTCTTTTTCATCATTTTTTATCGTTCAAAATTTGATTTGCCTCCTGACTTTTTTAGTAAACGGACAGATGCGATTGTAATATCATGAGAAAGTGCTTTACACATATCATAAATTGTCAATGCAGCGACAGAACTTGCAGTAAGTGCTTCCATTTCAACACCAGTTTTTCCGGTTACTTTAGTTGTCGCTATTATTTGAACATGATTAGCATCCTTCATTTCTATAGTAAGGTCTACTTTTGTCAAGGCTAGTGGATGACACAATGGAATTAAATCACTTGTTTTTTTTGCTGCTTGAATACCTGCAATGATTGCAGTTTGGAAAACAGGGCCTTTTGCAGACTGGAGTTCAGATCCCTGAATTAACTGAGCTATATTATCAGGTAAAGAAACAATGGCCTCAGCAACTGCAATTCTCTCTGAATCAGATTTGGCCCCAACATCAACCATGGTGGGTTTACCTTGAGCGTCTAAATGTGTGAAATTTGACATGAAGGCAAGTTACAATATCCAGTAGAGAAATTGTCATCTAACAATGTTTGTGTGAAACTGAAGTGCTTTAAACGACTAGTTTTATGGAAGGTGCGGTATCAGACTGAAACGGAGTAATTCGAGATAATCTTGTTTGTAATTCGATCTAAATGATCTAAATCAACTTTGCTTAGATCGTTCCATCCAAGACTATAACTCGAGTCAATTTCTGCGCGCGCTGTTTGTACCAGCTGTTTACCAGATTCACTAAGTATTATATTGTGTTTTCGTCTATCGCCGGCAAAAGGCTTACGATTGGCAAAGCCTTTTTTACACAAAAGGTCTATTATCCGGGAAACCGTTGGAGCATCCTTGTTTGTCGCAACTGCAATTTCATTTTGTGATATTCCTTTGGTGTGTTCAAATAGTAATTCGAGGATGAACCATTGATCTGGTGTTACGTTTAAATCTAGCTGTTGAAGGCGTTTGTGTAAATCCAATTTGAGCGCCTTGACAGCTTGATCTAACATATAGCCGTAGGTATATACGAAATTCATTAGTTATAGTTAGAAGAAGTTTAGTTAATAGATCGCTAACTTATTGAAAAATAATTGATAAACGCTAACATTTTATGAGTTTTGAGCGTTCTTTTTGCGTGAAGTTTTCTTTTGTTAAGTGGTTTAGAGTTGTTGTATTGTTATTCATTTCGCAGGCAATATTTGCTCAGGAAACCAAATATACCGTCAACGGATACATTAGAGACGCATCAGACGGTGAGACATTAATTGGTGCAAATGTTTATATTTCTAGTGTAGGAGTAGGTACAACCTCCAATGAATATGGGTTTTATTCCATTTCTCTTCCAGCTGGGGATTATGAACTACTGTATTCCTATTTAGGCTACGAATCTGTGAACAGGGAGATTTCTCTACAGCAGAATATAAGTACAGATATTGAATTGGGTTTTGCATCTACAGAACTGACAGAGGTAGTTGTCAGCTCTAAAGCAGCAAATTCAAATGTGAGTGATGTTGAATCTAGTGTGAATAGCCTTGACATCAAAACAATCCAAAAATTACCTGCATTACTTGGCGAGGTTGAAGTGCTTAGAAGTATACAGTTGTTGCCAGGAGTAAGTACCGTTGGGGAAGGTGCTGCTGGATTCAATGTGAGAGGAGGCAGTATAGATCAAAATCTAGTCTTGCTAGATGAAGCGCCTGTTTATAATTCATCTCACTTGTTTGGCTTTTTCTCGGTGTTCAATCCGGACGCTGTAAAAGATGTCAAGTTGTATAAAGGGGGAATACCGTCAAGATATGGTGGACGCCTTTCTTCTATTCTAGATGTGAGAATGAAAGAAGGCAATTCAAAGCGCCTTGAGGTGAATGGAGGTATTGGCGCAATCTTTAGTCGCTTATCAATAGAGGCACCTTTAATCAAAGACAAAGCCTCTTTTATTATAGCAGGTAGACGATCATATATTGATGTGTTAGCAAAACCTTTTTTAAATGATGATCTTGATGACTCGGTATTGAATTTCTTTGATCTGACAGCCAAGGCGAATTACAACATTAATGCTAAGAACAGAATATTTCTCTCAGGATATACTGGCAGAGACAATTTTGGTTTTGGAGACCAAGCTGGATTCAACTGGGGAAATAGAACTGCAACATTGAGATGGAATCATTTATTCAGTGACAAATTATTTTCCAACGTCACATTGTTTGCTAGCGAATATGACTATGATATCAGCTTTGGTGATGACTCCCAAAACGGATTTGATTGGGACGCTTCTATTGTGAATTATAGTGTTAAACCGGAATTGAGTTATTTTCTCAATCCCAATAACCTTCTAAGGTTTGGAGGACAAGGCATTATTTATAAATTTCAACCAGGGCGTGCAGTCGGAATCAGCGAAGGAGAAATTACCGATTTGAGTCTTGATCCAAAGTATGCTATTGAAACTGCCATATATGTAGAAGATGAAATCAAAATCGGCAACAATATAGAAATGAATGTTGGATTGCGATTTTCATCATTTAATTATACTGGAGAAGGCACTGCTTTTACTTTTGGAGAAGCTGAATTAGGAACAAGAAGACCTGTCACTTCTGCAGAAACTTTCGGACAATTTGAATCAATCCAAACGTACCACAACTTCGAACCTCGACTAGCTTTCAAATATCAATTGAATGAATCTACTTCGTTGAAAGCAAGTTATAATCGAACTGCTCAGTATATACATTTGATATCTAACACAGCAGCGTCTACTCCCGTGGATGTTTGGATACCAAGCACAAATAATTTAAGTCCTCAGAGTGCGGATCAAGTTGCAATAGGGTTTTTCAAAAATTTTAATGATAATGTGTACGAATTTTCAGCTGAAGCCTACTACAAAGATTTTAATCGACTTGTTGATTACATAGATGGTGCAGATATTTTGCTCAATGAATTTATTGAAGGGGATTTGCTAGAAGGAGAGGGTCGCGCATATGGCTTGGAATTTCTTTTGAAGAAGAACGAAGGCAAATTTACAGGATGGCTGAGTTATACACTGGCAAGAACAGAACGTCTTGTACCTGGTATCAATAACAACGAGTGGTTTCCATCCAGATTTGATCAAACTCACAATCTGAGTTTGACCACTTTCTATGAGGTGAGTAAACGATTTTCGTTGAGTAGTAATTTTGCTCTGATTTCAGGAACACCTGTTACGTTTGCGACTTCTAGATTTGAGCAACAAGGATTTGTCATTCCTCATAATCTGGAAAATTCAAGAAACAATGTTCGTATACCAACATTTCATCGTCTGGATTTATCGGCTACTTTAAAAGGGAAAGACAAGCCAGGTAAGCGATGGAAGGGAGAATGGGTCTTTTCTGTTTACAATGTCTATAGTCGTAGGAATGCATTTTCCATCTTCTTTAGGCAGGACTTTAGTGAGCAACCTGCTGGTGCACCCATTAACACAGAGGCTGTCAGGTTGAGTGTTGTAGGCAATTTTATTCCAGCCATTACATATAATTTTAGTTTTTAAGAATGAAGTGTATTAATCATATATATATATTCTTGTTGGTCTGCTTTATCATCAGTTCTTGTGAAGATGTCGTCGATATTGAGTTGGATGAATTTGAACCTGAGTTAGTTTTTGATGCATGGGTCACTGATATGGATGAGCCACAGGTAATTACGATTTCACAAACTCAAAACTTCTTTAACGCAGAAGAGACTCCTAGAGTTAATGAGGCTATAGTGAATTTGATCAGAGATGATGGAATGGAGTTTTCATTTACCTTTACAGATAATGGTCAGTATGTATATGATCCATCAACCAATGGGATCTTAGGTACTGTCGGGAATTCTTTTGAATTGAATGTAAACATTGGTGAGGATACGTTTTGTGCAAATTCAACCATCAACAGAGTACCAGTCATTGATTCAATTGGAGTAGAGTTCAGAGAGAATGAATTCTTTTCTGATGATGGATTATTTACCCAATTCTTTGCAAGAGATTTTGTCGGTCTGGGAGACGCTTATTGGATCCGGTCATACAAGAATGGTGTATTTCGCGATAATCCAAGAGAACTTAATATAGCATTTGATGGAGCATTTGATGCTGGGACAGGCGTAGATGGTATAGTTTTCATCAGCCCAATCCGAGAACTGATCAATCCTATAGATGAAGACTTTAACCCAATTCCCTGGGAACCTGAAGATGTTGTCAAAGTAGAAATTCATTCCATTAGTCAAGATGCATTCCAATTTTTGGAGATTGCACGAGATCAGATAACAAATGGAGACAACGGCATATTTGCCTTACCGGTTGCAAATACAAGAAGTAATATTTCGAATTGTACATCTGGAGAAGACCTCGTTATTGGCTTTTTTAATGTTGCAGCAGTCTCCTCTGAGTCAAGAGTGATTCAAGAATAGCAAATTAAATTTCCTCAATAGAAGTTATACTTTGCAAAAGGAATAAGAGATCAGTGGAGTGTTGAGAACAAACTACATTGGGTCAAAGATGTAATACTAAATGAAGATGCCAACATATCCGTACTGGTACTATTGCTTGAAACGTCTCAATCATTAAATCAATAACGATAAATGTATTTAGATTAAATGGCTATGAATCAATCAAGTTTGCAATAGAGAAATTTTCTAATAAACCGAAAGAAGCAATGCTGTTAAACAATGAGTAACGTATTTCATGTTTTTAAACTGTTTGGCCCTGCCCTTGAGGTAGGTTAGGTGGGTGATCTTTTAGTCTCACTTTAGTCGCGAGTTTTGAGTGCTAAGTGTTACATAATGTCAAAACAATTGGAAACATTAGCCCGAAGGCTTATTCAATTAAGAACAATTCCAAATTCATCCTTAAAAAACTGCTGATCATCATTTGATAGTTCCTGGCTTCTTAAATTTGAAGAGAACGAGGCACCATTTTTTATCCACCACTCCACTACTTTTATTTCACCATAACTCATTTTTGGACCGCTTGGAGGCATAAATTTTTTGTGAGAAGGGTTCAAGGTGATTCTTTTGAATATGTCACTTTCTTTTAGATTGCCAGGCACTATACCTGGATCACCAGACGATCTATCTAACAATCCTTTTTCACTAGTCATATCCAATTTGCCTCTGGCATCATCCGGTTCATGACATCGACTGCATTTATGGTCGAAGATTGGTTGTACGATATGTGCATAAACATCGATGCTGTCCATTGCATTAAGTGCATCAAAATTTAGTACTTCTTGTTTGCTAAATGGTAGTTGTAAATGTTCTTCGCCATGAGTGAGTTCTCCACCTTGGTGACCACCTACGAATAATAAAATGATGAGGATCGCTTTCAATACAGTATATAGCATAGAGGACCACTGTTTGTTTTTCCATTTCGAAAAAGCAATTAATGATGTGATTAGAGTGATTGAATAGCCACACAACAGATGAATAAACATATTGGCTCCTTCATAATAACCTGAGCGCAATGCAACGATACCAGTAGTCATTGTAAGAATAGAAGCTATAGCACTTGAGATCCATAAGAATGAACTGATCGGTTTTACCTTTTCTGTTCTGAAAAATTCTGAAAGAATTGCCAGTATGATAAATCCAATTGGTAAGTGAACCAAAGCTGGATGAAGATGACCTATAAAATATCCCATTATGTCATAATAGTTTAGGCAACTTACAAATTGAAAGTTGAGAAGACACCCGTTTCCTCAGAATTAAATGTACTCAGAAAAATTGAAATTACATTTTACAAAGGCGACTTCCTGCTTCGATAAGTAACTCGTCGGTTTTAGCAAAGCAAAAACGAATGGTACCAGTTTGTTTGCGATTTGTATAAAAGACAGAAACTGGAATTGCAGTCACACCATAGTCTATAGTCATCGTTTTAACAAACTCTGTATCTGCTTGAGATGATATTTTATCATAGGCAAATAATTGAAAAAACGTGCCTTCTGATTGTAAAGGAGTGAAACGAGATTGACTTAGGACGTCCAAAAGCAAGTCCCTTTTCTGTTGATAAAATGCAGGTAAATATTCGTAGGTCGATGGATCTTGTAGGTAGTCAGCAAGTGCGTATTGCAAAAATGAATTCACACAGAACACATTCCATTGATGTACCTTTCTAAATTCGTCCATTAAATAGTCGGGTGCTGCACAGTAGCCAAGTTTCCAACCTGTGCTATGAAAAGTTTTACCAAAAGAGAATACAACAATCGATCGTTGAAATAAGCCATCAAACTTTAAAACACTTTGATGCTCCTGATCGTCATAAATCAAATGTTGATAAACTTCGTCACTTAATACGATTATGTCTGTTCCCTCAGTTACATGTTGAAGTGCTAAAAGATCTGATTCCTTTAGCGTTTTACCAATTGGGTTATGCGGACTGTTAATGATGATCATCCGTGTTTTAGTACTGATCAGTTGAGCAAATTCGTCCCAATTAATTTTAAATTCTGGACCTTGCAACTCGTATGGGATTGCAATTGCGCCTACCAACTCAATTGTTGGTTTGTAGGAATCATAGGCTGGTTCAATAATGATGACTTCGTCCCCTGCATGTACAAAAGCATTAATTGCAGTAAATAGTCCTTGTGTTGCTCCTGCAATAATCGTTATCTCCTTTTCTGGATTTAACCTACGTTGATAAGACCGTTCTAATTTGGATGACAAGACTTCGCGCAATTGAATTAAGCCTGGCATTGGACAGTATTGATTTTTACGATCATTAACATACTGATTAACCAATTCCTTTAGTTTGTCAGGAGTGTCAAAATTAGGAAAGCCTTGTCCAAGGTTGATGGCATTATGTTTTGTAGCCAATGCCGACATGATGGTGAAAATGGTAGTTTCTCCTTCTGGTAATTTAGATTGAAACAATGGTCGACGAATCATAAGAACCGTTTAGCTATAAAGCTAATCATTCCTACTCAACATCATTTAAGTTCCAATCGTAATCTGCATATCCTATTTTCTTTGAAGAGATATCAGCATCTATGAATTGCTGCAAGTATGCATTAAGAGATCCATTCTTAGTAAAGTCAGATTTGTACCAATTGAATATTTTCGAAACTTTAAGTTTGTCGCCAGTGATTTCATTTTTCGTCGGATCATATAAAAATTCTTTGGCAACTTTATTCAGTTGCGAATCGATCTGATTTGGGAAATAGGCTTCATTCAATAAATTAGGACAAGAAATAGAAGCACAATTGACAGCAAAATGTATTCTTGGTTCCACGAATGCTGCTCTTAAAATTCCATGTTCAATCTGGTTTAGGCTATACGTTTCAGTTTCTATATCAATGTTTTTTACATCCCAAACAGAGTTAATGAATGGTACACCTGATTTAATTTTTTTGATTCCTTCTACTGGGTAATTGTCAAGAATTGTTTTGACAGTGAATGCATTATAGGTATTAATCCAAAATGCCAGCTGCTCATCCTTTGACCAATTATTATCGTTTGGATGGCTGTTTTGAATGGATTGTAAAAACGAATTAAACTGGTCTGAATCTCCCATAAAACCTTTATAGTCAACTCTTCCATTGTCCTTGACATGTTTCTGCAACAGATTATTCCAAATGGTATAGTCAATTGGAGTGGATTGGGATTTATTTGACACGGCGTCTCTTTTTTTGGTGAGTAGATTGATAACACTACTACAAGAGCTAGTAATAATTAGGAGCGTAAGTACTAGACAGAGATTCTTCATAAACTGTACAAAAGTAAATACTTTGAATCTAAATCAGGCTGTTGTGCTGTTGTTTTGTAACAGAAATGACAATCAGATGCGATATTTCACACCCGCATAGATGGAGACTGAGTTAAGCGTAACATTTCTTGGACCAAGAATAGAAGCAAATACATTTCGTTGATATTGACCTTCAGCAAATACCTTGAACTTGCTGACTTGTCTTTCTATACCAATACCTCCAATTGCAGTAAAGTATAGATTGTCCGTATAGTGTCCACCATCAAAGAAGCCTGGAGAAAAATCTGAACTCTGGAATTTAGCAGCCTCATCTCTTTCAAATTTTGGACGTGGTAATCCTTTTGTTAGTTGATCTGTCTGTGCAAATTCTGTACGTATAACAAGATTTGCTGCAAGGCCTGCAAAAGCATAAGTATGTAATTTGGCAGTATGATTAAAGTGTCTACGATATTGGCCAGGGAGTGAAACGATTGCGTATTTTTCTAGCGTGTGCTGTCTATCGTAAAAGCTTGAATTCCCTTCAATAGTCTCGCTAATCACTTGAGTTTCGTCTATTATCTCACTATTCACATCAACAGTTTCACTAAACACTTGTGTTTCGTCAACCAGTATTTCTTCAGGCACTTCAACTTCCTCAATAAAATTAGGATCATATGATTTTACTGAATAATTGATGCCTGTAGTAAATTCATTGGCTCCTCTTTTTATGCCATAGTTGAATCCAGATGAAACATTAGTGATCAGAAAATTTTGAGGTTCGGTGATTAAACTAAAACTAATTGGAGCATTGATTGTGTTGATGTCAACACCAGACGAAAAACCAATCCATCTTTCTTTTTCAAATAAATTTGAGACGATAACTGGAGCAGCAACAGTTGTTGCAGTTGTTTCCAAACTTGAAAGTGTAATATGTTTATCTATGGGTGAAGCTTTTTCATCCAAACGAACATCGGTTTTTGGTAATAGAGGTGTTATTGATGCAGTAGGTTTACTATCTGCAGAAAGGGCTTCGATAGCAGACTTGTTAGTTTGACCATTATCGCCATTGCTTTCATTCTTAATAATACCATCACCATTGCGTAAAAATTCGGATGGAGTTTTTTCCACAACATCAGAGGAGTTTTTGGATTCGAATCTGTTGGAGATTTGAATGCTGGTGAATTCTATGGCTCTGGATTGAGAATCATCTGAAAATTTTGTTGCAACTGTTCGCTCAGTATTTGTACTCGTCTGAGTAAATACTAATGCACCAAAGGTTTCATGTTGACTGGTGGGAATATGATGCGACGCAGCAATTGTAGCTGGATTATTAAAATTCCCAGCAGCTGCTACAGCTACAATGTGATTGTCTAAGGTAAGCTCGTCGTTTTGGCTATTTGATGTCTCTTCAGCAGCAAAGTCTTGTGAAGGAGCCTTTTTCTGAAGGTTTTTAAATTCTGTGAATTGAAGAACGCTCATGACTAACAGTATTAGTATAACCGTTTCTGCTAGTTTGGAGAAAATAATTCTCTCCTTTAATTTCTTTTCAAATTCCAAACGCTCTTTCAACAATTCCCAATGGGAAGGTTGATAAGTGACTTCGTGATGCTTAAGCCTGTTTCTGATTTCTGAATCGACACTTAAATCTTTATCAGCTTCATTCATAGCACTCTCCATTCTGCTCCAATCAGGACCAGAATTGGCATATTCGTGCCCCTTCAATTTCTCTTGTAAAAGTTTGTCGAAATTTTTATCTCTCATCTATAATTCTCCGTTTGTACAGCAAGGCTTTAAGTTTTGCTCTTGCTTTCACCAAATTTGATCTGGAAGTACTTTCTGTAATTCCAAGTGATTCAGCTATTTCTCTGTGGGAGTATCCTTCTATCACGTACATATTAAAGACCGTTCGATATGCATATGTCAATTCTTGCAGACATGCTATAATTTCATTAGCTGAAATTAAACTAACAATGTCTGGATCAAGGTTTTTTGCATCATGTACCTTCTCCAGGTCTTCAGTTCTACGTCTGGTGTTTTTTCGATATGCGTCGATCGCTGTATTTATCATAATGCGACTCAGCCAAGAAGTAAATGAAGTGCCAGGTTTGTATTTATGTATATTTTTAAAAACCTTAATGAACCCTTCATGTAGTACATCCAATGCGTCATGCTCATTTTTAGCATACCTCATACAAATAGCCATCATCCGAGGATAGTTCTCCTCATATAATTTCTTTTGCGCCCAATGTTCCTTAGCTATGCAGGCAGCAATGAAATCATCTTCATTATGATGTATGCTAATTGAGTAATTCATGTATACTTAAAAGTAACTCATTCTTCGTCAAAAAACAACCCACTTAATATTTAAACGTATGGATTTGTGAATGTGCTGTTTATGTACATATATAACCCTTCGATGTTTGTTAAGGTATATTTAAAATGTCGTAAAGCGGAAACTTGATGCAACCTTTTCCTGGTGGATTGCGTCATTCCTATAATTACCAATGAAAAACTATAAATATGAAGTACATTTCTACACTTTTATGTTTACTGATAACAGTAATCGTTTTTGGACAACGGGAAGAAACCATTTTTAATAATCACGGTATTCATTTATCTGGTGTGTGGGGAGGCTACACGAACGGCTTAGTCAGATTTGATGAAGAGTTTAGCCTCAACAATGGTGGGTTTTTTGTTTTTGAACTCAACAATGACTTTCTAATTGGCTGGTCTGGATATGGAGCTGGCGAGACCTTGGATGATGGTCGTGATGTGGAAATCAATGGCAATGATTTTTTACTTGGCTATACTTTTAATTCTAATAGAAATATACATCCTGCTATCTATATGAAAGGTGGGCGAGGTGATTTAGAAATAAGCGGAGAGTCTTCTGAGAATGTAGCTGTATTCGAACCCAGTGCGGGACTTGAAATTAATGTGTTTCGTTTCTTTAGAATAGGACTTGAAGGTGGGTATCGATTTGTGACTGGTGTAGATCGATCTTCCGTTTCTGGCGCAGACTTATCCTCACCAGTAGTTGGACTACGACTTAAGTTTGGTTGGTCCTGGAGATAATAAATAATTTTAAATAGAAAGAAAAGCCTGCTTACTCAATCGAATAAGCAGGCCTTTTTATTTACCTGAGTTAGACAAACTAACTTATGTTATTAATTTATCTGACGATCTTTTCCTTCCCAATAGGGTTTTCGTACATCTCGTTTCAATAACTTACCTGCACCAGACAATGGAAAAGCTTCCGTCCTGAATGAAATGCTTCGTGGACATTTGTAATTGGCTATATATTCTTTAGTCTTGCTGATGATATCTTCAGGAGTCGCTGTTTGTCCATCTTTCAATATCACTTCGGCGTGCACCTGTTCTCCCCATTCATCTGAAGGTATTCCAATAACAACAACCTGATCAACTGCTGGGTGATTCATCACGGCATTTTCTACCTCTGCCGAATACACATTTTCGCCACCAGAGACAATCATATCTTTTACTCTGTCAACAAGGAATATAAATCCATCATCATCTATGTATCCAGCATCACCAGTGTGGACCCAGCCATTTCTTAATGAGACAGCAGTTTCTTCTGGTTTGTTCCAATACCCAACCATAGTATTGGGGCCACTTACCGCAATTTCACCAATTTCACCACTTGGAAGTGTAGTCCCATCTTCGCCAACAATTTTTATTTCGACACAACAAATTGCTTTGCCAGCAGATTTCAACTTACCTGCGTTTGGTCCCTCCGTTACATGATATTCTGGAGCGAGCATGGTTGCAAGAGGAGCAAGTTCTGTCTGTCCATAGCCTTGGGCAAATACAGCATTAGGTAATGTTTCCATTGCTTGTATCAATACGCTTTCTGCGATTGGTGAAGCACCATACAAGACATATTCAAATGAGGATAAATCTGCAGTCTTGATATCTGGATGATTGATGGTCATTTGAATCATGACTGGTACCAATACAGCGTGTGTAGCTCGATAATCTTGAATAGCTTTAATCGTGCCGTCGGGTGTAAACATAGGTATGAAACAATGGCTACAACCTGCAATGATGCCTCCCTGAGTCATGGCTCCATCTGCAAGGTGAAACATAGGTGCTGCATGAAGAAGTCTATTCGATTCTTTTAGACCCACCTCTGTTACTAAGGCAATTGCACTTGTCCATACATTGGTATGAGTCAACATAACTCCTTTCGGAAATCCAGTTGTGCCACCAGTGTAATATATACCAACTAAGTCATCATTTTTGCGATAAGCATCCACAGCAGGTTCATTATCTGCAATCATGCTTTCATAACTAATACATCCATCTGGTAACTCTCCATCTCCTATAAAAATGATATGTTCCAATTCGACTCCCTGCGCTTTTAATGCAGGGATCATTTTAGCGAAGGTATCATCAACGACTAAAATTCGAGCACCGGCATCTTTTAATGAATAGGCATTCTCAACAGGTGACCATCTGA
The DNA here is from genome assembly GCA_964398295.1 of uncultured Saprospiraceae bacterium. GTDB lineage: Bacteria > Bacteroidota > Bacteroidia > Chitinophagales > Saprospiraceae > CALFUK01. Next base: position 6,311 of record CAYNMW010000040.1, on the reverse strand, counting down.
TATTCAAAGGGACAACACAAGCTCCCGCCCACGGCACACCAAAATAGTACTCAAAATACCTATCTGAGTTTAATGCAAGTATTGCAATCTTATCATCCGCTTTCACATTGAGTGCGTGCAACCCTTTGGCAAATTTTGCTATGCGATCTCTGAATTCACCCCAGGTTCGTTGGCGAGTGCCTTGTATGGTTGCAATTTTATTGCCTCTGATTTGGGCATTCCGATGTACGGCTTGTGTGAGATAAAACATGTGACTGTGTTTTCCTTGATTAATGACTCAATATAATTAGAAGAATAAACTTAAAGAAATGGGCCATTTGAAGATGGAATTTGCAGGTTCAATTCTATTCCTTTATGATATTGAAACTTATATTAAATGCATTTCTTACTTTTAAGAAAATCAAGACACATGAAAAAACGTAGAGAATTTATAAGATCAGGTGCAGTCCTGGGAGCGGCGACTTTAGGTTTGGGGATTATTGGATGTAAAAATAAATCTAATGAAGCTGAGCACGCTGCTAAAGAACTGATTGGATCTGTTAACAAACAAGACATCGAATCATTTGGTATCCAACTCTATACATTGAGAGATGTAATTGAAGAGAACCCGGTTGGCATAATTAAGCAATTGGCTGAGATGGGGTATACCAAAATAGAAAGTTATGATGGTCCACAAGGGTTTTTGTGGAATCATTCTCCCAAAGAATTTAGCACAGTTCTGAATGATCTTGGTCTGAAAATGGCCTCTAGTCACATCAACATTAATGAAGATTTAGAACGCAAAGCAAGTCAGGCTGCCGAGGTGGGGATGGATTATGTAGTCTGTCCGTACATTGGTCCACAAGTAAGTCAGGATGCATGGAAGCGTGTGACAGAGCGATTTAATAAATGTGGAGAAATATGTAAAGCAGAAGGAGTTCAATTTGCCTATCACAATCATGCTTATTCGTTTATTCCTTTTTCAGGAATGATACCACATGATTTTTTAATGGAGAACACAGATGCTGATTTAGTCAAACATCAAATGGATATTTATTGGGTTGTTACAGGAGGAGCAGATCCAGTTGAGTATTTGGAAAAATATCCAAACAGATTCAAATTAGTCCATGTCAAGGACCGTATGAAAAATAGTGAAGATGAACATGCTTCATGTGACTTAGGGACGGGGATGATTGATTTTCCGCGTATTCTCAAAGTTGCACAAGCTCAAGGTGTTGATCATTTTATTGTAGAACAAGAGAGGTATGATAATTCTACTCCAATGAAAAGTGCTGCTGCTGGAGCTAATTATATGCAAGAACTACGTTTTGTCTAAGTACAATTCTTAGCTGAGCGCTTTAATAATAGCTGACGGGTCAAGGTATTCTTCGAGCTTAATTATTTGTCCCTCAGAATTGACTTGACCTATAATACAGACAGGCACCTGAAGAGATTGTCCTTTAATGCTAAGTTGGGTGATGTGTTGTTCCACAAAACCATGTTGGCCGATGATTTGAACACGACGGTCTACATATGTAGGATTCCCAAGTGAAGAAAGGGGGCCATGTTTCAATTGGTTGATGAATTCTTTTGCAGTAGCTGTCTTTATTGATCTCCCAAATTGTTGTGTAATGGTAGCATCTGCTGAAAAACAATTAAGAGATTGATCCCATTCACCTTTCTGAAACAATTCAAATAATTCATTTGCAAGGGAAGTTAATTGCTGATCGTTTGGCATGTGTTTATGCTATATTGATTGTAAATAATGGAGCAAAAAAAAGGATGCTATCGTATAGTCTGTTTAGTGACTAGCAATAGCATCCTGTATAATTTCAGCTTTCGTTATTCAACAGTAAAGACACTATCTTCAACACCACTGTTAAATTTGACATCTTTAATTGTCATTTTAAGTGGGGCTGGTAACCCTGCACCACTAGTGGTTCTCTCATATGGAATTTTAATTCCATCCACATTTTGATAGTCTTTAAAATCTTGAGTGATCATTGCTTTCTGACCATCAGGGCCATCTACAGAATTGAGCTCTCTGACTTTCAATAAAGACTGAGTGTCAAAAAACGCAGAAGAAACATTGCCATCTTCATCAGTAAAATCAATTTGATACGTATCAGCGCCATTAATATTTTCAGTACCTACCAATTTCGCTATACTGCCCATTTCTGCATATTGGAGTTCTGGGAAAATAACAGCTTGTTTACGAGTTCGCTTTACATCTTCTGGACTCATTTCAACAGTTTGGCCCATTTGACCTTGTTTTCCATTTTCTCCATCAAATATTATTTCCTGGACTGTCATTCCTTGAGTACTTATCTTTGTTACTAACTTTCCAGGTTCTTTCTGAATGAGTAGCATATCAATTGCTTGGCCCATCATGTCGGCACCTAGATTCATGGTAATGTCTTTGATAGTCATCAGCTTGTCTTTTCCTCCGATTGCTTTTAAATAACCAGCTATCACAGACTCTGCTGTCACATCTGCACTTACATCCTGGTATTCAACTATATTCCCTTCATTGTCATAAAAATCAATAGTACCATTACTATCAAATTTCACTAATTTATCGGCGACTTCATTTTTATTGCCAACTACCACGATATTGGCATTTTGTGGCGTTATGTATTTTTTTGCCATTGCCTGTACATCCGCAATTGTCACAGCTTCAAGTCTCTGTAGATAAGTGTCATAATAATCATCGGGTAAGTTGTACCTGATTTTATTAAGTGCAAATCGTGCAATGGTTTCAGGAGATTCTAATGACCTTGCGAATCCTCCAGCCATATAGCTTTTTATACCGGTAAGTTCGGCACTTGAAACTGGGGATGAATTTATTCTTTCTAGCTCATTAATAAATTCATGAATTGTACTATCCGTCACTTCATTTCGTACACTCGCGCTTGCATTAAAATTTCCTACCACAGGATCTGTACGTAAACTTGAACGAGCACCATAAGTGAAGGCTTTATCTTCTCTTAGGTTTTGCATTAAACGACTAGAGAAGCCACCTCCTAAAATTGAATTCATTACAGAAGCTTTTACAGCATCAGGTGCGCCTGGTTTTAAATCAACAGGATAGGTAACACGAACAACAGATTGCACAGCTCCTGCTTTATTGACAAATGACACTTGAGTCCCATCAGGTCTTTCTGCAGAATTATTTTTATGCAATTCAATAGGTTTGTCTTCCCAATCACCAAAGTATGCAATTGCCATTCGCTTTGCTTCTGAAGGTGTCACATCTCCAACAATTGTCAAGTAAGCATTACTTGGTGTGAAGTATTTTTCTACATAATTTTTGCACGTCTCTAATTTGATGTTTTCTGTAGTTTCTTCTGTTTGCACTTCTCCGTATGCATGGTCTTTACCATAGTTTAGTGCAGAAGCTACATTAGACATCATCGCATTTGGGTCTGTAGCATTAGCTGCAAGTCCGGATAAAGTTTGTTTTTTAATTTTAGCAAATTCTTCTTCTGGAAATGAAGGATTGTAAATCACATCTGAAACGATATTCATCAATTTATCAGAATGTTTTTTAAGGGAGCTAGCAAAAAATCCATTTGAAAAAGTATTGAAATTTCCTCCAATGAAGTCAATCTCCTCATCCAACTGGGCCTTGGTTCTTGTGGTTGTTCCACGGCTCAACAAATCGCCTGCAATAGACGTATAACCTGCTTCATCACCTTCAAACAGTGCTTCATTTTTAAGGGTCATCCTAACGGCTACTCTAGGCAGTTTGTGATTTTCTGCTACTACAACGGTAAGTCCATTGTCCAAAACAAAGGATTCTGTTTTTCCGAGTGCAATTTTTCTGGCTTCTCCTGCCTCTGGCGCCTGGTGTCTAAATACCTCGGTATTGACTCCGTCCATTACTTTGTCTGCCATCTGTTCAGACTTTTCAGTCATCACTTCAGTTTTGTCTACTATGGGAGCTGTTACTTGCTTACTACAACTGAATAGTAGTAATATAAAGAATGATATATATATAGTATTTTTCATTATTCTAAATGATTAATTTTTTGAAAAGCTAAGGTGCTTGAATAGTTACGGTGTATTTGTTTTTGGTAAATAGGTCAACATTGCTCTTTGGTCCATTCTGAAATATTCGTTTGCTACTCGCTGAATATCTTCTCTTGTCACTTTCAAGTATCGATCTAATTCGGTGTTGACCAAATTAGCATCACCATAAAACATGTGATAATTAGCCAGACTTTCAGCAATACCAGAAACTCGTGCATTTGACTGAATGAAATTACTTTCCGTTTGATTGATCAATTTTTGAAATTCCTTTTCGCCAATCAATTCATTTTGTACTTTCTTAATTTGTTCGTCAATTGCTGCATGTACTTGATCTGCAGAAACACCTTGTTGTGAAATGCCAAATGCAACGGCAATGCCTGGATGTTCAAGATCAAAAGCAAAATTTCCTGTGGATAATGCTAGCTGTTGTTCATCTACGAGTGATTTATACAACCTTGAACTTTGTCCTCCTGCAAGTAGTGTAGATAGCATTTGAACTGCATAAAAATCTGGTGTTCCCAATGCAGGTATTCTATAAATCTGCATTGCTGCAGGTAGCTGAATGTTGTCATAAACGGTATCTCTGACGATACCAGCAATTGGCGCCATTTGATCCGTTGGTCTGTATATATTTTCTTTCTTGATTGGGATGGTTGCAAAGTACTTATGAACCAATGCTTTTGTTTCTTCGATATCTAAGTCTCCAGCAATAGAAAGAACTGCATTGTTAGGTGTATAAAAATCACTATAGAATTGTTTGTAATCTGCCTCCTCAGCAGCATTCAAATCTTCCATTGAGCCAATTGGAGCCCATCGATAAGGATGATCTGAATATGCATTTTCCAAAGCTTTCAGTAAAAAACTACCATAGGGCTGATTTTCATAACGCTGTCTTCTTTCCTCTTTTACAACTTCTCTTTGCGTTTCTACTCCTTTGATGTCTACTTTTGCATGTAACATACGCTCAGATTCTAGCCAAAGGCCTAGTGCCAATTGATTACTTGGCAATAAATCAAAATAGTAAGTTTTGTCTTGGGAGGTATAGGCATTATTTGCCCCTCCATTATTTGTGATGTATTTGTCGAATTCTCCTCTGGCTATATTCTCAGAACCTTCAAAAAGCAAATGTTCGAAGAAGTGGGCAAAACCAGTTCTTCCTACTTTTTCATTTTTAGAACCGACATGATACATGACAGAAGTAACAACAATAGGAGTGCTGTTATCTTGATGTAAAATGACATGAAGTCCATTATCCAGATCAAATTCGACAAAATCAATTTTGTTCATTTGTGCAGATATATGAGTTGACATGAATAAGGATAGCATGATGATGATGCAGCGTATTCCCATACTAGGTGAATTTAAGGGTGAAAAAAATTTGTAATTTGTAATAATCTTAATAATAAGTAAAGTATGCAATGAGTTCATACAAAATTGGTTAAAATATAAGCAACTTCCAAATTATGGACGAATGTACGAGATGTTATGAAATGACAACAATAGCCTAAAGATTTACTTTTCAATTCTGAAAACGGATACTGTATAGGGTCTAACTTTTTTACTCAAAAGCAAACTCAAATTTTTTGTTGGATATAGTAGTATAGCCTATTAACATTGAGCAACTGCCACATTTGTAGATGAGACTATTTCGCGGATTTGGATCCCTTTCAACAGGACGATTATAGTACCCAAAGACTCTTTTTCTTCTTGATCTTTTGTAAGATCATATTGTTTGCGAAATGTTCTAATGATTATATTTAGATTTAATTCTTCCATCGTGTTCTTCTTGCTTATAAGATGATGTGATGCTGAAATAGTGATTGATTTTTTTGTTATAATAATGTGAAAATTATTCAGGAAGAAATTCTATGTAGTCTTGGATAATGAAGTTCTGCAAGCTTTAATAAGTTCATATCTTAACAATCAACATGAAAGAGTTTAAAGATAAAGTAGTCGTGATAACTGGTGGCGCTACAGGTATAGGTTATGCTTTAGCCAAACGACTTGGAAAGGAAGGCGCGAAAATAGTCATTGCAGGGATAAGAGAAGATCGCGTAAACGAAGCTGCTTTTTCGCTAAATGAATTGAATATAGACTGTGCATCTTTCATCTGCGATGTCACTAAAGAAGACGATTTAATTAAACTCGAAGCATTTTCAAGAAGTCAATTTGGGCGTATCGATGTATTGATTAATAATGCAGGTATTGGAGGTGTACCAAAAACTGTATTTGATATGACAGCAGTAGAAGCACAACAAGTCTTAGACGTCAATTTTTATGCTGTGTGGAATGCCATTCGC
>CAYNMW010000039.1:0-28090 GCA_964398295.1 uncultured Saprospiraceae bacterium | reverse complement strand
CAGTCGAATAATTGTCATCACGAACGCAGTCGAAGCATTGTCATCCAGAACGCAGTCGAGGGATAGTACTGTTTGTGAGTTTCATTTCGACCTTGCGGAGAAATCTCCTTCGGCTGCATTGGCATATTCCCTATATTCTCCGCAAATTATGCGTTGATTAGCCTCATTAATCTCCGCATAATTTGCGGAGTTTAAGATTAAGCAAATACAGATCAACGGAAACCATTATATTTAACCAATGTTATAAACACTATGCTCCAAACAGAGAACCTAGCATACAGTTACGATAATAAAGAATGGATCGAATTTCCAGATATTCACTGTGAATCAGATTCGAGCCATCTTGTACTTGGACAATCGGGAACAGGTAAAACAACCTTTTTACACCTGATTGGTGGACTGTTGCAAGCTAAGAAAGGAAAGATACTCGTGAAGGATACTGACATCACCTCATTGTCAGGTACCACCTTAGATAGATTCCGTGGAGACCATATCGGTATCGTTTTTCAACAAGCGCATTTTGTGAACTCAGTTACTGTTCTTGATAATTTATTGATTGCCCAACGATTTGCTGGAAAACCAGCTGACAAGGCGTTGGCTAAATCATTTTTGGAAAGATTAAATATTGGCGAAAAAGCAAATCGACTACCCAAGTATCTCAGTCAAGGTGAGAAACAACGTGTCGTTATCGCCCGAGCATTGATCAACAAACCAACAGTCATTCTTGCTGATGAACCAACATCTGCGCTCGATGATGTCAACTGTGAAGAAGTCGTCAAACTCTTAGAACAAACAGCTAAAGAAGTCAAAGCCACCTTAATTATTGTGACACATGACAATCGGCTAATGAATTATTTTCCAAACCAAATTAACTTGTCATGAACTTGTTTAAACTAGCTTGGAAAAATATTATAAGCAAACCGTTGAATTTGCTATTGAGTATGGTATTGTTTGGTCTAGGTATTGGTCTGATCAATTTTTTGATCCTCCTCAATCATCAAATGAAATCCCAGTTTGATAAAAATTTAGCAGGTATTGATGTCGTCATCGGTGCCAAAGGTAGTCCGCTTCAGATGATCCTCTGCAACATGTATCACATTGACAACCCGACAGGCAACATCTCTGTCAAAGAAGCACTTCCCTTTTTAAATCCGAAACATCCACTCATTGAAACTGCTATTCCATTATCACTTGGTGATAGTCATCGAGCATATCGTATTGTCGGGACTGATTATAGTATTTTAAAATTATATGGTGGAGAAATAGGAGAAGGTAAGTTGTGGACCAATCACTTTGATGTCACCATTGGTCAAGTAGTCGCAGATGAGCTGGGTATGAAAATTGGAGATCGATTTCAGAGCAACCATGGCTTTCAGGATGTTGATGGTTTGTTACATGAACACGAAGATGGTTTTGTAGTAGTTGGTATTTTAAAACCAACTGGTAGCGTCCTTGACCAATTGATTTTGACTACAACAAAATCTATTTGGGATGTACATGGTCATGAAGACACTGACGATCATGCTGTGCATGATGATAAGCATGACCACGATCACGATGCCAATGGTTTTCATTTAGCAGATTATCCAGATCAGGAAATTACCTCTCTATTGATCAAGTTTAGAAATCGTACTAATTTTCAAGCACTTAATTTGCCACGTAATATAAATGAGAATACAGGAATGCAAGCTGCCGCTCCACCGATAGAGATCAATCGGTTGTACAGTATGATCGGCGTTGGTGTGGATGCCCTTAGAAATATTGCGATAATCATTGCATTGGTATCTGCCTTCAGTATTTTCATTTCCTTATTCTCTTCATTAAAAGATCGGCAATATGAATTGGCTTTGATGAGGGTGATGGGTGCAGGTCAGTCAAAGTTGTTTGTTTTAATTTTATTAGAAGGCATTATTTTGGCACTTGCAGGATGTTTGCTTGGTTTTTTAATTAGTCACATTGGCATGGAAATTCTTGCTCATTATGCAAAGGCAAGTTACCGCTATAGTTTTACAGGCTGGTTATTCCTAAAAGAAGAACTTGGTATTTTAGGCGTTTCTATTGTTATCGGAATAGTTGCTGCATTGATACCAGCAATTCGAGCATATGGGACAGATATACATGAGACTTTGGCGAGATGATTTATTAAAAAACAGCTAGTACATTAATCTTAATGTTATTCTCTTAATTTAAATTAGCTACTTAAAAATGAATAATACTTTATTCCTGGTTCTCATTTTGTTGGCATTATCATGTGGCAAAACTGACCCTGAACTTATATTAGAATCAACAATTGTTCTTTCTGAAGCAAACCTTAATGTCTTTGAAGCTTATAGATTAAATGTAGATGAGGCAAAATTAACAACTGATGAATCGATTGTCATCGTTGGTAATGGAGCAGAAATCGAAGATCGATTATTAACTAACCCATTTTTAGCTGTACTTAATCAAAATTCTCAAGACCTATCTGTTAACTTTCTTGAGTATGATGATGAAAACATTTTTAGACCATTAAGACTAGTTCTAGATGATAGCGACAATCCAATCATTACAAGCCAAGCTTCGGATAATGGGCGGACGAGTGGTCAATTAGTAGATCGAGATTCAGACGATATCGATTTGCGTAAAGTTAATAAAGCCACTTTTTTTACGGAATGGCTTTCAACTTTTGGTGATATTGGAAACGATGAAGAAGGGGAAGCATTAACCATTTTACCAAATGGAGATATACTATTGCTCAGTTCTTTCCAAAATGAAATTCCTTATTATGACTTTTATATCTTATCAAGAATAGATCCAAATGGAAACCTTATTTGGGAAAAGAAAATAGAAGATGAATTGATAAAAGATTTAGATGATATTCTATATCTGGAAGAAGATGATTCTTTCGTGGTAATAAGTAAGCATTTTGATGCTAATAGAGATAAAATTAAGATTACTAAGTTTACAATTGATGGTGACATTGAAATGAGTGTTCCTATTTTAGAAAATGGATCAGTAATTCTCCCAAGTGGACTAATAAACTTAATAGACGGAAATATTCTTGCTTATTACTCTAGTTTTAGCAGAATACTTGATCGACCAGAAACTACTTTGATAAAACTGGATTCTAATTTTTCAATAATTTGGCGGCAGCAATTTAGCGATATAGATGACGATCATACATCAGATGTAATTCAAACTGTGGATGGCTCATTTTTAATCCTATCTACAAACATAACTCTGACTACTGGCAGTAGTATAATGACAATTTCAAAAGCAGACAGTCAAGGAAATATATTATGGAGAAAAAGCTATGGTGATGGCGGAATTGGTGCAATAACTCCAAGTAATGTCTTTGAAAAAAACAACGGTAACATTCTAATCATAGGTAGCATAAGTATAAATTTCTTATTTACATTGGAAATGGACAGCGAAGGTGTTCCACTATAATAATTAGCACCAACGATAAAAGTTTATTCCCACCAAATAGGCTGCTCCGTTGTACTCCTATTTGCTTCCAAACAATCACAACAAACAATATCAGGACACGCTACAGGTCGGTTTGAAACTGCAGGACAACGAGTCGAAGGAAACCCAACACTTTCTGGTGAAATAAATACTCTAACTGTATCGATAGTTGTCGCATAAAAATAACCAAAAACATCTTCGTTAGGATCATCGACGTTCACAATATTCGAGGCAATCTTTCCTGCGGGTCCAGTAAAAATGGATGCATCACGATCAACGAGCTCGCTGACTGCCTCAAAGTAAACTGAAGCTGTGGGAGATAAAGATTGTTGCAAAGTAATAAAGTAGTTACCTTCTGCCTGAGTAGTTGTAATGACACCAATAAGCAATTCAAAGTCGTCTAATCTTGTCACTGGTTGAAAACCTGGATTAATAAATACTTTCTCTACTATTGCCCCAAGTCCTTGGGTAATGTAACACACTTTACCACGATCATCTGTCAATCTATACACTTCTTCAAAGGTCCATCGTAAATTTACAATGTCTTGAGAGTTCGGGATCAAAGTAGGTGTATTTATAGTAAATTCCAATCTTGTCATCGGAACCAAATCCCCAAGTGGTCCAGGTTCTAATCGCTTAACTACATTGAAATTTAATTCTTCAATTTTAGGCACTGGTAACAACTGTTCCATTGATGACTCAAAGGCACGCCCATCATTGGACTCAACTTTTATGTTGAAATTCATAAAGTCTTCTATTGCAAAATCAGGGGAATCTTCAGGTATTTCAAGCGTAAATTCTAGAATGCCAACTCTCGGTATATCGATGTGCTGGCCGAGATCATTATAGAGAGTTACTTTATTCCCAATCCCACCTGCAGAGGTTGTCGCAAAACCAGCAAGTGTTTGGACACGAGCAGTAAATACATGTGGGTTACCTTTGACCAGTGATGCCTGGACAGTTAGAATACGCTGAGAATCCTTTACCGTATCAAAATCTAAATCCGAGATACAGGATGACAACATAAAGAGCCCAATCATGACTAGTGTCCATTTTATAAAGTGTTCAGTCATTCGAAAGTTTGTTTTTGTTAAAACGGTTTACATTGGTTTTTTGTGTTCGCTAAATAAAATATTTCTGCCCTCCGCTTTAAGTCCAAGGTGCTTCAGCGCCTTGCTACATAACAAGTATCCAAATAAATATAATCATTCCCACCAAAATGGTCGCTCCGTTGTGCTTCTAGCACTTCTCAAACAATTACCACAATTCACATCCTGGCATTCTACTGCTCTATCTTCATCAACAACACAACAAGCAGCTGGAGATCCTACACTTTCTGGTGGAATAAATAGTCTTACCGTATCTATTGTCGTTGCGAAAAAATAACCAAACACATCTTCTTCAGGATCATTGATATTTGTAAAATTTGATTGAATCTTTCCACCTGGTCCAGTGAAAATAGACGGATCCCGATTTATCAATGCATTTACATCTTCAAAATATTTTGCTGCTGAAGGCGTCAATGACTGTTGCAATGCGACTAAATAATTACCTTCTGAATAGGTAGCGCGAATGATATCTGCAAATACTTGAAAATCATCCAATCGTGTGCCAGTCAGAAGAGTTGGGGTAAATACATTCTCTTCAAATGATCTAATTCCTTGGGTCACATAACATAATTGATTACGAACATCTGTCACTCTAAATACTTCTTCAAAGGTCCATCGTAAACTTACATTATCTTGAGTATTGGGAATCATTGCAGAAGTTGTGACAAAAACGCCTATTCGAGTTTGTGGAAATAACCGTCCTTGCGCACCTGGCTCTAGTATCTCAATAAGAGAGTATTCTAATTCTTCAATTTCAGGTACTGGTAGTAATTGTTCCATAGAAGAGTCAAATGTTCGGCCATCGTTAGTACTTATTCGAACTCTAAATTTCATATAATCTTCCACTACAAAATCTGGAGAACTTGCAGGAATTTCTAGACGAAAATCTCGAGGACCAATTCTTGGAATATTGACTTGCTGACCTAGTTCATTAAACAAGGTCACTCCAGTTCCAATACCACCAGTAAAGGTGCCCTCAAATCCATTTAATGTTGTGATATGAGCAGCAAACGTATGTGGACTACCTTGGACTAAGGAGGCTTGGATTGTCAATATTTCTTGGGCATCTTCAAGCGTATCAAATTCTATACTTGATACACAGGCATATAATAATGACAACCCACAAATGACAACTGTCCATTTTACGAATCGATCAAACAAGTGTTCTTACTTTTATAAAAAATTGTTTCATTCAGAGTTCTTTTGTATTCTTAATAGTGACCTGGTTGCAACAACTAGTACTGACACTATAGGGTTAATAACGTTCGTAATTCAACTTTTGTCTTCCACTTTATCAAAATCTAGTTACAATCAGCACACTGTTTTAGTATCTTTATTTCATCCAAATTTTCAAAGTTGAGACTACAACTGACATGTTTCGCATTTCTACTTATACAATATTTGTGTATAGACATATTCGCGCAAGCCAGTGTGCCTGAAGGTTTCATCGTTGAATGGCACACTACCGATTGGGACAGACCTGTTGACATCGATTTTGATAAAAATGGTCTCATGTATGTGACCGAAAAAGAAGGGACGGTTTGGATCGTGAAAGGCGATCAAAAGAGTGAACAACCATTGGTCGATATCAGTGATGAAGTCGGCAATTGGGGTGATCAAGGATTATTAAGTTTTGCTTTAGATCCGCATTTTGAGGAGAATGGATATTTCTATCTGTACTATGTCGTTGACAGATATCATCTTTTCAATGCAGACTTACCTAGTTACAATCCATTGAGAAATTGGTATTGGGGAGCAACCATAGTGCGTGTCACCAGATACCAAACTGACGAGTCTCGAGAGCAGACAGACTATTCAAGTCGGCAGGTTTTAATTGGAGAAAGCTTTGACAATGGTATACCATCTTTGTACACATCGCATACTGGTGGTTCATTGGTTTTTGGTGATGATGGTTCACTATTGATTTCGACTGGAGATGGATCGACATGGAAGCAACCGTATGGTGGAAATGGTCCACCGTTTTATGAAGAATATGTAGAACAAGCATTAAAAGATAACATCATACGCGAAGATGAAGAAGTCGGTGGATTCAGACCTCAACTTATCAACAATAGAAATGGTAAAATTTTACGTATCGATCCATTGACAGGAGCCGGACTCAGTAGCAATCCATATTTTGACGAAGCAGATCCATACTCAGCGAAGTCACAAGTGTTTGCTATGGGCTTTCGAAATTTATGGAAAATGAAGCTTCGAGAAGGCACTGGAAGTTCTGATCCATCAGATGGCTTACCTGGGTCATTATACGGCATCGATGTCGGTAATGCACATTGGGAAGAATTAAATGTCATTCGAACTGGAGGTAATAATTATGGTTGGCCACTATTTGAAGGCATGAATAGAATGCCAGAATTCAATGTATATGAAACGACCAATAAACAAATAAACAAAACAAATGACTGTGGAGAAGCCTTTCGATTTAAGGATTTAATTCAGTCGCCAATTGTCAACTATCCATTCAATCAATTCACTGATCCATGTAATGAATCATTATCAATTGATGCAGATATTACACATGTGATGGTGCCGCCTTTAATTGGTTTTGGACATTACAATTCTGGTGGTGGTTTTTGGGTCCCGAATTACGGTGGTGGCACCTTGGGCAGATTAAAAATAGGAGACTCAGGCACTGGTGTCTATGGAGAATCATTTGGTGAATTTGGGCAGTGTGGCCTCGTCGGTGGTTTTTATGATTCAGAAGTATACCCGGAGGAGTATCACGGCAAATTATTTATCGCTGATTTTACCAGAGGTTGGATTAAGTGTGTCGAAACTGATTTGAATGATGAACTCCTTGGCATGAATGATTTTTTCAGAGACACCATTGAGATCAGTCACCTTGAAATAAATCCAGCAGATGGCAATGTTTATTTCATTGATTTCCCTCGTGGCATCAAACGAATAACCTATGGTCAAAATTCAAAGCCAGTAGCTATTGGAAAATCTGATGTACAGTTCGGTCAATCTCCGCTGACAATTAATTTTTCAGCCGAAGAAAGTTATGATCCAAATGGAGACCCTATTGATATTGTTTGGGATTTTGGCAATGGCAATTTGTCTACAGAGTCAACCCCAGCATACACGTTTGAATCTACTACTCTAGACTCCAGACAAGTTACATTAACAGTGACCGATGACGAAGGTCTGTCCTCAACAACCGAATTATTAATCTCACTAAACAACACTCCTCCTCAGGTAGATATCAATAGCTTTAAGGATGGCGATACCTATTCTGTTAATGGCGTGACCTACCTTGATCTTGCAGCTTTCGTAGAGGACGCAGAACATTTGCAAAATGAATTATCCTATTCTTGGAATGTCTTTTTGGGACACAACACACATGAACATCCAGAATCTACCATCACAGATAAAGTCGCCGAAATAGGCTTACTCCCTGCAGGATGTGATGGAGAACAATACTACTACCGTATCCAATTGTCCGTTACAGATCCTCTCGGTTTAATTGGCACTGACGAAAAGCGATTGATTCCGGATTGTGTTGGATCCTTTGTTGATTTGTTTTCCTTTGACGTCAGACAAAGAGATGGTATTATACAGCTTGATTGGGTAACACTTCGGGAAAACGGAGTAGAAGAATTTGAAATTCAACGGTTAAATCGTGCAACAAATGAATTTGAAACACTCCACCAAATAGATGGTTACAATTTACCTCAACAAGTTCAGAAATATAATTTTACGGATAGCGATCCTTTTCTCAATCTAAATGTATACCGAATTAAAATGAAATCATCGGAAGGAGAAATTGCATTTTCAGAAGAAAAAGAAATTTATGTGATACCTTCAGATGCATTATTTCTATTTCCGAATCCAGTAAGAGATAAAATCCAACTACTTTACGGATCGGATAGTACTGTCAAAGAATTTTATTTGTATGATATTAGCGGAGCACTAGTCATGAAAAAGACTTTATCTGATAATGAAAATACTCTCAATGTCAGTAATCTTATTCCTGGAGTATATACCTATCAATTGTTTAATGGCGTCCAAACCAAAAATGGGAAATTGGTTAAAGAATAAATGGATGAAATTAAACCTGATACAATGGAATCTGATCCTTAAGAATTAATCCCTGTGAATTGTTATAAAATTAACTCAATGAAGTATGCATTAGTGTTGTTGATTTCACTGTTAACTGCAACCATAGAACTGCTTAGTCAAACGGATGCACGCGTTTCTACAGAGATTGTAGAATTTCAAGGTAACATCAATGAGGCGATTAAAAATCAAATAGATGTTCCACCTGGACAAACTTGGTTGATATATAATACCAGCACGCAACAATTTGAATTTGCAAATGATGATGACATTTGGAAGTCCTTTGGAAGCGCGGATGATACTAACTATTTCTTTGTGCCTGAGACTGCGAATGATTTAGTAGATCCAGCAAATGCGAATACTGTTGCCTTCATTATACATGACCTGAATTTGAATTCATCTGCTATCCAACTAGCAGAAGGGGTCAGCATTAAGGCAGGAGGAGGCATTATCAGCAATGGCACACTGATTGGAAATAATTCTACTATTGACGAAAGCGTGGCAGAACAAATTTTTGAGACCAATGTTAGTTTTGCTGGCACTTGGAATGAAAACCTGTGGTTTCAACCAGAATGGTATGGCAGTAATATAATGGTAGATGATTATGAAGCACTGAAAGCAACATTTACCAACTGGGACAAAATCCATTTACCTGGTCAATATGAATATAATACAGATGCTCAAATATTCATCGATGGAGTGTCAAGGGAAGTTAAAATTAAGGGAGAGGGAAAGATTGAAAACAACTCCTCAACGCACATTACTCAACCTATGTTTGAGGTCCGATCCATTCGCAAGTTGGATATACATCGATTGCAGATTGACGGAAAATTTAAAGCGAATTGTGCTTTATACCTAAGATCATGTCCTGTATATACTATTTCAAATTTGGATATTCAAAATTTTAAAAACAGTGGTACGGGATTCAATCGTGCTGTAGGAGTACGACTAGATATTAATCATGCTACACAATTGAAAGGTGAAAACTGGGTGATAAAAGAATTTGATGGAGGCTCAGATGGAACAATCAACAGTGGACTAGGTGTAGCAAGATGTTTATGGATTTTAATCAACTACACCCAAATCTCAGATAATGAAGAGACTCATATAGAGATCAACAATTCAAAATTTCACTGGACATATGGAGATGATGGTGATTTGTTGGATATCGCAGACCAAAATTATATAAACACGCCTGGGCATCGGTTTATTTTCAGGAATTCAGAATTTAAATATTTCTCGAGACGTGCATCAAAAGGTAGTGCAGGCGGCATTCAATTTTATAATTGCACTTTTGATACTGCTGATGAAGCAACGTTGACAAACAAAATGGGTGGTATTTCGCCGATGCCATCGGGATACCTCAATATAAGAAATGCAAATCCCATCAACCATCCCAACTACAGAAATAGTTTTGCTGCTGTTGTAGCTTGTACATTTAATAATACAGGTAATTTGACATTAGGTTCGGGTAATAGAATTATCATTCAAAACGTAAAAGGAGTCCTTTTAGATTCCAATGTATTTAATGAAACTGGAATTACATTAAGTGAGAATATTTCGGGATTAAGAATTGAAAACAATTTATTCAACAATGGAAATATCGACATTTGGGCTAATGCTTTTTGGGAAGAAGACAGATCGATCATTGCAGAAAATACTATGGATTTAAAAGCAGGTTATACTGTATTGGCATTTATCAATACATCAAGTAGTGGAAATGGTATATTAAGAAATCTAGATGTAGTAAGCAATAATTTATTTATTGATGAAAACAACACTGTTAATTGTTTTGGGATTATCAGACATTTGGCGGGTACTGCTTCCGATGTTCATGTGATAAATAACAAGCTCTTCAGAAAGAACCACGTGCGAACTGAGATCATGATTTCTCTTGCTCAATGGGATAATTCATGCAGAATTGAAAACAACGCATGTAATTTGGTATCAGGAATAGGTATTAATTTTAATCCCATTAGCAACAACCAAGCAATTACATTCAATAACAGCTATAATTTAATCGGGGGCGCAATTCCACCACTAGCAATATTTCGTTGAGTATAAATTAATTTTCTAGGTTTGTACCAAAATCATTCATATGAAAACTTTTGCATGTATGCTTACTAATGTATACTGTTAATCTTTATATCGCAGCTATGGTTACAGAATAATATACGATTGTAAATAATGGATCCAAGTTTCAAAGAATATTAATAGTAAAACATCTTAACTCATATAATAATCAAGGGTAAACATGAATAGTACAATCAACTATAAAGATGTTCTTCAAGATATATACCTTAAGGTATGTGCAAAGAAAAATGAAGGCGAAATTGCACAATATATACCAGAGTTAGCCAAAGTAGAACCAAACAAGTTTGGTGTTGCAATCTTAACTACAGAAAATAGAGAATATGGTATTGGTGATTGGCAAACAAAGTTTTCAATACAAAGTATATCAAAAGTCCTCTCACTCAGTTTGGCATATAAATTATTAGGAGATGATATTTGGACCAGAGTAGGAGTAGAACCTTCTGGCAATGCTTTTAATTCTCTGGTGCAATTGGAGACTGAAAATGGGATTCCAAGAAATCCGTTAATTAATGCTGGCGCAATAGTCATTTGTGATATGTTGGTAAGCAATTTGAAAAATCCTAAGAATGATTTTTTAAACTACGTAAGAGAAATCAGTTATTGCGAAGAAATTAATTTTTCAAAAGCAGTTGCAGAATCTGAAGCAGCATGTGGCTATAGAAATATAGCACTGTGTAATTTTATGAAAGCATTTGACAATATCAAAAATGATCCAGATGAAGTGCTGGATTTTTACTTTAACATGTGTTCTATAGAAATGAGTTGTCAAGAGTTAACTAAAGCGTATCACTTTTTAGCCGATGAAAATTTTAAAACCCATACAGGTGATCCAATACTAACGGAAATTCAAAAAAATAGAATTAATGCGCTAATGCAAACTTGTGGGTTTTATGATGAATCTGGAGACTTTTCATTCAAAGTAGGTTTACCTGGAAAAAGTGGCGTAGGTGGAGGAATAGTGGCAATTTATCCAGAACGATATTGTATTGCTGTCTGGAGTCCCAAATTAAATGAAAAAGGAAATTCGCACAGAGGTATGACATTTTTAGAGCAGTTTACCAATGTCACTGGGTCATCAATTTTCTAACTGTTATACAAACGGAATTAAGTCATTGGCTTCTTGAATAAAATACTAATATTACACCATGAAACATTTACCGCATGTATCCTTAAGTACGTTTATTCCAATACTTGTCACTTGCATTTTTTGTGGTTTTTTATCATGTAGTTCTCTTCCTGCACAACAACAGGTCTCAAATAAGATTCCTATAATTATTGATGCAGATACGGCAAATGAAATTGACGATTTGTATGCCATCGTTAGAGCCATTGCAGAACCTAGTTTCGATTTAATTGCAATAAATTCGGCTCAATTTCACACATCGCCTTTAGCCTCAAAAAACACAGTAAATGAAAGCCAACTCATTAATGAAGAAATTATAACATTAATGGGCGCCAAGGAAATTGTACTTCCATTGGGAAGCAATACTCCTTTAATAGAATACGGTGTGCCAATCTCCTCTGAGGCTTCAAGATATATTATTGAGGCAGCACATAAAATGAGAGATGGTACTAAATTGAATGTTGTTATTTTAGGTCCTTGTACCAATGTAGCTTCTGCTATCTTAGAAGACCCATCCATCATTCCTAAATTAACAGTACACTATCTTGGTTTCTGGCATAAGCCAGCAGCAAATAGTTATGATAAAAAAGAATTTAATTCTGGTAATGATCCCATAGCAGTAGAAGTTTTACTGAATTCAAAAAACCTTGAATTAAACGTAATGACCGCTTCCACGAGTCAGCATTTGGTGTTTTTAAAAGAAGACGCAGATACATATTTAAAAAACCAAGAAGGCATTAAGGGGTATTTATTAAATAGATGGGATAGATATAATCGCTGGTGGACTAAAGACGACCCTAATAAAGAAAAATGGGTAATGTGGGATGTTGCAATTATTGAAGCTATAGCACAACCAGAATGGTCAACTATAGAATATTTTTTGACGCCCCCTGAAAATACAAATCGCAAAATTGGTATACACACAATTATTAATGTTGAGAAGATGACCCAACATTTTTGGAATACCTTGGAAGACTTATAACGCCATATTTTATGTTTATAGATTTACAAACATCTAAGATTGACATTAAAAACCTTTTGCAAGAAATTGGTTTTATTACAGACACTAACGAAGAGATTATAGAAGTATCAAAACCTGGCGAAGGCAATATGAATGTTGTCTTGCGAATTAAAACGAATATACGCTCATTCATCGTCAAACAATCTCGTCCATTTGTACAAAAATATCAAGACATTGATGCACCAATAGAGCGTATTGATGTTGAGTATCAATTTTACTCTGCTATCAAAAACAATGATATACTCAATCGACATCTTCCTGAAGTCTTATACTATAATGAAGATAATCACCTATTGATATTACAAGATCTGGGAAATTGTACAGACATGACTAGTCTGTACAATGCTGAAGAAATTAAAGGACAAAATCTTGAATTACTTGTAAATATTGTGGCTAATATCCATCGATCAGAATCACCAAAAAACTATCCACATAACAAGAGCTTGCGCTTATTAAATCATCAACATATTTTCGAACTGCCTTTCATGGAAAATAATGGCTTTTCCCTAGATGATGTGCAGCATGGGTTACAAGCACTATCACTTAGATATAAGAAAGATGAATTACTAAAAAAGAAAATTAAAGAAATAGGTGTTAAATATTTATCTGAAGGCACAACATTGTTACACGGCGATTTTTATCCTGGTAGTTGGATGTCAAAGAATGATCATATTTACATCATTGATCCTGAGTTCAGTTTTTTAGGTTTTCCTGAATTTGATCTTGGCGTACTGGCTGCTCATGCTATTTTGATTTCAAAAGATAAAACAGTCCTTCCTGCAATTGAAAAAAATTATCCAATTCATTTAAACAGTACATTATTAGCTCAACTAGCAGGTATCGAAATCATGCGCAGGTTAATTGGCTTAGCTCAATTGCCAATTTCGTTTTCACTTAAAGAAAAAGAAAATCTACTTTATTTAGCTCATTCTTTAATAATGAATTAAAACCACCATGACGCTAAAACAAAATCCTGCAGTACCTGAAAAAATTGACACCTACCCTCCTCATATCAAAGTCAAAATAAATGCGCTACGAAAAATCATTATAGATACTGCTGAAAAATTGGAGTCTGTAAATTCTTTAGAAGAAACACTCAAATGGGGTGAACCAAGTTACTTGACTAAACATGGCAGCACCGTCCGCATTGATTGGAAAGAAAAAAATCCGGAACAATATGCCATCTATTTCAAATGCACCAGTAAATTGGTAGGCACTTTCAAAGAAGTTTTTGGTGATACATTCAACTATGAAAAAGAAAGAGCAATAATTTTTGCTCTGGATGATAAAATACCAAAGAAAGAATTAGCTAAATGCATCAAAACTGCATTGCATTATCATAAGGTTAAAAATGAACCAAATCTTGGTTTAGAGAAAGGATAATTACTTCAAATAAAAGATCTTCCATTTTTAAAAATGGAGGATCTTTTTATAATTTAATTCGGACATTCAACTTCAACAATCTCTAAACTGCCGTTATTGTTTACACTCACTCTGTGACAAGATCCATTTTGTGAAGATAGAATTAAACCAAAGCACGGATCACTCACAAACATGTCACCATTTTCGACTTGTTGTGTCATGGTTGCTGGTAAGCCACAAGCCGAACAAACGACACAATCTGGACCACCACAATCAACTCCCGTTTCGTTACCATTCTGAATACCATCTTGACAAGTTGCTGTTGTTGTAATGACATCGACATCTGTAAAAGCGAGATCATCAAAACGCTCATTCCAGAAGGCGCCAATTTCTGTTAGATATGATTGAAATTGGTAGGCATCTGTTCCAGTAGGTGTAACGTTAGGAATTTCAAGTGATACCGTTGCGCTGCCTTGACCATTAACTGTCACTCTTTCAGAACTATAACTTGTAAATGGATCTGAGCTTTGTTGAAAAACTACAACGATATCTCGACTCTCAGTGGTTTCATATTCAAAAGTTACGTTGACTATTTCTCCTTGATTTACAACCGCTGGAGCAGAAATATTATTAAGGGCATCACTTAATGGCGCACCTTGGAGGACATCCACATTATCTATAGAAAAATTATCGTCTCTGTCTACCCAGGCACCTCCAGGTGGAGTCAATATGACTTGATATTGATAAGCATCAGTGCCTGCTGGAATCGTACTTGGTACATCCAACGGAACAGATATCGAACCTACTCCTCCAGGAACACTGATTATGTCTCCAGCAAAAGATTCAAAAGGATCAGTATTCTGTTCCAGGGACACAATGATGTCTTTTGGACTAGTTGCCTCATAGGTAATATCTAACATAATCATCGAACCTTGAGAAATGACTTCTGGACCATTTACTGAAGTAATCTCATTATTTGTTACTGGAGCCTGTGCAATCACACTTACATTCTCCACAGCTTGATTATCAAATCGATCTGCATATGCAGCACCTGGTTCAGCCAGAGAAACTTGAAATTGATAAGCGCCTGATGCAATTGGTACATCAGAAGGAATAGGAACAAGTACATCAATAGTACCACTCCCGACACCTACGGACGAGACGATAGAACTATAAGTAGTGTATGGATCTGATCCCAACTGAAAAGCAATAATAATTTCTCGTATACCATCAGATGAATAGTTAACGGTAACTGTTTCATTTGCGCCTTGTTCTACTGTCGAAGGTGCATTAACGGTCAGAATATCATCAACCATCGCACCTACTACTGGCGCAGATGGATTCTCTCTTAGCATTTGAGCTGCTAGTCCCACAAAAAAGGATTGTCCGCTGACAGCTACTTCAGTATTTGGCCAATCGGATCGATCATTACTATAACTATCGGATCCATCAGGTCCGCCAACAAGACCACCTGTCAAAATATGGTTGTCTAGTTGCGGATTAAACACATCTCCATTTGGTGAATCATGGGCCGCTCTATGATGAGTGACTCTTGGAAAATTATTCCCAACATCAACAACATAAGACCTCCCGAGTGGATTGTTTCCCAGAATATACTCAAACTGGCTTTCAGCATAATTGACATAGGTATTAAAATTTGGGTGACTCGGCCCTCTAACTTGAGCATAATAATAAGCCGAAAATGACAAGGCTGCAGATGCTTGAGCGAGCAACAAACCTGATCTATTATACAGACCGCCCTGAGAGCTACGCGAAATCTCATTGTTCAACCAATTTTCAGTAGCGTTAAAATAGGTTTGATTACCTGTTATTTCGGACAACAATAAGAAACTGCCAAAGCCGTGATCTCTAAAACTGGGATACCATCCTTGTGCACCAGAGATAGCAGGAAAGCGATTTTCTGCCAGGTTTAAATAAAACTGATTATTGGTTGCTCTATATAACCATAAGGCTCCCCAGACAACATCGTCATCATATGGGCTTTCTGAGCTGTAAAAATCTCCATCATTTATTTGAAACGAATAACCAAAATTTGTGTTTGAACCAAAATCGAATAAGTCAATAGCATGATTGCGCAGTTCAAGACTAAATCCAGGCTCGTCATCAAACACCATACTCAAACTTGCAAAAGCAGCAGCCATTCCACAAGCTAAATCTGTACCATTGGCATTGTCATTGATAAAATATACATTTCGGTTATATGTATTTTCTTCTGGAGGTTCCCAAAAGCTATGATCTAAGCCTCCTGAAGCTACTTGTGCATAAAACAGATTATTGTTACTAGGAGGATGACACTTGATGATGTAGTCGGCGATGAATCTTAGATTATCTCGGTAATACTGATAGTTTCCAGAATTGATTATTTCATCCTCATAAGTCAAAAAAGTCCATGCCAATACGGTAATTGCTTGCGCCATTGGTAGATGAAATTTCACATGATCTCCAGCATCATGCCAGCCTCCTGTGAGATCAACTCCAACATCGCTTCCATCAGATGTATGACAGCTACGTCGCCATGAAAAACGATTCCAATCTGGTAACGGACCACATTGTTGGGCTTCATAAAATTGAATCGATTTGGTCAAGACTTCATTGTGCGTCCATGATTGTGAATGGGCAAAAGGTGTTAATAAACAAAAAATTAGTGCCAGATATAGCATCTGAAACCTAGATGTCTGATTGGTTTTCATGAGCAGAAATTTGATTTACTTTAATGTAAATATTTACATTCTAATCAATTGAATAACTGTCAACTTTTTTTGAACAATTGAGTGTGCGGACATTTCCCTTCGACTACGGTCAGGATGACAATGCTTCGATAATAGCTATTATAAATATATTGTCATTCCGAGGGTCCCCTCCGATGAGCCAAATGCGACTATCAGGAACCGTCGGCTTGAGATCAAGGGGGATTTAGAGGGTTTGATCCATTTGAAACCATCCTTCACCGAGAAGAGATTGTCAAGCACAACATCAATAGCATGTTATGAATGGGTTAAAACCCTGTTTGACTGAGCTTATTTTCATATTTTGCTTGTTCATTTATAAAAAAATCAAATGAAACAGGTAATCTATCTATTTTGCTTTTGTCTTTTCGCTTCGATAGCGACTGCTCAAGACCAAAATGCTGAAGCTGCTGCCAAGATAAATGAAGTCATTAAAGATGCCGATCTTAAGATGGTTGAGCCAGAAGGAAAAACAGAAAATGTCTGGAAGACCTTATCACGCATCACCTATCGCAAAGAATATGATGAATTGATGGGTTTTAAAATTGATAAACCTGTTTTCAGCCAACAAGTTACAGATCTACAAGATTCAGAAATCACGATCAAAGGCTATGTGATTCCTGTAGAAGGATATAAGAGCCACACAGAATTCATTTTCTCCGCTTTCCCCTACAGCATGTGCTTTTTCTGTGGAGGTGCAGGTCCAGAAACTGTAATGGAAGTCTTATCAATTGAACCAATCAAATATTCTGCAGAGCAAATAACCATTAAAGGTAAATTACAATTAAATGCAGATGACATCAACAGATTGATGTATCAACTCGTCGATGCTACTCTTGTGAAATAAACCAAATGACTGCCAATTCAACTGGCTCCTTTTTTACAAGTCTCTTTAGTTGTATTTGTCTATTACTGTTTGCATGCGAGACAGAATCCGTCGTGCCTTCCAAGCTTACATTTGTACCCACTCAACTTACCACTTATGATCAACAGTTGATTTCACTAGGTACTGCTTACAATAAGTCAAGTATACAATATCCTGCACTGCAGATTCATAATGAAGAGCCCATCATCTTTGCATCTGAAACTTCTGCCAGAGGTATACTAATAAAAAAAGATCAATTCGGTCAACCATTCATCAGTTATTACCAAGCAAAAAGTTTAGGACAGCAAGAAGAAGTTAGTCGTTTGTTTTCTCTTAATTCGGAGCATGGTTTAGATCCAATTATTAGCTATGGTCACCGGACACGAGTTGTTGATTTCATTCCCTCATCTTCACAACAATTTATCTCTCTCAACTACGAAAGACAAACTGCGAATAGTAGTGTCGCTTGGATAAAAAACAAAGAGGTCAAGAATAAAGAAATGTATACCATTGGAGAAGAAACAACCATTCCAAAACAGATCAAGCAATTAGAGAATGGTGACCTATTGATCTCTGGAATTGCAGATGGCTTCGAATTTAAGGATGGACATTCGTATAAAGAAGCATTTACTAAGGGATTTATTCTCCTTACGGACAATGAAGGTGTAGAAAAAGAACGATGGTTGAAAGCGGAAAATAACGGCCATGTATTTTTTGAAGAGATGCAAGTAAATGACGATCACATTTACATTTCTGGAAGCATGCAACAAGGCGATACTGGACTAGACGTTTTTATTATAAAATTAGACAAACAATTAAACCAAATAAATGAAGTGATCTTTACAGAGAGTCACCATCAAGAAATAATAGAAATGGAATTAAGAGAAGAATCCATTCTCCTGTTTATGACATCAGTTAATGACAGAGATAAGCAACATTTATTAATAAAAGAATTGTCATATCAGGAACTCGAATTACGAAAACATAAAATAGACTCCTTAAAAGGCTCTGCAATTAAAGATGTAATCACCTTTGAAAATAACACCTACGTCTTGCTACACGATCAAAAAAGACGAGTAGATATTCCCCTCACTTCAATTTTAAAAATTGACCTTCCAGCATCAAATAAATAACGCATTATCTCTGCGACTCCAAATTGCAGATTGCGATTGTTTATATAAATAATTATAATATTTAATTCCGGGTAACATTTTTGCTTTTTATCACACTAACTATATAAGTAAATAAACGATGTGATGGTTCTTTACCTGTTACTAGGTAAAAAATATAGTGAAAAATAAAACTAAAAATGGTATCATTTGAAAAACCTCGATTTACATTCAATTTTGATTTTGATTCTGAAATCGAGATTCTCAAAATGCATAAAGGAATAAGACAAATTCCAACTAAATCCAATGACACCTTATTAATCGCTACTTGGAATATAGCCAATCTTGGTTTACACAAGCGTACGGAAGATCATTATAGATTAATAGCAGAAGTCTTAAGCTGGTTTGACATAATAGCAATACAGGAAGTCTATGATGACTTAACGGGACTATATAATCTAGAATCTTTTATTGGATCTGAATATCAACTCATTTTCAATGATAAAGGAGGTAATGATGAAAGGGCAGCGTTTTTCTACGATTCTCAAAAAGTTTCTCAAAACCAGATGACAGGTGAATTAGCGATTCCTCCAAAGGATCACAAACATATCAAATTGAGTGGTGTCAATTCTACTTTTACAGGTTTTGATCGAAATCCTTTTATATCTTCTTTCACATTTAAAAATGAAACTTTAATTCTTGTAAATACACATTTGTATTACGGTTCTACGCATTGGACTCACATGCACAGAAGGTCCTTAGAAGCCTATGCAATAGGAAGATATGTTGATCTTCGTCGAGATGATAAACATTCGATTTCACCAAATATTATTGCCCTGGGTGATTTCAACATCCCAAAAGCCAAGAAAGGAGACCCAATATATAATGCCTTAACTAAAAGAGGTTTATCACTACCTGATCATTCTACGAGACAAGGATCAAATTTGAAATCTGACAAGCAATACGATCAGATTGCATTTGTACCAAAGCTGAAAAATAAAATCAAAGCAGAAGGTGTATTTGACTATGATACACCTTTATTTCCAAATCTATGGACCAAAAGCGAAACACAGTTTCATAAATACTGTAGATATTATATTTCTGATCACCGTCCACTATGGATGGAATTAAATTTTTAACCTCAAAATCATGGACTATAGATTAGTGGTTCGTTCACTCATTCCCATCATTGATTTATAGAGCACGGCGTCCGCTGAAGACTCACTACCATCCCCCCAACTCTATAAACGTCCAATCCAATTTTCGTTGCTCAATATAGAATTCAAATTCCAACACCTTATCCTTTTCCAACGCTTGAATTTGTTTAGGTGCGTTTGCTTTGTAATAACTATTATTGATCCCTGAGGCGATAAAATCAATGCCATCATCACTTGTCCAATGTCCTCCTTTGTGCCAACCGGTATCTCCCACAAGCACAATAACTTCAATACCACGATTCTCCAATTCAATTAATTTAGGATATATCGTGTCTTCAAATTTTCTACTTACGCCCGTGCAAGTCATTTGATAATTTGCACAACTACCATTTGATGTAAAATCAGACAGTCCAGATATCTCAGTAAATATTTGGTGATGCATCATCAGAATATAATGACTAGCTTCAGTAATGCTATCCGTAACTGTGGATAACATCTTGTATTGTTTATCCAATGATTGACAATCACTTGCATTCAAATTCGTATTGATTACTGACAAGACAATGCTGTGAATATTGCTCGTATAAAAATCTGATTTACCAGAAGCGCCATAATATAAATGCACGTTATCATCTCTGTAATCGTGATTCCCTAATGCGATATGAGTCAAGGGATTTTTAAAATCAAATGTTTCGTCAAGTTGCTTCCATGTATGTGGATCGAGGCTTGTATTTGCACAGATATCACCACCAAACCAAAACCCATCGTATTCGTCCAAATCTAACTGTAAAATTCTAGAGTCAACTGCATCTCCCTCATCATTAGTCCAATCATAGCTATGTCCCAAAAATAAAAACCGCAAGGACTGTGCATGAAGCATAGCATTACTTGCAAAAAACAAACAGCATAAAAGAACTACATGTCTGACAACAGTTTTCAAGATTAATAACTAGGTAAATAATTAGATTTAGCTAAAATGTGGCAAATAGCTGTTATGCTGCTTAACATAACAACAAACCATAAAGTCATTTGCCCACCAGATAATCGATAGTTAAGTTGCTTATCTGATCTTCTGGATTTCATTATCATGATAAATGGAATTAAGAAAAATCCGATGTACAGCACAAAACCTGCATAGCCAATAGCCGCAATAAATCCATGCGGAAAAAAGAAACTACATATACCAGGAGGAAGAAAGGTTAAACAAGTTGTCATAAACCTTCCACGCAAATCATCGCCTAGTTTCAAATGATCGGCGATGTAGTCAAACAAGCTCAAGCCAACGCCCAAAAAGGAAGAAATAATGGCAAAATTTGAAAAGAAATTTAAAGCATACTGAATGGAAGTACTTCCAATTTTTTGTTCAATAGCTTTAGTCAAATCACCTACATTACCACCAGCCTGATTGATACTGATAAATTCTTCTCTTGGAATATTACCGAAGGAGATCATAATCCATAACACATATGTTATCAGTGCGATGATTGATCCATAAAACAATCCAGCCTTGATTTTACTGATGTCTGGACCATAATATTTATACAAGCTTGGAACGATGGAAGCAAATCCAAATGAGGTAATAAAATAAGGAAGACCAGACCAAATATAGTTGACATACTGTGGGTTAGTCTCGTGATGATTAAATAAGTATGTTGGAGATAAATTACTCAAGGCACCAATTGATGCAATGATAAAACTCACCCCCATTGCAATAACGAGAACAGATGCAATCCGTCCTGTTAATGAAGTGCTGATCCAAACAGCTACTGCGAAGAGGAGTCCCAGCATAAGTCCAAGAGACCCTTGCGTCCATGAAGAAGGACTGTCCAATGACAATGTATGTGCTGCCATATTGCCAAAGGCACTGAAGTAGGCATACAGTAAAATGTACAGAATGAAACAAATGCAAAGTGTGAAAAATGCACTCCATCCCGACCCAAGTATGTCCTTAACAAATGTATTGAAACTGGACCCGACAGGATACTGCACATTAATTTCTAAAATCATCAAAGATCCCAGATAACTGATCAACCAAATGAACCCAAAACAAATCACCGACCACACGAACCACATACCCGATGAAACAATTGGTAGTGAAAACATACCAGCGCCAATTGCAGAGCCAGCAGTCAACATTATTCCTGTTATGACAGATTTACCAGAAGCTTTCATTGGCAGTAAGATACATTAATCAGAAAGTAGTTAATTCTAGTTGTGCCAAAAAGTATAAAACTTATGTACATTTATTTGCTACAGGCTATCCTTGTTTATTCAACATTTGAACTCAATAATTGACTTATGAAATTTGCAACATATACCGTCGGAGGAAGACAAACTTATGGATCCGTAGTTGAAGATGAAAATGGCATTGGGTTCACAGATATCGGTGCTGCTTATGGCAACAATTTGAAAAAGTGGATCGAGCTTGATGCAATGGATCAATTGAAAAACATAGCAAATGATTTACCAATTGCTTTTCGCGAAAGCGAAATCAACTATCTCCCGCCCATCCTGACTGGTCAAAAAATTGTATGCATTGGAGTCAACTATGCGAACAGAAATGCAGAGTATAAGGATGGCTCTGCATTACCTAAGTACCCGAGCGTGTTTATCCGATACATTGATGGATTTGTTGGTCACGGCCAAAATGTAGTCAGACCTCCTGAGTCACCACAATTAGATTATGAAGGAGAGATTGTACTTGTAATTGGTAAAGCAGGACGACGAATTCCAAAAGAGGATGCATTACAACATATAGCAGGTTTGACTTTAATGAATGAAGGGACCATACGCGATTGGGTCAGACATGCAAAATTCAATGTGACACAAGGAAAAAACTTCGACAATACTGGTGCCATTGGTCCATGGTTGATGACAGCAGATGAAGTTGATGATTATGCAAAATTGGACATACAAACGCGAGTCAATGGAGAAATTCGCCAAAATGATAACACGAGTAATATGATGTTCCCTATTGACTACATCGTATCCTACTTAAGTAAATTCATGACACTACGCCCAGGTGATTTGATTGCGACTGGCACACCCAATGGAGCAGGAGCCAGATTTGATCCACCAATTTATTTGAAACCAGGAGACCTTGTAGAGATAGAAGCTGCAGGGGTTGGCGTGTTACGATGTGGCGTTGTTGATGAGCAGATTACATAGAAATTCAGCCTCTATTCTTGGTTGCGTTTGCTTTCATTTATGGCAACGAAAAGACTTTTCATCACATTTAACACCTTCTACTTCTCAAATCTCAAGTAAAGAGTAATAGTTTTGTCTTGCAGAACTCATTTTTATAAAAAAATCAAGATTTTTGCTTTTTCTGTTCTCAAATTCGTGTTTAGTTCGTTAACAGAATATTGAAATTTTACCATAAATCATTAGCTAAATGAAATCGATCTTTTACTCTCTAATTATTTGTTGTAGCCTTTTAATGGCTGGATGTTCTGGTGATGACGATTCAGACTTTCTATCAATTGAAGAATATGTAACACTAAACAATTTAACGACTACGACAACTCCTTCTGGATTGCAATTCATCATACAAGATGTTGGGACCACGCCTAGACCAAATTTGGGTTCTGAAGTCACTATAAACTATAATGGCTATTTTCTTGGCGGCAATACCTTTGATGCTAGAGATGAAGCTACCTTCCCTGTAAATATACTGATAGCAGGCTGGCAAGAAGGCCTCCAATTAATAGGCCCTGGAGGATCGATCACCTTATTGATTCCATCCAATCTTGCATATGGGTCGAGAGGTACAACTGGAATACCTGGCAATACAGACATTGGTTTTGATGTAGAATTAATCTCTTTTCAATAGTTGCGTGGCAACTATCTGCCGCACGAATTCTTCAGATTCTGCATTCATTGCGGTAGTTAAAAAATTGGATAAAGAATTAGCCATACACAATGGCGAACAAAATGATTTCTATAGTCAATTCAATGGCATAGAAGCCCTACAGAATTGCGTCATTGCAGTAGACAATGATATACCAATCGGCTCAGGAGCATTCAAGCCATTTGATGAAGATTCCGTTGAAATCAAGCGAATGTATGTCGAAGGTTGTCACCGTGGTAAGGGCATTTCAAAATTGATCTTATCAGAATTAGAAGCTTGGGCTAAAGAAAAGGGCTATCGACGATGTGTTTTAGAAACTGGTACTTTTCTTACTGCAGCTGTCGAACTATATCGATCGCAAGGATACACAACTATTCCAAGATACGAGCCCTATACTGATGTGGAGACGAGTGTTTGTTTTGAGAAAGTGCTTTAAGGACAGTTATCAAATATAGCGTTCTTAGAAAGTTATAAAATTTGATTGCCTGGTTATTCACCCACCTGACTTCCCCAAAAGGGAGGCATTTAACAGTTTACTCTCATTGCTGGTTTTCAAACTTGTAAAGGATATGCGGGAGGCAGTCTCCCTTTGAGCGAGATGCAAGAGGGTGACACCTTGGAGGTCCGACGATCCCGAAAACGGGGGGAGGCATTTAACAGTTTACTCTCATTGCTGGTTTTCAAAACTGGGCTACGTTTTGAATAGAATAAATTATTATGCTCAACTTTTACTAAAGACTTTATAGTCCCAATTTCCCAAATCAATTTTTTGTCCTTTTGCTATTTTGACTTTTTTATTTCCTATTACATCTGTAAAACCGTCAAGGTCTTGATCTAATATGTAACTAGCATGGCTACCTGACAGATTCAGGATACAAATCACTTCTGCCCCATTTTTCTCCCGTTTGTAAGAAAGAATTTGTTCGTCTACTTGAAGAAACCTTACCCTTCCACCAAACTCACCATTCCATATTGCCTGATTATCGTGCTTTAAATCAAACAGACTTTTATACCACCCTTCCCGCTGATAATCACCAAAGCCAATGTCATCTTTTTCAAAAAATTCCAATCGCTTTTTTAACGGTTCTTCTTGACCTCCATAAACAAGTGGCATTCCATCTAATGTGTATGCAAGTGCTGCCAAAGCTTCATGTGCAAGACCCATTCTTTCCATTGTCGTACCTGCCCAACTATTCTCATCATGATTAGACGTGAAATGGATGTGCCATCCTGTTTGATATTTTTCTTTATTGGATACATACCATTCCTGCACATCTTTAGGACCTTTTTCGCCTTTGGCAATTTCATTCAGGAGATGATGAAATCCCCAACCATAATCTGCCTGAAAGTATTTATTGTTTCTCAGTGATGGCACTTCGGATTCTGCTAGCATAAACACATCTGGTTTAGCCTTAGTCAAGGCGGTACTTACTTCACCCCAAAAAGAAACTGGTACGCCATGGGCTACATCCATTCTGTATCCATCAATGTTTTCATCCTCAATCCAATACAGCATGTCATCAATCATAGACTGACGCATGTCAGGGTTTTCAAAATTCAAATCTGCAACATCTGTCCAACCCCAGCTTTTACCAGTAGATGGATCTATCGGATCGACAACATTTCCATTTTTATCTTTGGTGTAATAGTCTGGATGTTCACTAAGCCAGACATGATCCCAACCTGTATGATTGGGCACAAAATCCAAAATAATTTTCATCCCATTCGCATGGATGGTTTGTACCATTTTCCTGAAATCGTCCAAACTGCCAAACTCCGGATTTACTCTAGCGTAATCAGAGACAGCATAATAACTGCCTAAACTCCCTTTTTTCTTTGTGTCCGAAATCGGATAAACTGGCATCAACCAAAGGATATCTACACCCATACTTTTGAGTCTTGGAAGATGTTGTTCAAATGCAGAGAAAGTCCCTTCTGGAGTAAATTGTCTGATATTCACCTCATACATATTTGCATTCTTTGACCATATAGGATAATGGCCTTCCATTGCTTCAGCGACGGTCTCATTGGAGGAAACATGATCGGATGATTTATTTATACTATCCGTTTTGCAAGCACCGATTATCAACAAAACACAGAATAAGACTAGCCGTATGATTATCTTCATTAATTATTGTTTATCTCTATTGATTAAATTAATATAGAAGAAATAATTTGAATTTTATTCCTTGTTCATGAAAGACTATTTGGTAAAGGATCCGTGGAAGATAATTGAAGAGACATTTCACAAGGACTATAATCAAGTATCCGAGTCCATCTTTTCTATAGGAAATGGTTATATGGGAGTGCGCGGTACTTTCGAAGAAACATACAGCGGTAAAACACTTCAGGGTAGTTATATTTCTGGTATATATTATCCTGATAAGACACGTGTCGGTTGGTGGAAAAATGGCTACCCTGAGTATTTTGCCAAAGTGCTCAATTCTGTCAATTGGATAGGTATCAATCTCTTCATCAATCAACAATCAGTTGATCTTAATGAGGTAAATGTGACCAATTTCAGAAGAGAGTTGGATATGCGTCACGCGATCTTTTCCAAGGAACTGCAATTCGAAACTGAACATGGTAAACTACGCATCGAATCTGAACGATTTTGCAGTCTCCCAATAAAGGAGTTAGGTGTGATAAAATATACAGTGCATTCAGAATCGTATACTGGCTCTATTCAACTTGAATCTTATCTTGATGCAAACGTCCGCAATCAAGATTCCAATTATGATGAAGTGTTTTGGAACATTACTGATCGAAGAAATGACTATCAATCAGTATCTGCCATAACTAAGAAAACAAACTTTGAAGTACATGCTTCAATGTATAATATACTAAAAGGACTAACATCAAAAACGAGCACCGCAGAAGGCAAATGCACAGAAAATTTTACACTGAACTTATCTCCGGGTCAATCAGTGAGCTTATATAAATATGTATCCATATCATCTACTTTTCATCACGACAGTGAATTTGACATAATCAATCAACAACGATTGGATGCGATAAAGCAATCCAGCTATGAAACTGTACTTGAAGAACATAAAGCTGCATGGAATAAAAACTGGGAACAAAATGACATAGAGATTGTCGGTGATGTTTCAGCACAGCAAGGATTGCGATTTAATATTCTGCAGCTGTATCAAACATATAATGGATCTGATGCTCGGCTCAATATTGGACCAAAAGGATTTACTGGTGAGAAATATGGTGGTTGTACTTATTGGGATACTGAAGCTTATTGCCTGCCATTCTATCTCAGTACTGCCCAACCAGAAGTAGCCAGAAACTTGCTAGTCTATCGATACAACCATCTAGAAAAGGCGATTGAAAATGCTGCCAAATTGGGCTTTTCAAATGGAGCAGCTTTATATCCTATGGTCACCATGAATGGTGAAGAATGCCACAATGAATGGGAAATTACATTTGAAGAAATTCACAGAAATGGAGCCATTGCCTATGCAATTTACGACTACGTAAGATATACTGGTGACACAGCATACTTAGCCAAATATGGATTAGAAGTCTTGTTAGCAATCGCAAGATTTTGGTCCCAACGGTTTCAATATTCAGAACATAAAAAGGCGTTCGTGATGCTAGGAGTCACAGGTCCTAATGAATATGAAAACAACGTCAACAACAATTGGTATACAAATTACATAGGTCGATGGTGCATCCAATATTGTAGTGATGTGATTGACGAAATGAAAAATGACAATCCGAATAGATTACAGCAAATAGTACGCAACGTAACATTTAACGAAAGTGAACGAGAGAGATGGAATAAAATCCTGTCGAATACACACTTGCCTTATGATGAGCAAAGTCAAGTCTTCCTTCAGCAAGATGGTTTTCTTGACAAGGAACTTAAGCTAGCAGCGGATTTACCAAAAGAGGAAACACCCATCAATCAACATTGGTCTTGGGATCGAATCCTCAGATCTTGCTACATCAAACAAGCAGATGTTTTGCAAGGCATGTATTTTTTTGAAGACCATTTTGATTTGGAAACGATAGAAAGAAATTTCAAATTCTATGAACCAATGACCGTTCATGAATCATCTCTCAGCCCTTGCATCCATGCAGTACTCGCTTGTAGAATTGGTGATTACAACAAAGC
>CAYNMW010000038.1:24455-28418 GCA_964398295.1 uncultured Saprospiraceae bacterium | reverse complement strand
AGCTAACACTCCACCAACAGATGTGGATAGTGCACCTGGAGACAATGCGACTCCAGTTGATCTACCTAATAATGATGATGTAGCAGATACAGCAGGAGGTGATGACCATGATCCAGAAATGATTCCTGTTGTTCCACCTGTAGATGTATTTGATTTAGCTTTAATTAAAACATTGAGTGCCTCAACACCTGGTCCATTTATGCCAGGCGATGTGGTAACCTTTGATTTAACAGCTATAAATCAAGGATCAATAGATGCCTTCAACGTAGGTTTGATCGATTACATACCTGCAGGATTAGTATTAGCGGATGCTAATTGGACAGCAGCTGGAGCTACAGCGACTCTAAATAGTCCAATATCATTCATTGCTGCAGGAGCAATGCAGGCAGTAACAATAACATTCCAGATTGATCCAACTTTCACAGGCACAAGTATTGTGAATGATTCCGAGATCAGTATGGCAGATGATGATACAAATCCTGGTAACGCACCTCCAGTAGATGTCGATAGTGCACCAGGAGACAACGCTACACCTAGTGATTTGCCAAATGATGATGATATGGCAGACACAGCAGGAGGAGATGATCAAGATCCAGAAATGATTCCTGTAATACCACCAACCGGTATATTTGATTTAGCATTAGCAAAGACAGTAAATGCTTCAACGCCAGGTCCTTTCATGGCAGGTGATTTAGTTACTTTTGATTTAACAGTCTTAAATCAAGGAACAATCAATGCCTTCAATGTAGGTCTTATCGACTATATACCAGCGGGTCTGATTTTAGCAGATGCAAATTGGACATTGGCTGGAGCTACAGCAACCTTGAATAGCCCTATATCCTTTATAGCAGCAGGTGGCTCAGCAGCAACTACAATAACATTCCAAATTGATCCAGCTTTTGCAGGTACAAGTATTGTGAATGATTCCGAGATCAGCATGGCAGATGACGATACGAATCCAGGTAATGCTGCACCAGTTGATGTTGATAGTGCGCCAGGAAATAATGTAACACCGACTGATTTACCAAATAATGATGATGTTGCAGATACAGCAGGCGGAGATGATCAGGATCCAGAAATGATTCCGATTATTCCACCAGTGGGTGTATTTGATTTAGCCTTAGTTAAAA
This sequence comes from uncultured Saprospiraceae bacterium, assembly GCA_964398295.1. Lineage (GTDB taxonomy): Bacteria > Bacteroidota > Bacteroidia > Chitinophagales > Saprospiraceae > CALFUK01. The sequence goes on along the minus strand of CAYNMW010000038.1, from coordinate 27,288 downwards.
CATTGAGTGCCTCAACTCCTGGTCCATTTATGCCAGGCGATGTTGTAACATTTGATTTGACAGCTATAAATCAGGGATCAATAGATGCCTTCAATGTAGGTTTGATTGATTACATACCAGCCGGTTTAATATTGGCAGATGCTAATTGGACAGCAGCTGGAGCTACAGCGACACTAAATAGTCCAATATCATTCATTGCTGCAGGAGCTATGCAGGCAGTGACCATTACTTTCCAGATTGATCCAGCATTCACAGGCACAAGCATTGTGAATGACTCAGAGATCAGCATGGCTGATGATGATACAAACCCAGGAAATGCACCGCCAGTTGATGCGGATAGTGCTCCAGGAGATAATGCGACACCAAGTGATTTGCCAAATGATGATGATATGGCAGATACAGCGGGAGGAGATGATCAGGATCCAGAAATGATTCCGGTTGTACCACCGACAGGTATTTTTGATTTAGCCTTAACAAAGACCTTAAATGCAGCAACACCTGGACCTTTTATGGCTGGTGATGTTGTTACATTCGATTTGACAGCCATAAATCAAGGAACAATAGATGCCTTTAATGTAGGATTGATTGATTACATCCCAGCAGGTTTGATATTAGCAGATGCGAATTGGACAGCAGCAGGCGCTACAGCGACGTTGAACAGTCCAATATCATTTATTCCTGCAGGAGGTTCACAAGTTGTGACAATTACATTCCAGATAGATCCAACATTCACGGGCTCAAGCATTGTGAATGACTCAGAGATCAGCATGGCTGATGATGATACAAATCCAGGGAATATGCCACCAACAGATGTGGATAGTGCACCTGGAGATAATGTGACACCGAATGATTTACCATTAAATGATGATACAGCATCAACTACAGGAGGAGATGATCAGGATCCAGAAATGATTCCGGTTATACCACCGACAGGTGTTTTTGATTTAGCCTTGGTAAAAACATTAAGTGCTGCAACACCTGGACCATTTATGCCAGGCGATGTTGTAACATTTGATTTGACAGCGATCAATCAGGGATCAATAGATGCCTTCAATGTAGGTTTGATTGATTACATACCTGCCGGTTTAATATTGGCAGATGCCAATTGGACAGCAGCTGGAGCTACAGCGACACTAAATAGTCCAATATCATTCATTGCTGCAGGAGCTATGCAGGCAGTGACCATTACTTTCCAGATTGATCCCGCATTCACAGGCACAAGCATTGTGAATGACTCAGAGATCAGTATGGCAGATGATGATACAAACCCAGGTAATGCACCTCCAGTTGATGCGGATAGTGCCCCAGCAGATAATGCTACACCAAGTGATTTGCCAAATGATGATGATATGGCAGATACAGCAGGAGGAGATGATCAGGATCCAGAAATGATTCCTGTAATACCACCAACAGGTATATTTGATTTAGCATTAACAAAGACAGTAAATGCGGCAACACCCGGACCATTCGTACCAGGTGATCTAGTTACCTTTGATTTGACCGCCTTAAATCAGGGAACAATCAATGCTTTCAATGTAGGTCTTATAGATTATATCCCAGCAGGTCTGATTTTAGCAGATGCAAGTTGGACATTAGCCGGAGCTACTGCAACTTTAAATAGCCCTTTACCATTTATAGCAGCAGGTGGCTCAGCAGCAACGACAATAACATTCCAAATTGATCCAGCGTTCACAGGCATGAGCATTGTGAATGATGCAGAGATCAGTATGGCAGATGACGATACGAATCCAGGTAATGCTGCACCAGTTGATGTTGATAGTGCGCCCGGAAATAATGTAACGCCGACAGATTTACCAAATAATGATGATATAGCAGATACAGCAGGCGGAGATGATCAGGATCCAGAAATGATTCCGGTTTCTAATCCAGGCGGCCTCTTTGATTTAGCATTAATAAAATCAGTAAGTGCAGCAACTCCCGGACCATTTGCGCCAGGTGATGTCGTTACTTTTGATTTAACAGTGTTAAATCAAGGTATTAACAATGCTTTCAATATTGGGTTAATAGATTATATACCAACTGGTTTAATATTAGCAGACGCGAATTGGACATTAGCTGGAACAGCAGCGACGCTAAATACTCCAATATCATTCATACCAGCAGGCGGCTCAGCAGCAACGACAATTACTTTCCAGATTGATCCAGCTTTCACAGGTACAAGTATTGTGAATGATGCTGAGATTAGTATGGCAGATGATGATACGAATCCAGGTAATGCTGCACCACAAGATATAGATAGTACGCCTGGAGACAACGCTACACCTATTGATCTGCCTGGTAATGATGACTTAGCAGATATAACAGGTGGAGATGACCAGGATCCAGAAATGATTCCAGTTGTTCCACCAACAGGTGTCTTTGATTTAGCATTGATAAAAACATTAAATGCCGCGACACCTGGACCGTTTATGCCTGGAGATGTTGTTACATTTGATTTAACAGCGATAAACCAGGGATCAATAGATGCTTTTAATGTAGGTCTTATAGATTATATTCCAGCAGGGTTGATTTTGGCAGATGCGAATTGGACAGCAGCTGGAGCAACAGCGACACTGAATAGTCCTATATCCTTCATTGCTGCTGGTACAATGCAGACAGTAACCATTACATTCCAAGTTGATCCAACGTTTACAGGCACAAGTATTGTGAATGACTCAGAGATCAGCATGGCAGATGACGATACAAATCCTGGTAACGCACCTCCTGTAGATATGGATAGTGCGCCAGGAGATAATGCTACACCTAATGATTTGCCAAATGATAATGATATGGCAGATACAGCTGGAGGAGATGATCAGGATCCAGAAATGAT
>CAYNMW010000038.1:0-24355 GCA_964398295.1 uncultured Saprospiraceae bacterium | reverse complement strand
TGAATGATTCAGAGATCAGCATGGCAGATGATGATACAAATCCAGGTAATACTCCACCTACAGATGTGGATAGTACGCCAGGAGATGATGCAAATCCAGATGATTTACCAAATGATAATGATCCACTAGCACCAGGTGATGACCAGGATCCAGAAATGATCCCAGTTGTTCCACCAACAGGTGTATTTGATTTAGCCTTAGTTAAAACAGTAAATGCTTCAACACCTGGTCCATTTGCGCCAGGCGATGTTGTTACTTTTGATTTGACAGTTTTAAATCAAGGAACGATAGATGCCTTTAATATTGGTTTATTAGATCAGATACCAGCGGGCTTAATTTTAGCAGATGCGAATTGGACTGCAGCAGGAGCTGTTGCAACATTAAATAACCCAATTCCATTTATAGCTGCAGGCGGTTCAGCTGTAACAACAATTACTTTCCAAATTGATCCAGCCTTTATGGGTACTAGTCTCATAAATGATTCTGAGATCAGCATGGCAGATGATGATACAAATCCTGGTAACACACCACCAACAGATGTAGATAGTACACCTGGCGATGATGCAAATCCAGATGATTTACCAAATGATAATAATCCAAATGCACCAGGTGATGACCAGGATCCAGAAATGATTCCAGTTGTTCCACCAACAGGTGTATTCGATTTAGCATTGGTTAAAACAGTAAATGCTTCAACTCCTGGTCCTTTCATGGCTGGTGATGTTGTCACATTTGATCTAACTGTTCTGAATCAAGGAACAATAGATGCCTTTAGTATTGGTCTAATCGATCAGATACCAGCAGGCTTGATTTTGGCAGATGCAAATTGGACTGCAGCAGGAGGTATTGCTACTTTAAATAACCCTATATCATTTATTCCTGCAGGAGGCTCTCAGGTAGTTACCATAACGTTCCAGATTGATCCAGCCTTTACAGGCACAACAATCTTAAATGATTCTGAGATCAGTATGGCGGATGATGATACTAATCCAGGCAATACGCCACCAGTAGACGTGGATAGTACTCCTGGAGATGATGCAAATCCAGATGATCTACCAAATAACAATAATCCAAATGCTCCTGGTGATGATCAAGATCCAGAGGAGATTACAGTTGTCCCACCAGTGGGTGTCTTTGATTTAGCATTGACTAAAACGTTGAATGCTGCGACTCCTGGACCATTTATGGCGGGTGATTTGGTCACATTTGATGTCACTGTGTTCAACCAAGGTACAATAGATGCATTCTCTATAGGTGTTGTTGATTATATACCAGCAGGATTGATCTTAGCTGATGCAAATTATACTGCAGCTGGTGGTATAGCAACATTGAATAATCCTATACCATTTATTGCTGCAGGAACATCAATGACAGTTACAATAACCTTCCAGATTGATCCTACTTTCCAACAAGGTAGTATTATCAATAATGCGGAAGTATCTACAGCTGATGACGATACGATTCCTAACAATACACCTCCGACAGATGTAGATAGTACACCTGGTGATAATTCGCAACCAAACGATTTACCAGATGACAATGACCTGAATGAAGTAGATGGAGGTGATGATGAAGATCCAGAAGAAATTGTGGTTACTGGTGTTTTTGATCTTGCATTAGCAAAATCACTAAATGCAGGAACACCTGGACCATTCATGGTTGGTGATCCAGTAACGTTTGATATAACAGTATTTAATCAAGGTACGATTGATGCATTCAATGTGGGACTGATCGATTACATTCCAGCAGGATTGATCTTAAATGATGTTAACTGGTCATTAGCAGGAGGAAATGCGGTTCTAAACAATCCAATTCCATTTATACCTGCTGGAGGTTCTTCTGTTGTTACGATTACATTCATAATTGATTCGAGTTTCACTGGAACACTTATCACGAATGAAGCTGAAATCAGCATGGCAGATGATGATACTAATCCAGGTAATACGCCACCTATTGATATAGATAGTACGCCAGGTAATGATATGTTCCCTGAAGATGATCAGGATGATGAGCCTATAACGCTTCCACCACCATTGGTATCTGATTTAGCATTGGTTAAAACAGTTAACGCTGGAACTCCTGGGCCTTTTGCTCCAGGCGATCTAGTAACCTTTGATATTGAAGTGTTTAATCAAGGTACTGCTGACGCATTTGCAATTAACGTTGGAGATGCTATCCCAGCAGGTCTATTATTAAATGATCCTAACTGGACGGTATCGGGTGGTGTTGCAACGCTTGTAAACCCTATACCGTTTATAGCAGCAGGTACATCAACTACGATTACGATTAGCTTTATTATAGATCCTAATCTTCCGCTTTCTGGAAGTTTAGTGAACAATGCGGAGATTATATCATTCGATAACGATACGAATCCGAACAATCCAGGGCCTACTGATTCAGATAGTACACCTGGAGATGGTTCTCAACCGAATGATTTCCCTGATAATAATGATCCTAATGAGACTGACGGTGGTGATGATGAAGATCCAGAAGAGATTGTGGTAGTCGTCAATGTATTTGATTTAGCATTAATCAAAACTGTAGCAAGCCCTGGACCATTTTCTCCAGGTCAAGATGTGGTTTACACGATTACTGTATTTAATCAGGGTACAATTGATGCAGTCAATATTGGAGTGACAGACTTCCTTCCAACTGGATTAGCATTAAGTGTGAATGACACAAATGGTTGGGCAGTAGGAGCTGGTAATACATTGACAAATGTTATCCCAGGTCCAATTGTCGCAGGAGCATCAGCTTCGGTGAACTTAATTTTGACAATTGACCCTACTTTTGCAGGATCGTCTCTTGTTAATAATGCAGAAATCTCATCTGATAACGGTGACGATATTGATAGTACACCTGGTGATAATTCTCAACCGAATGATTTCCCTGATAACGATGATGTAACGGAAACAGATGGTGGAGATGATGAAGATCCAGAATTGATAGAAATTGGCAATTGTCCAGCTTTAGTCTGTAATGATAATCTACAGATAAGTATTGGACTTGAATGCTTTGTTGCATTGACTGCTGATCAACTATTAGAAGCTCCAAGTGGTTTTATTGACTATACCATTGAGGTATTTGATGAGAATGGTGTTTTCATAGGAGATACAATAACAGGAGATCATACAGGCCAAGTATTACAATATCAAGTAATCAGCCCTTGTGATGGCAATAGTTGTTGGGGTGAAATTACTTTTGAAGCGAATATTTTACCGCAATTGTTCTCAGGTTGTCCATACATTCCAGGTGATATGGCGATGAGCCAAGGCACCTTCAGCAGTGGTTCAAATTCAACTTCTGTTGAGATATGTAAAACTGATGAATGTCAGCAATCGTTGATTATTGAAAGTCTTTCTGACTTGAAATTCTCTCCAGGAGCTGGTCTTTGGGAATTATCCGGAGTTAACTGGGTAGTAACCAATGCAGGAGGTGCAATTGTACTTACTGGTGACTTAGGTCCTGAAGGTGATAGTGATGTTGAAGATATAAGTGGTTTACCTATCGGTTGCTATACTGTTCAATTTTCAAGTATAACTCCTAGTGCTTTAGGTAATTTCAAATTTACAGCTAGTGTACCAAGTTGCGAGGTGGCAGAAGATTGTCAAGTCTGGTGTGGTGGTGGAGCCCCTGATGCGTTCATCACTCTTGAGGAGGCCATAGCCTTAGTAAACAATGGCTGTGCAGCACAGATTATTGGAGATATCGTAGTTGACGAATCAGTTACAGGTGACATTTGTGATCCTAATGGGTCTATCAGAGTGGTTACCTACACAGCTAAAATCGAGATGCATGGTGTTATTTCAACGGTTGTACTTGCTAGTCAAGCTTTCTCAGAAGAGAAATTAGATATATCCTCTGGAGGAACTGGTAATACGCAGTTATTCTTCCCTAGAAATCTTGATATTGATTGTGATAATGAAGTGATGTTTGACGGTATACATGAATTTGGAAGCCCTGATTACATTGCTGCTATAACAGGAAGTGGTGCAGCTGCATTCCCAAGTTTCTTGGATCAACATGCAACACCAGTCCCAGATACAATTTTTACAGAGAAGGTTATTCATTTAGAAAGAATACTTGATACTGTAGAAGTTATGACTCAGCAATTGATTACAGATGAAGCAGGAAATACAAGCCTTGAATGGGTATTGATTTCGGTTCTTGATAAAACTTTAGTTGATTCCATAGTTCCAGATACAATTATACCAGGAACATTCAGTCAGCCTCTAGTACCTATCAAGGATAGAGTATGCAACTTGTTGGTTACGTTTGATGACTTGACCTTCAGCTCATGTGCAGGTGGCGAGAAAATCGTGAGAGAATGGTTTGTTATCGATTGGTGTGAATCAGGTGTAAGACAGACTGGAATTCAAAATATTGAAATTTCAGATCAAACTGCTCCGGTTGTAAGTTCACCAGACGCTCAAATTATTAGTACAGATCCTTGGACTTGTTCAGGTAAAGTAAGATTACCAGAATTAGACATTCAAGACAATTGTTCTTCAGAATTTGATGTCATTTGGACTGCATCTGAAGGTAGAGTAGTTGATGATTATGCAATTGACCTATGGCCATCTGGAGATACAATACATATAACAGCAAATGTTATAGATGAATGCGGTAATGCTACTGCAGTATATATGCCAGTATTCGTTGAAGACAGAGTACCGCCAGTTATGGTCTGTGCATCCGGTTTACAAGTAACATTAACTCATGATCCACAGTCACCAGAATTCAATGGTGGAGTAGGACAGATAGATGTTGGAAGTTTTGACGGTGGTTCGAATGATGCTGGTTGTGGAGATGTTACCTTGCAAGTAGTAAGATTGGATGATTACTCTGAATCAGTCTTTGATTGTAATGGCAAACTACTTGGATTTACGCCTACTTCTTGTCTAGCTCAGACTAAGAGTGTGGATTTAGGAGGTTCTGTAGGCAAGAATGATTGTACTCTTGATGGGTCTAATCTGGGAGTAGTAACTGTTCCGGGCGATTATGTCAAGTTCTGCTGTGAAGATGTTGGACAGGTCATAAGAGTACTGCTTATTGGAACTGATAAAAACGGAAATACAAATCAATGTGTAGTAGATGTTCTTGTGACTGATAATTCAAATCCAACAATGGTTTGCGACGATGTCGTGATCGATTGTGCTGGTGATCTTGATTCTATCGATGGTCCTAGATTGTTAGGAGGAGCTTGCGAAGGAGAACGTACGTTTGAAGTATTAAGCGAAGAAAATAGTTCAGGTTCTCTTTGTGGAGCAGGAACTATAATTCGAGAGTACTTCCTTGATTTTGATGGAAGTGGATCAATCAGTCCAGGTGATCCTTTCTGCCAACAAATTATTACTGTAAGAGAAGGTTCAGGTTCGCTTGATCCGAATACAATTAAATGGCCACGACACCACGATGGAACATCTCAAATTGGTATTAATATCGAATGTAATGACGATGGAGTACCTGAAATTTTAGATAATCATACTGTCAATATGGGTGACGTTGTTACTTGTGTGCCAGATGAAAATACAGGTGAAGTTCCGACTTGGTGCGATTCTGATTGTGGATTAGTTGGATTTAGTGTAGAGACTGATTCAATATTTGTATCAGATGCTTGCTTAAAAATAATCAAGAGATGGTCAGTTGTTGATTGGTGTACTTACGATCCTAATGGTTCAGGTATAGATGATGATAACGATTCAGGTCTTGATCAGTTTGAAGCAGTAGAAGATTGGGCTCAAGGTGAGTGTGCAGACTGTGATAATGGTTTCGGCCCTGTTCATGGAGATCCTGTATACTTTAGATATACGCAGTTTGACCCTGATGGGTTCTACACTTTCGATCAGATTATCAAAGTTGTAGATGATTCAGCTCCAATTATTGATGCTCCATCTGATTATGTAGTAAATACATCAGGAGGCGCTACTTCTAAAGAAGACCTGACTGAATGTACTGGCTTTGGCGTAGTTGACGCTTCTGCTCAAGATTTCTGTGGAGGCGCTCTTTCAGGTAGCTCTAAATTGAGATGGGTAATTACTGTTTCAGTAGGAGGTGATGTTATAGCTTCTAAAACTTCAGTAGGTGCAACTGCAACTATGAATACACAAGAAGGTAGCCCAGGTGCTGTACATGTGATCACATGGAGAGTAACTGATGGCTGTAGCAATTCTGCAGTGACTCAAACAAATGTCACGTTTGGAGATGAAACTGCACCTGTTCCTTTCTGTGTTGGTGGCTTGACTACCACATTTATGGAAACATCAGGTTGTGTTTCTGTATGGGCTAAGGATTTCGATTTCGGCAGTTTTGATAATTGTACAAATCCTGATGACTTAGCTTTTGCAGCTGTCAACAGTGGTGAAGCACCGATTGCATTCGGTCAACCTGATTTTGGCTCGCAGGCTAATATTACGTTCTGCTGTACTGATATCTCTAACTTTGTAGAGTTAGATATCTGGGTGTTCGATGCAAACGGTAATGGCGATTTCTGTACGGTAGGTATTATAATCGAAGACACTGGAAATATTTGTCCAGAAGGTGGATCAGATCCAATGGAAGATGATGGAAGTGATATTGAGGATAACACTGATGATACGCCTAACACAGCCTCTAGCGCAATGATAGCTGGTCAGATTTTAACTGAATCTGGTGATATGGTTGATCAGACTACAATGACGATCAATAGTATTCTAGCAGAATATCCTAAAACGATAATCAACAGTACTGATAATGGTTCTTATGCATTTGCAAATAATGTATTGGATTACGATTACAGTGTAAAAGCTGAAAGAGATGGTGATGATGCGAATGGATTGAGCACACTTGATTTAGTCGTGATTACTAGACACATCTTAGGATTAAGTGAGTTAGATAGCCCTTATAAAGTTATCGCTGCCGATGCCAATAATGATGAGAAAGTAAGTACAGTAGATTTAGTGACGCTAAAAGCAATCGTATTAGGTGTTTCTACAGATTTCCCTAACAATACGAGTTGGAGATTTGTTGATCCAGATTTTGACTTCATTGATAGCGTTAATCCATGGCCATTCATGGAGCAGCAAATGATTATTGATTTAGCTCAGGATATGATGAATGAAGATTTCATCGCAGTCAAGATTGGTGATGTCAATGGATCTGTGCAAGCTAATAGCTTTGCAAATGCTGAAATTCGTTCAAGTGGATTGCTCTCATTAAATGTAGATGAAGCTAGACTTGAAAGAGGAGAAGAAGTTAGAATAGATATCAATTCTGATAACTTCAGTAATTACTATGGATTCCAATTCACCTTGGCTCATCAAGGTCTTGAGTTTACAGGAATAGAAGCTGGTTACTTGGATGTAGATGCAAATAGTATTGGAATATTTGACAACCAGTTTACAATGTCATGGTTCAATGGTAATCCTGTGAATACAGATGAGACTTTATTCTCGCTTATACTTACTGCGACTCAAAGTGTCGAGTTAAGTGAAGCCTTAGCGTTGAACTCTTCAATTACGAAGACTGAAGCTTATAAGGGTAGCAATTTTGAAGCGCACGATATTGAGTTGACATTCAATAATACTGCCTTAGCAAGTGATGATTTCGAATTGTTCCAGAACAATCCGAATCCATTTGAGGAGTCTACAGTCATAGGATTTAATTTACCAGAAACAGCAGAAGTAAATGTTACTGTTTACGACTTAACTGGTAAAATATTGAAGCAAGTAGAAGGAGTATATAACAAAGGATTTAATGAGGTTCAGGTACACAAATCTGAATTGAATACATCTGGAATATTCTACTACAGACTAGATAGCGGATCCTTCTCAGCGACAAGGAAAATGATCCTTATGGATTAGTAACGATAAGAATTGAAACAAAAAGAAATGGCCATTCGCTATCAAGCGGATGGCTTTTTTTTGTCTACAACCCAGTGTCAGTCTGAGATTTGTACTTAAATTTATACGTATAATGTTCGGTCATGTGATTGAACGAACCTATTTACATCCAGTGCAATCTAATCAGTGATTTGTTGTAGAAATACAACATGAAGTAGGAGAGTAGAAGTAATTAATGAGGATTGTTGAAGGAAATATTTGACTAACTGTTTAAATCCAATAGCCCTTGAGGAAGGTCCAGTTCTATTGTTTTGGTGTCATGATTGATGTTGACAATAAAACCATCATGTAATGGAATTAAAATTTCTTGTTCACCCCTTTGAAGAATAGCCATTAGTTGATGTGGAAATTGCTGAGTGTCTTTGATGACTCCAACTTGTTCATTGTTATTCATCACAATATAGCCTGCTAAATGAATCAGCTCTGCTTCTTTCTCAGAACCTAAATGTTTCCTATCAATAAAGACTGAGGTCCCATTAAACTTCTGTGCAGCCTCCTTTGAATTGACATCTTCCAGCTTAACAAGAATAAAACCATCTCGCAAATCAAGGTGTGTTATATGAAATGGAATTTGCATCGACTCGATCTCCAGAAATAAAAATTTTAGCGAGTCCAAGGAGTTAACCAATGACTCTTCAAATGCCACTTTAAGGTGTCCATCAAATCCATGAGTTTTTATAATGAACCCTGCCTTTATTAGGTTTAATTGACTCACCTACAAGCTTTTTAGAATGATCCCTCCGCCGACTACATCTTCGCCTTCATAGAACACTGCCGATTGACCAGGAGCTACACCTCGCACATTTGCTTTGAATTCTACCTTCAACATCCCATCTTCTTCATTAATTGTTGACAAAGTGCCTTTATCTTGGTACCTCACTTTGGTTACAGCTTCCAGTTCTTTTGGGAGTGCTGCATATTTCATGATGTTTTGTTTGTAAACTGTCATTCCATTTTTCAATAAGTCATCGACATCTCCTAATACGACTGTGTTCGTTTCTGCTATAATGTCTGTTACATACATCGGTTTACCAAAAGCTGTGCCTAGTCCCTTGCGTTGACCAATTGTAAAAAAGGGATACCCATGATGTTCGCCTAAGGTATTGCCTTGTACATCAGTAAATGTACCACCTGCAACTTGAGCTTCTAATTCTGGTTTACGATGCTTCAAGAATTCTCTATAATCATTATTGGGTACAAAACATATCTCATAGCTCTCCGCTTTCTTTGCCAAATTAGTGTAGCCTGCATCATATGCAATTTGCCTGACTTCTGGTTTAAGCAAAGGACCTAGAGGGAATTTACTTCGAGCAATACACTCTTGCGATAACCCCCATAACACGTAAGACTGATCTTTATGTTGATCGACTGCTTTTCTGATAAAATATCTGTCCTGTTCAAAAGCTGTTTTTGCATAGTGTCCAGTTGCTATGTATTCACAATCTAAAGCATCAGCTCTTTTCAATAATGCAGACCATTTGATATGCGTATTGCATAGTACACAAGGGTTGGGAGTTCTCCCGGCTGTATATTCAGTGACAAAGTCATCGATGACGTAGTCACCGAATTCTTCTCTGATATCGATAATAAAGTGATGAAAACCAAAGTCTACAGCCATTTGTCGTGCATCATTTATCGAATCCAGGCTACAGCATCCAGTTTCCTTTCCAGAAGTCCCAGAACTGGCATAATCCCACGTTTTCATCGTAATTCCGATCACCTCATAGCCTTGCTCATGCAACATCATTGCAGTTACAGTACTGTCAATACCACCGCTCATTGCTACCAATATTTTTCCTAGCTTGCTCATCTTCTTTTTAACTAAGATTTATGTCGTTATTTCGAATTATTATGAAAATATTACTGTTATTTAGCACATATTAAGACTTGTATAACGAACCATAGCCTTAACGCATTCGTCTACAAAAGTATAAGATTTGTCCAATAAAATTATCTCTATATGAAACATCAGGTTTTGAATAGAATTACACAGTGTTTAATTTTGTTCATTGTGCTTGCATTTATCGTTGCTTGTGCACGAAATCCAGTTACCGGGAAAAGAGAAGTAATGCTTGTATCAGAGGCCCAGGAATTGCAAATGGGACTCCAGTCTGATCCAGGAATCATTGCCAATTTTGGTCTCTACGAAAATGAAGAACTTCAGACATTCATCAATGAAAAGGGAAAAGAAATGGGTGCTATTAGCCATAGGCCCGAACTCGAATATCATTTTCGAGTACTAGATTCACCTGTTGTAAACGCTTTCGCCGTGCCAGGAGGGTTTGTTTATTTTACAAGAGGGATCATGGCTCATTTTAGCAATGAGGCAGAATTCGCAGGTGTATTAGGACATGAAATTGGTCACATCACAGCTCGACACTCTGCATCTCAATTAAGTAAACAACAATTGTACGGTGGACTCTTTACTATCGGCTTAATCGTATCTGAAGAGTTTAGACAATTTGGTGATCTTGCCCAACAAGGATTAGGCGCTTTATTCCTGAAATTTGGTAGAGATGATGAAAGTCAATCTGACGAACTAGGGGTTGATTATTCTACACAAGTCGGATATGATGCACACGAGATGGCAAACTTTTTTGCTGTACTGAAAAACTTGCAAGGTCAAGCAGGAGTGAATATTCCTGAATGGCAGTCCACACACCCAGATCCTGCCAACCGATTCAATAATGTGCATGCACTCGCAGATAAGTATCAAGCAGGTGCAGGTGTCAATAGAAGTAACCTCAAAATCAACAGAGATGAATACTTAGCTTTGATTGATGGTATTGTTTATGGTGAAGATCCAAGACAAGGTTTTGTAGAGAATAACAATTTCTACCATCCGGAATTGAAATTTCAATTTCCTGTTCCTGCAAATTGGCAATTGGCTAATACACCACAAATGGTACAAATGGCTGAGAAAAATGGAAAAGCAGTGATGTTGCTACGTTTGTCTCAAGCTGCTACATTGCAAGAGGCAGCTCAGGCTGCAAATGAAGAGTATCAATTCACTGTTGTAGAATCTGCAAATGTGAATGTCAATGGAAACAACGCAATTGCACAAATTTCTGATATTGTACAAACAGCACAACAGCAACAGCAACAGCAACAAGCCGCTCCTTCATTGAGGGTATTGTCTTATTTTATTCAGTACAATAATGTAATTTACCAATTGCACGGTGTTGCAGAAGTAGCAGAGTTTAATAACTTCTACGATACGTTTTCAAATACGATGACAAATTTCAGGTCTCTTCATGATCCAAATAAAATCAATAGAGTACCTGATCGTATTAAAATTCAAACACTTCCTAGAGCGATGACCTTTAGTCAGGCGATGCAGCAATACGGGGTGCCTTCTGATAAATATGATTCTATGTCTATTCTAAATAACTTCGCCTTGGATGCTCAATTGCCAGCGGGGACAAAAATTAAAACACTTACGCAGAATAATCTGTAAAACAGAAGCAGTTTCTGTAATAATATGAAGAAAGATGGTCTGATGATTTAGACCATCTTTTTTTATTTAAAACCGAAGAGAAATTGGTTTGGGCCTTTTAACATCAGCAAACCTATTTCTTTAGGGTATTATACGCGATCTATTTTACCAACTAAAATGGCATCGTTATAGATGATTTTAATTATACAAGCATACCTGCAATTGCCCCAGTCAGTAGGGTAGCTACTGTTCCCCCTATCAAGGCTTTGACTCCGAATTCTGTCAAGGTCTTTCTTTGATTAGGTGCTAGACCACCGATTCCTGCTATTTGTATACCTATAGATGCAAAGTTTGCAAAACCACACAATGCGTAAGTAGCAATAATCACTGATTTTTCTGAAAGCAGACCTGCGGCTATATGATTTTTTAAAGATAAATATGCCACAAATTCATTGAGTATGGTCTTCTCGCCTAATGTCTGTCCAATCAGCACAATATCCTTAGTTTCTATTCCAATAAGCCATGCAATAGGAGCAAAAACATAGCCCATAATGTATTGTAATGACAAGCCTTCAAAAGCACCACTGGATTGCTCCATTATAAAGGCATTTATTTGAGTCAAGTCACCAAACCAGAATAAAAATTTATTCGCTAGAAATATAAACGCCATAAAGGCTAATAGCATGGCACCCACATTTACAGCAAGACGCACACCTTCAGTGGTACCTCGAGACAGGGCATCGAGAAAATTTGATCCTGCTTCCTGTCTAGGAATTGATAGTGTCTTATCAATTTTCTCCGGTTCTGTTTCTGGAAACAGAATCTTTGCCGCAACTATGGCTGCTGGAGCAGAAATGATTGATGCTGTTAAGAGATGCAATCCAAATTTTTGTTGCGCAACCGGATCAGACCCTCCAAGCATAGCAAGATAAGCTCCAAATACCCCACCTGCTATTGTGGCCATACCACCTGTCATCAAACACATGACCTCAGATTTTGTCATTGTTTTTAAGTAGGGTTTAACAACTAGTGGTGCTTCAGTTTGTCCGATAAAAACATTTGCTGCAGCAGCCAAACTCTCTGCACCAGTTAAGCGCATTGTTCTTGTCATAACCCATGCAAAAACATACACCACTTTTTGCAAAATACCATAGTAATAGAGTAAAGATGATAAAGCCGAGAAAAAGACAATCGTAGGAAGTATTGTAAATGCAAATCCAAATGGACCGCCTTCAACAGCCAGTTCTCCAAACATGAATTGAGATGCTTCAATTATACTGCTAATCATCACAAGAAAGCCATCAACGATCGTGGAGAAGATAGTCCTGACAAATGGTACCTTAAGCATCATTATAGCTAGGAATATTTGAAGGAATACTCCTGTAACCACCAATCTCCAATCTATCGATTTTTTAGCTGTACTAAATAAATAGCAAATTCCGAGCATGGAAACAATTCCGATGACACCTCTCACTACATTTTCTAATATTTCCAAAATATAAATTTATATTACTACTGAAAGTAGACCTTTTCATAGAATAAAAGAATTGTTAGTGAGAATTTTATGAGTTTAGTGAATTACGTGATTGGTATAACGGGCGGAAGTGGATCTGGTAAGACTTCAATTGTAAAAGCAATTCGCGCTTTATTCTCAAAAGAAGAGCTTTGTATAATCTCACAGGACAACTATTATGTCCCTAGAGAGCAGCAAGCAATAGATGGGAATGGCATACGAAATTTTGACTTACCGACCTCTTTAGATTTGGATTTGTTTACTGCTGATGTTTTAAGATTGATTAACGGAGAATCACTGGAGCTTGAAGAATATGTATTCAATAATAGCATGAGTGAGTCCCAAATGATCTTGTATAAACCTGCACCTGTTTTGTTACTTGAAGGCTTATTTGTTTACCATCAAAAGAAATTGCGTGATCTATTCGATAGTAAAATTTTTGTTGATGCACCTGAGGATACCAAATTGAATAGAAGGATTAGTAGAGATAAAGTCGAGCGTAATTATCCGTTAGAAGATGTACTTTATCGTTTTGAAAATCATGTCACGCCTAGTTTCGACAAATATATTCTTCCCCATAAACAGAATTGTGACATCATCATTGATAATAGTAAAAATTATGATAAAGGGATAGACATCTTATCGAGTTTAATAAAATCCAAACTCCTGGATTGAAAATTATATTTAGTAGAAAGGGTATAGATTCAGCTTATGGTAAAGGAGTGTCACCTATTTTCCCAAATGGAGACATGCTTTCTATTCCAATTCCTGTAAAAGGAACAGAAGCTGGAATTCACTATTCCAAATTGAAGTTTAATAAACAATCGATCTACAGTTACATGAAGCAATTAAATCTTCATGTTGAACATTCGTATTGTCATTGCGATCCATACATCAACCCTCAATTAAGTGTCAATGGAAACACGTGGATCCCTTCTTTTGGCAATCATGGGGCTGCAGCAAGCCACCTCGTTAATCAAGAAGTTTCAGTAGGAGATTTGATTCTCTTCTTTGGCACATTTAGAAAGGTAATTAAGCTGAACTCCAAGTGGACCTTTGATAGCCAAAGTAAAGCTGTCCATGTTTTATTTGGGTTTATGCTTATCGATCAATTACTTCAGTTAAATGTGGCGCGTGATCAGGAGGCTGCAGTTCAACTTGGTTTGCAAAAGCATCCCCATTTGATGAACCTGTATCCGATAAATAATATTCTTTTTATTGGCGACAAGAATAAATCCGGTATGTTCAGGTTTAACGAGGACTTGGTTTTGTCAAATGATGGGAATAAAAAATCAATATGGAAAGTCCCTTCCTTTTTTGCAACGTGTGATATAAGTCGTAATAAAAATAAAAAGAGGTTTACAAAAGAAGAGGATTTTGTTCTTTGGGACACAGTATCAATAGGACAAGAATTTGTTTGTCAACCAAATCAACAATTGGCATCATGGGCGTTGAAGCTCATTGATAAATACAAAAAAAACTAACTAAATTATTTCAGGAAAATCATCTTCTATTAGCTGATTGTGCCGTTTAATCGTTTCCCTTTTCGCAGCTTTCATATGATTAAATACATTGTCAACTCTTGTTAAAAACAAGTCATCGATTAATGCTTTGACATCTGAAAAATGATCTGCCACACCATCTTCAAATCGATACAATTGTTGTAGATCTCTGTCTTCGATCTGCAAGGATAATCGTTGGTTCATTTGTAAGACAGTAATTTTATAATGTGGATGATCTATGTCTCCTACAATTCTCATGAGTTACTATTTTTGATGCTATCTGACAGAAGTTGGTATATCTTTTTTTTATTAGAATCAGACTTCAATACATGTAAATGTTTTTGCAGAGTTGTCGAGTCATGCCTGATGGCTGGACCTGTTTGTACATCTTTTGGAATATTGTCAATCACCTTTTTAGAGGTCTCCAATAGGATAGGGTGCAAGAGTTGAAAGTCAAGTTCGTGTTCTGCGCAAATTTCGTATGCAAGTTGAAACATGTGATTGGAAAAGTTATTGGCAAAAACCGCGGCAAGATGCAGGGCAAGTTTTTGCTTGTCGGTAAGGGTATAGATATTATTGCTAATCAACGAAAATAACTGACGAATAGATTGCTCCGTTTTCCTATCTGATGCTCCGATACAAATGGGGACATCTGTGAAGTCAATTTCTTTGTTTTTAGAGATGCTTTGTGGAGGCCACGCAAATCCGGAATGTTGGAAATGTGGTTCTATAGTGTTTAGTTCTGTTGCTCCAGAAGTATGCACGATCATGGCATTGCTATTCACTACTTTTGCAAGTTGCATAGTGACTGCTTCGATCACTTTATCTGGCACTGCAATTATATAGTAAGTAGAATCTTTTACAAGTTTACGAAAGGATGTTGTTGGTGCAGCATCAACCAATATCGATAATGATTTTGCTGATCGTACTTGCTTGCTGAGTATGGAGTCTATGTGACAACCTGCAGCAAAAAGTTCTTTGGCATAGTGAGTTGCAATATTTCCAGCACCGATAAATGAAACATGCATTAGTCTAGTCTTCTTTGTTTATATCGTACGATCATTGCAAACAATAGCCCAAGTAAAGAAAGACATGTACCAAGCCACACAAGATTCATTGCGGGAAATACAATTGACTCTATGACAATTAGATCTGATCTAGGAACATTATTGGCAATGCTCAGTTTTACAGATGACAAATTGCGTTCTTCTTCAGCAATAGCAATGTGCATTGTTTCTGTTGCCGGATCGATTTTATTGAAGCGAAAATGTGCTCCTAATTCAGGGATGTAATCTTTGATGCTAAATTGTTTGTTCTCACGTATAATGTATAAAGGAGCAGCTGAGGCTGGAGCGAATCCTTCCTTTATCACCCTTAGTTGTGCCGCAATTGCTATGTCAGAGTCAGTAGGTGTGTAACGAGGATGATTTGGTTCTTTGTCAAAACCCAAAAGAGTTACATTAAGTCCGTTGTGTGTAAATGATTCACCTTGCTTTATCTCATATTGGACATAGTCCAGTTTGTCTTCTTCATTAAATATTTGGGAGAATACAGATTCATCTAAACCAATGCGCAATCTGAGTGGATCAATGGTTTCTGGATATTGATACACCAAGCCATTGTTTAGTGCTAATGACGGTGTTGCTTGATAGGTGCCGTCTAATAAGTTGTGCGTGAATTCTAGTTCAGCACCAACAGCAAGATCGACACTGTCTATATTGATTTTTTCGCTTTGAGGTTCAAATGTAAAGGAGGTAAATTTACCTATGATTGTATCTGTACGCATCCCTTTAGTTGTGCGTATGTTTTTTAAAATTTGGAAGGTGTCATTTAATGCAGTTTGGTATGGTTTGAAAAGCAAGGTGTCTTCCATAACCTTCAGACTATCGATGAACCTCAGGTGGAGTGGATAACCAGTAATGCTGGTAAAAATGTCCTTGTTCCAATAATGTTTAGTGTCTGGATTAAATGCTTCCATCTGTGTGAACTTAGTATCATAGATGGCACTTGGTTTTAAAGTGAACTCTTCTAGGACGTTGTTTTGAGTATCTACCTTTTTGAAATTTATGTCAAAGTACTTTACATTGCCACCAAGACTATCTCCCTTGTATTCAACCCAATATGAATTTACAGGATAGGGGATGTCCTCAAATAGTTGGAGGTTTGTTGCAAGTTGATCTTCCAATAGAATTCCTCTCTGACCAAATGGATCTGATGTAATGTATGAGCTATTAAGCCCTGACCACAGTGCACCAAATATAAGAATGCCGAATCCTAGATGAGAAAATACAGAAGCACCAGCTTTAAGATTGCCTTTTAAGAAAGTAACTAAAAAGTCTAAATTGCTAATGATTGCATAGAGGCCCGCAAAAATCAGTATCTGGTGTTGCCAATTGGCATTATTCAATTGTTTGTAAAAGATAAAGGAACCGATAATGGATAAGAGACCCGCAATTCCTATATGAGTAAAAAATTTACGTTTATGAGTTGCCCAATTGTTTGCTCCATATCTAAGCAATTGACTAGTGCCAGAAAGGATGCCAACCAAGACTGCTATCCATAATTGGTACTTGTTGTAATGTTCGATTGGATCTTCAATTACTTTACCTACATATCCAGGTTCAAACAAATGTTCGTAAACAGTATTGAAAACAGGAAGTGAAGTGGACGTAATAATGAGAGCTGCAGAGAAGAAAAGAACTATAGACCCAATCAACATCCAGAATTCTTTTGAGTTGATTGATTCTTCTTTCTTCTTTATGGGAATACTTTTGCGTCTATACAAGTAGAGAAATGCTCCTAATAAAAAGAAGAATCCAACAAAGGCTACTAATTGCCATTCTAAGCCCATTTGGGTAAACGCGTGTGCTGAGGAATCTCCCAGTATACCACTCCTGGTCAAGAATGTTGAATAGATAATGAGTACGAAGCTGAGTAGGTAAAAAAGATATGTTGTCCTGATTGAATAGCCAGTATTAAGTGCAACAAGATTGGTATGAATACCTGCGACCAAAATTATCCAAGGAACGAATACAGCATTTTCAACCGGATCCCATGCCCAATATCCACCAAAGCCCAATGCCTCATAAGCCCAAGCAGCACCCATCAGGATACCAGTGCCTAAAAAAAATGCAGAGAAGAGTGACCATCGCAATGCAGGTCGTAACCATCCTTTATGATCATTGGTCAGCAAACCTCCTAATGCAAATCCAAAAGGAATGGCAGTGGAAGCAAAACCAAGAAACAGGACGGGTGGATGAATTGTCATCCAATAATTTTGTAGAAGCGGACTTAAGCCTCTTCCTTCTATAAGTGAAAGATAGTCCGCACTTCTAAAGATAGGAGCATCGATCATGTCTCGTAGTAATACGGTAGGATTACTGCCAATTTTATATTCTTCTCCTAGCAAAGGAATGTGGATGCCAAGCAACATGCTTGCAAGGAATGCTTCGACAAGTGATAAAGCGAGAACAACTGATGCAGACCATCGATTCGTTTTTCTTAGAAAAATCAAACCTAAAATACAATGCCAAAACATCCACAGCATGAAGCTCCCTTCTTGGCCTTCCCAAAAGGCAGAGAAGATATACCTCAATGGTAAGTCATCTGACACATGTCCATGTACATAATTGTATTCGTACATGGCATTTATCATGATGTAGAATATCAAACCAATCAATACAAATGTGGCCAGACTGTGAATCATGAATGACATTCTCCCTAGTCGAAACCAGTTATGCTGTTCACCTTTCTTTATATATTGGTAGAAGGAGCCAACAGACAGTAAGGCACCTACAAATGAAAGTAAGATGCAAAGATGACCAATGATACCCGGCCAGAGTGTTTCTCCTATATATTGGATGCTTGCCAATTATCCTTGATTCCGAAGATTTATTTCTTCGTCTTTATATTTGGATGGGCATTTCATGAGTAGTTCGTCAGCAACAAAAGCCCCTGATTTCATACTACCAGTAACGACAACTTGTTCAGATCTTTCAAAATCTTGAGGCTTTGGTTTATTGAGTATGACTTTTGAGTTGTTTCCATTACCATCTGTCATATAAAAGCTGAATAAGTTAGCATCGATTTCTGGATCGTAAACCATTTCTTTTTCTTTCATCAATTCACCAGCTATTTTCATACGTTTCCCAGATTGTGATGCCGTATCAAAAGTACCATAGGTACTCATGTCTTTTGATGCAGATATCAACAAGCCAACTCCGATGATGATGACTAAGATGTTGATAATGTATATTTTTTTCATCTCTGATAATTTGATCTTAAATGTTGCCGTAAAATTACGTCTTTATTCGACTATTATCTATATCTCAAAACATTCTTTACATTCGTTCTAAATAAGCATGAATACACTAACTTTAGTTGCAAGTCTTAAGAATGTAAGCATTAAGCAAAATAATGCGGTCGTCCTCAGTGATATTAATTTTACTTTAGCTGAAGCTGAATTGTGTTATTTAGTTGGAAGAACAGGGTCTGGCAAGTCAACTTTACTCAAAATGTTATACGGGGAGTTAGAGCCAGAGACTGGAATTGTAGAAGTAGCTCATACAACATTTAACAATTTGGACGAATCTAACTTACATGTGTACAGACGAAAACTTGGAATGGTTTTTCAAGATTTTCAGTTGTTTCCAGAATGGTCAATATATGACAATCTTGCGTTTGTATTGAAGGCAACTGATTGGAAAGATGACGTAGAGATCAAGCAAAGGATTGATCAAGTCTTAGATTCTGTAAACTTATCTTATGATTATAATAAGCCTTGTTCGACCCTTTCTGGTGGCGAGCAGCAACGCCTCGCTATAGCAAGAGCTGTCCTCAATCATCCTGCTCTGCTGATTGCCGATGAACCCACAGGTAACCTGGATCCACAATCCTCAATTGAGATATTTGAATTAATAAGGGATTTGACGAACAAATTTAAAATGGCATCTATTGTTGCTACTCATGATTACAACTTGATTGATAAATATCCAGCTAGAGTATTGACTTGTGAGAATGGATCAATTCACTGATTTGTAGTTGCCTTTCACTGAAAACTAATTGGTAACTCGAAATACTCTGGTAATTCTTCTTCATAAAAGATCATGCTGTAAACCATTGCGTGCTTTTCTTTATAAATACCAAGTAGACGACAATGCGGAAGAGGGGATAAGGATTGCTTTGGGACAAAATCTGCGTAAAGCCCCCAATCAGCATTGAAGATCGTATCTACTACAGAATGATCAATTCCAGTAAGTGTGATATTAGTACTTTGATCGTTACTAGCTAAAGTAGCCACATATTGGAACATGTCCAGATTAGGATGGTTTGCAAGATTGTCTGGAGATCCTATTTCTTTAAACCGATACATGATTTGAATATTTTCATCAGATGATTCCAAGACCAAATCAAAGTCTCCGAAATCTATTTTAGAAGACTTTACTGGGTGAAGCCACGCTTCTGTAGGTTCATAATAATACAAGCCTAGTCTATCAAGTTTTTGTTGAAATCCTTTAGTATGAGTAAAGTATTGTTGCCCATTCAAGGACATTGAAGTAATGCTCATGCAGACGACAAGAAAGAGCACCTCAAATAAACAAGACTTTTTCATGTCAATAAGATATGTATTTTATTATCTTAAAAAAATAGGCAACTTACTATTGTGCTGAGAAGTGCATCCAATAGCTAAAAAGATGCCAATATGTCAATATCAATTACTCACTAATTGTAAAGTTCGATTAATGAATACGAAAAGAAACCCGATAGGCTGGATAGAAATACCCGTCTTAGATTTAACAAGAGCAGCGAGATTTTATGAAACAGTCTTTCAAATTGAAATTCAAAAGGTACAGTTTGGTACGTTATTGATGGGATGGTTGCCTAGTCATGAAGAAGCTGCAGGAGCATCAGGTGCCCTAGTCCAATTTGAAGCCGCTTATAAACCAAGCAATGAATATGGTCCACTGGTCTATTTTAGTTCAGAAGATGTGAATGATGAACTCAGTAGGGTAGAAGAATCTGGTGGAACCATCTTGCAAAACAAAACGCAAATTTCTGCAGAAGTAGGATATATGGCTTTAGTGTCAGATACAGAAGGCAATCGCATTGCCATCCATTCCAATACCTAATTAAATAAATTAAAATAACTTAACACTAAGCACTCAACACTGTCAATCGCAATGCGATTAACTATTCCATTATTCCCAATCTCTCATATTCTGCATTATTTATGGTAACTGCTTTGCTGGAAATATTTGTTGTTTTCATAAAGGACTTTCGCTTTGTTTCTTTATTGTATTGTATGCCTTCCAGTATAATGCCTTTCATATCACCCATATTGTCACCATATAAACCAGGAGCATATTGAGATATGTTCGCGAAAAAGCCTTCATGCCATGAAAAAGGAACTTCATCGGACACATAGAATTCAGAAATGTCAGTTTCTGTTTCAATAGTATATTTTCTAGCATTATAACCTTCGATCTTCTTGCTTTCACCAGGGCCTTCTATGCTCATCTCGTCTATTTCAATTTGATGAGAAGCGATTAATGCTCCTGTAAGCTTCATCATGGAAGGTATAGCCTGAGCAGTTTTCTTGCCATTGTCCTCTGAATACAAAGTGACAATATCGTTTTTCATATCGACGATCACAAAGTCCTCTGAAGAGCCTTGTTGTTTAATGCCCATCACAGATCCTGCAGTATCAAACCACATATCAACAACATCAGCTCGCCCATCTTCTTCTTTCGATTCAATCGTAATTTGATGATCAAAACTGTATTGGGCTGGTAAATCAACAGCAGCGTTCATTGATTCCAGAAAACTTATATAGCTTGAGCCAGCCTGATTCATCAGGGAATCTAATTGTTCATCACTATAGTCTTCTCCATGTTGTTCTCGATAAGATTCTCTCAGCATATTATCGAAAGCTTTATCAACTGGTTTCATCATGGCCTGAACAATTCTATCAGAAACTTCTTCGACAACTTTGTCCTCAACTCTGTTTCCGATTTTGTCCAATGTCCTGTTCTTAAGCTTATTCAAAAACTGAGCTTGACAGATTTCGGTACAAAAGACACAGAGTAGTACTAAAATAATAATGTAAAAATTCTTGGAAATCATAACTTGTATTTTGCTGTAATATAATGCATAAACTGTATACCGCGCCTGCCTAAATTTAGTGATTTTGTAATTGATGGTATAGTGTCTTTGTAGGGCAAGAAAATATTTTAGTAAGACTTAATCATTTGATTTATAGAGATTAATGTGCTTTTTATGTCCAGTGCATAATTTTTTTCAAGCATTTGTAGTAAGTATGCTGTATATTTGTAGTGTCATTTCAAAAAGTGGGTGTCATTTATCGTAATAGAATACTATAAATGATGCAAATCTTCAAATTAATTTCTCTTCTCTCAATCAATTTAATCTGTCTTAGTACAGCAGTTAATTCGTTTGCTCAAAAAGAACAAATCGTGTTTAAGTTGAAAGAAGATGTAAAGAAATCTTCCTGTATCTCTCCAAGTTATTTGTGTTCTGATTTTGAATCAACATTGCAGCTACCTTTCACCTTAAATAATAAAACTGCAGTTGCTCATTCTTACTCAGAAATGACATTCACTGCAAAAGTGAATAAGGAAAACATACAAGAAGTTATCAACGAAATGATGGCTACTGGTAAATTTGAATATGTCGAATCAGATTTTATAGCAGAACCACTAGCTACTGATCCAACACCAACATTGCCAAATGATGAGAATTTTAATAAACAATGGGCGTATAAGAACAACGGTGATCATGAATATGTATACTCTAAACAAGATGCGGATATCGATATGGAATATGCCTGGTCCCATCAACAAGGAAGTCAAGGAATAACAGTCGCTATCTTGGATACAGGAGTAGACTATACACATCCAGATTTGCAGAATAGAATGTGGGTTAATGAAACTGAAATTCCAGGCAATGGAATTGATGATGACAACAATGGATACATTGATGATGTAAAAGGATATGACTTTGCTGAATCAGATAATGATCCAATGGACACTAATGGTCATGGCACGCATGTCGCTGGAATCATCGGTGCAGAAGCCGGGAATGATACTGGTTTTACAGGAGTTGACTGGAATTGTAAACTAATGGCTCTTAAAGTAGTAGCAGATAACAGTACAGCTAATTACAGTGATTACGCAGCAGCAGTTTATTATGCTGTTGCCATGGGTGCGAAGGTCATCAATCTATCACTTACAAGTTACAACCCATCAATGGTTATAGAAGATGCATTTGCTTATGCACATAGCCAGGATGTAGTGATCGTTGTGGCAATGGCAAATAATGGAAACAGAACTATTCACTATATGGCCCAAAGTCCTTATTCTATAGCAGTTGGTGCTACCACGCCATCTGATAAGCGAGCAAGTTTTAGCAATTTCAATCCATATATTGATGTAGTTGCACCGGGGACTTTTATTTATGGTCTGAACAGATGGAATCACCAGGATGATTATTTTATTATGAATGGCACATCACAGGCTACACCTTTTGTAAGTGGAATTGCTGCATTACTACTTGCACAAGACATGACGAGGACTCCAGAACAAATACGACAGATCATCCAGTTAACTGCTGAAGATCAAATTGGTCCAGCTCATGAAGATCTACCCGGATATGATGACTATTTTGGTTATGGTAGAATCAATGCTTATGAAGCTTTGGTTTATGCTTCTAATCAAAATGAGCAGCCTCTATTTCATGGTGAGGCTGAAGCGAATAACACATGTCAAATAGGGTTGCCTTGTGATGACAACAACTCTTGTACAGTTAATGATGTGATTGTAGCAGATTGTTTATGTCAAGGGACAGTTGAAGATAATCTGGGTTGCGAACAAGAAGATGTAAGTTGTATGCAGTTGCATGTAGAAAATTTCGAAAATAGAAGAAGATCATGGATTGTAAAGGGGAGACATGCAAGACTAGAAGAAAGATTATCCCAGACTGGAAAATTTGGTGCTAGAATTGAAGCAAACCATGATGAGCATTCCTCTATCAAAACCTCTTTGCTGGATTACAGTGATTTTAGAGAGGTAACCGTATCCTTTTCCTATGAGACAACTAATATGAAGAGAGGAGACCAGTTTGTGTTTGAGGTCTCAAACAATGGAGGAAGAAGCTTTCTTGAATTAGAATCTTGGTCAGTAGGGCGAGACTTCCAAAACGATGTTCAACAAAATGGAAGTGTGTTCATTTCAAAACAGTTGTTAACAAATCGAACAGTTTTTAGATTCAGAAGTATCGCAGGTCATGCTTCTACTGGTGTCCATATAGATAACATTTTGCAAGAAGGTTGCAGAGAATTGCCACAAATAGTCGATGGTCTTGCAAGTGCAGAATCAAACCAAGTTCAAACTTTACCAACCGAAGATGTAGAAATAGTTGCTTTTCCCAACCCAACGGTTGATCAAATTACATTGGATCATCCAATATTTTCAAGTCAAGAGACAAAAATACTCATCTATACACAGATGGGTTCACCTATTTATCGTTCTCAATTTTCTGTGGTCGATGAGGTTAAGATTGATGTATCAGCATTCGCAAGCGGCATGTATCATGTCCAAGTGGTGCCAAGTCAATCTACCTCTTCATTTTCAACTTCTTTTTTTAAACATTGATTTAAACTTTCTGTGACACACCACGGGTGAAGACAGAACGTTCAATGAAGCAAGATGACAGTCACGATAGTGGCTGTCATTTTTTGTTTTGTAGTGAAATTGTATCTCTATCAATTGTTTAGCTTCTGTATACCTTTTGTAGACTTTAGGCATTATGTATCTTCAGTTGTAATGTATTAGTAGGGATCAACCCGAAAATAACCACCGTTTAAGCTCTCATGTGTATATGTATTGTAGTAACGCTAGACTTCACTTAGCTTGTAGTTCAATTGTAGGAATTGAGCTGAAACACAATAAATATACCTTCACTTAAACCAGTCATTTTTGCAATCATAGTAACTACACCATCTTTTTGA
>CAYNMW010000037.1:24014-28517 GCA_964398295.1 uncultured Saprospiraceae bacterium | reverse complement strand
ACTAGCATTATCATAGTGAAAGATCATTTGTAATACATGATAAGATTTTCACCTACTAAATCCCCCTCGGAGGGAGACAAACTTCTGGCTAAACCTAGGAATTACAGGAACTCAAAAGACTTGATAAAAAGATGATCAGAAGGAGATGTGCATCTTTCGCTGGTACACAGTGCTATATAACTTCACTCTATTGAAAACAAAAGAAAGGAGATATCTGTTATACTATCATCTGATCCTAAAATGGAGACATTATGAGTAGTAAGCAAAAAATGAAATTTAAGGACATCATACAAAGTGATAAGCCTGTTCTTGTTGATTTTTATGCGACTTGGTGTGAACCCTGCAAAACACTTTCTCCAATTGTGAATAGTATCAAAAAGGACCTTAAGGGTCAAATGAAAATCATCAAAGTTGATGTGGATAAAAAGAGAGCTGTGTCAAATAAATATAAAATAAAGAGCTTGCCCACCTTAGCTATTTTTCAAAATGGAAAAATCATTTGGAGAGACAGTGGATTGAAAACCAAAACACAATTACTTCGTATCGTTAATCAGTTTATTGAACAACCTACTGCATCAACACCTGATAACAACTCAGAGAACAAAAAGAAGGAATCTTGGTTTAAGCGACTTTTTAAATAAACCTAACTCACATTTCATTCTCTAAACTCTAACACGTAGCTTCAACCAAATGTCTAATCACAGTTGGAGCAATAAACTATCATTCATCATCACCACCTCTGCATTTGCAGTTGGACTGGGTAATATTTGGAGGTTTCCCTATATAGCTGGTGAAGGAGGAGGAGGTGCATTTCTATTGGTTTATCTCATCTTGGTCTTTACCATAGGGATACCTATATTGCTCATAGAGATCGGTCTGGGAAGGATGTCCAAGACGACAACCTTGATCGGTTTTGGAAAATTGGCTGGCAACAGAATATGGAATGGTCTGGGATGGCTAGGGATCATCGCTTGCCTTTTAATCATGGGTTATTATGTCATGATCATTGCCTGGATATTGATCTATGTTTACGAAAGTATCTGTGGTCATTTAACTGGACTTAATTCACTAGCACTTGACGAACAATTTGATCAAATCTCCTCTGGCTTATGGACAATCATCTTTGTGGTATTCGGCATCATGGCATCAGCTGTATTGATACTCCGAAAAGGATTACAAGCAGGCTTAGAATACTATTCCAAAGCAATGATGATAGCCTTGGTGTTTATGCTATTGGGATTGGCGATTTGGGCAGGGACGCTAGATGGTGCGTATGAAGGATATAGATATTTTCTTACCCCTGATTTTTCGAAGATCAACTTACATGTGATTATGACAGCATTGGGGCAACTCTTCTTTTCGATTGGTGTGGGTATGGCAGTTGCCTTTGCATTTGGGAGTTATACCAATCAGGAGGAGAATCTGATCAGCAGTACCGTATGGATCGTGATGGCTGATACATTTTTTGCAGTAGTTGCAGGTCTGTTTATTTTTCCTGCCATCTTCAGTTATGGTTTATCGCCAGACTCCGGACCAAATCTTATCTTCATCACGATGGCCTCCGTTTTTGGGAATTTATATTTTGGCAAATGGCTGGGAGCTATATTCTTTGTATTGTTATTTCTAGCAGGATTCACTTCTCTCCTATCATCAATACAAGCGCTTAAAGATAGCTTGAGAGACAGATTTAAATTAGCAGATCTGACAGGACTTGTCGTCGTGGCTGTTATAATATTTGCGATTTCTATTCCAGTTGTCTATTCGTATAGTCCTGACCCAATCATGATTTTCGGTATGACTACATTTACGCTGTTGGATTATGTGACTAATACGATCATGCTTCCGTTAGGCGGATTAATGATTACCATATTTGGTGCGTACGTCATCGGCTATGGTATCTTAGAAGCACAAATATTGTCGGGGACAGACAAGACAAGAATCGGAAATCATTGGAAATATATCATCAAATTTTTAGTACCAATAGCCTTGATAGGTATTTTAGTGTTTGGGATCCTCAAATTCTAATACATGAATAAATATTTTATCCTCTTTCTCTTTTGCCTTTTTGTTGCATGCAAAACAAACGAACCAGTTGCAATTCAGACAATTCCTTCTCAAACAATAGAAGCCCCTGAATCAACAGCGAACTTATCTCCAACGCAATGGGGAGACGGTGAGTTTGACAAGTATATCCAAATGGACAACAGAGCACTTCCTTCAAACCCAGCGGCTGTTGGCACACATGGCGCCGTCACGACTACTTTCCATTCTGCAGCATCAAGAGCAGGACTGGAAGCACTCAAACAAGGAGGAAGTTCTGTGGACGCTGCCATGACAACTGCACTGACTCAAATAGCCATGAATGCGGGTTCTGTCATCAGTTATTTTGGCATTATGAATATGGTGCACTATGACGCTGCCAGTGGCAACATCGTAAGTATGGATGCCACATGGAATAGTGTGCTAGAGGAAACAGAACCTATGAGTATTCCAGGTTCCACAGACTATACAAATTTATTTGCACACAAAGAACCAAGTGGTCGTACTGCTTTAGTCGGCGGATTTATGAAAGGATTAGAAGAGGCGCATGAGCGATTTGGTAAATTGCCATTTGCGCAACTTTTCCAACCAGCTATTTTTATTGCCGAAGAAGGGATTGTGCTGTCAGACGATACAGCAGACTTCTTTCAAAAAAGAGATGACATTCTGCGACGACTGCCAGAAACAAAGGCGACTTTAATTAAATCAAATGGAGAAATGTATGAAGCTGGCGATGTATTCAAACAACCGGCACTTGCAAAATCCTTAACGCAAGTTTCCCAAGAAGGAGCTGACTACATGTATAAAGGCGCATGGGGAAAAAAGTTGATTGCCACAGTGCAAGCAGAAGGAGGAAAAATGACAATGACCGATCTGGCTGATTATCAAGTCATCTGGAACGAACCGAGAAGAGCAAACTATGGTGAATATGAACTAGCTGTTTCAGGACCTCCTGCACATGGATCGGTTAACCTTATTGAAGCCTTAAACTTAGCGCATGTTGCAGATATAAAAAGTACAGGTCACTGGTCAGAGAGTGGAGCGTCGTTAAATAAAATACTCGATGTGACGAATATGTATTCACTTAGTTTTCTTCCCCAAGCGACCTTAAAATACCTCTATCCTACTCTAGACTTGACACACGATTCCAGAGTACAAAAAGAAACCTCACAACAGCTATGGAAAGTCATGCAAGAAAAGGCAAATACAGCTAAAGATCAAGGTGGCAGTAAACACTCTGACACCGTCATCGCAATTGATAAAAACGGTAACATGACCGCTGTTACACACTCCATCAATTGTGTTGTTTGGGGCTCTACAGGCATAGTAGTGGATGGCATTTCCATTGGAGATGCTGCGTCATTTCAACAAATGCAATTGGGTCAAATCCAACCGGGTGATCGTTTACCGAGTCCAATTGAAGTCGGCATTTTATCTAAGCATGGGAAGCCTATCTTGCCTTTTGCCTCTATGTCAACTGGTTTACATCAAGAAACAACACAGGCACTTCTTAACCTGATGATGTTTGATATGGATATTGAATCAGCTGTGAATGCGCCATCCATTTTCCTACCCTTGGCCGATTATGCAAACCCGATTTCACCTACATATACTGTACGCGTAATGGAAGGTGCGTTTCCCAAAAAAGTACTTGAAGAAAGCGAGTTGTCCATACAAGAGATTCCTGCAAATGAACGGCGGTATGCGCAAGGCTTATGGGTTGGCATTTACAAAGATCCTAACACAGGACAATTAAAAGCAGTATCTCCTCCCTATGCAACGGGATGTGCGCTGGCCTATTAATTCAAATTAGTGTACGTCGTATGCCTTAAAAGTTGTACTATTCGAAAAAAAAGAATTAAATCAAATGAAAAACTCAATATTAAAATATCTAGCACAATTAATCCTTATCGTTTTTAGTGTCGTGCTTGGATTATACTTGAGCCAAAAAATTGAGGATAGAAAAAACGAAAAGGAAGCAACAATGTTAATGTCAAAAATAAAATTGGAGCTAAATGAGAATAAAAAGCTTTTAGATGAGTGGGTACCCTACCACGGAGAAATAGGAAAAAAATTAGATAGTCTCAATAATAGCGAAACATTTATCGAGAATTTCATCAATGATAAATCAGCCATTTATCAAGCTTTTAGCAAAGGAACGATAATGAGTGATATGCCTTCCAATTATGCTTGGGATATTGCTAAGTCTCATCCCTTAATTGTAAATGTTGACTATGATGAATTACTTGCTGTTTCTAAAGTCTACAATCAACAGCAAGGTACTTATGAATCTGTTCCAAAACTTATTGAATTAATGGTATCAACTGAATTTAATGCCAGTGATAAAGCAAGACAGAATTTGCAATTATTTAGAGATAAGATGGGGGAAATTTATGGTAGAGAAATGCAATTAATGAATTATTATAACAGGGCGAATAAAATATTAAAGTTTCAACATAATTA
>CAYNMW010000037.1:0-23914 GCA_964398295.1 uncultured Saprospiraceae bacterium | reverse complement strand
AAAGGGTAAGATGAATATAGGTCTCCAAAGTCGTCACATATCTCACCAGCACTGTATTTAAAAATCACCTATATTTCATTTGCCTTAGATAGGCAACATGACTTCTGTATTATAACCATTTTCATAGTAAAATCGATAAGAACCTCCTAACGCAACAGCCCTCTCTTCCATATTTTTGAGCCCTTGTCCAGATTTTTTTATACGCTTCTCCGTTCCATTGTCCTTGATCAACAGATGGATAATAGAATCTTTTTGTGATAGTTGAATGGAAAATAAATCTCCGTCTGAGTGCTTTATAATATTATATAAAGACTCTTTGAAAATTAAATAAATTGCATACTTCAGTTGTGTACCGATTTTACTTGCGGCGTGAATATCATTCGAAATAGTGTATTCTTTATCACTGGCATGCAAGACTTCCGCGAGGTAATCTTTCATCTTCATCTCCAAATCAAGAGGTGTGTTATTTCTTGCATCTATCGCCCAGATTAGGTCCCTCATTTTTCGCAAAGCTTGTGATGACTTTTCAACTATATTCGTTGTGATTTCTTGCTGATTCCCTATTTGCTGCTTTTCAAGTAATTGAGCTTGAAAAGAAATTCCGGCAAGCATTGTACCCACATCATCATGCAAGTCTTTTGAGATTTCGGATCGCAATCGTTCAACCCGCAGTTTCTCCTTAGTTTTTTGTGCATTTGACCATTGACTGAATAAAAAGAAAGACAAGATTATGAGTAACAGCATCAGGCCCAAAAGCAAGTTGCGCACACGCACCTTATATGCCGTCTCTTTCTGTACTCTTTTCAATTCTTCATTTTCCAGAAGTTGGGATTCTAAGTCAAATTCTTTTTTCTTCCACTTGTCTTCTTGTTGATCAACATTTCTAAGTTTTCGTTTATAAAGATCTTCTATTTTCTGGCTGACTTCGTTTATTTTATATTCTTTATTTTGTTTGCTATACAAGGAGATGAGTTTTGTGGCTAAGACTAAAAACTCTCTGTTATTATGCCCATCATTAACATTAATTGCTTTTTCTAAATAATGAATTGCCTCATCTCTTCGATCTTGTTCCAAATATAGGTAACCCAAGTTTACAAGACATAAACTACTATTAAAAATGCTGTCACTTTCCATAAATGAGATGGCATTTTTTAAGTGGTATTCATAGGCTACGGGATCATTTATTTGCTGTGCATATGTTGCATAATTATGTTCCAAATAATATAAGCCCTTCAAAAATGAAATCTCTTTCCATATTTTTTCCGCTTTTGTGTAATTCTCAAATGCACTAGTAAAATTATCTTCTTTTAGATAAGCATGACCGAGATTCAGATAAGCATATCCTGTAATCTCCTTACTTTCACATTTATCTATAAGACGAATGGAATTATATAGATACTCTTTAGCCTTATCTAGATCATCATTATGATCGTAAATCAATGAACGATTAATTAAAGATTGTATTTGTCCTGAATAAAAGCCTAGGGTTTGACTTATCTCTCCAGCCTCAGCAAAAAGACTCAAAGCGCTTTCTTGATTCTCTCTATGCATTTCGACAAGGCCTCTAATTAATTTTGTAAATACACAAACTCTGGAGTGACATCCATTTCTACGCACAATAGAATCGGCCTTATCTAAAACCTCCTTGGACTTTATGAATTGTCCTTCGTTATAATAAATAACTCCTGCTAGGGTAAGAATCTTAGACTGGTCTTTACATTTATTATTCAGGACGGTTTGATACAGTAAGGGGGTCAGTTGCTTGGTACTGAAAGATTCTTCCTGAGTATTGTCAAAAATCGAATCTATGACAGTATTTACTGTCGCACAATCTAAAACTTGATTCCCTTGAGCAATCAAACAGAAGGGAGTCAAAAACCATATACAAGCAATAACAAACAGCTTAAAAAGATAGAATATCTTCTTTAAGGTTATATGCCGCAAGTCGGAAGTGTATCTTGGGAAGCTCAGCACATTAGTAAGATACCGTATTCTGTCAAGAAATATTACCCTATCTCAAAATCATTTCTGATGTAAATCACGATGTCTTCCTACAGACGGTAAATGCAATTCTTTACGTCTTTCCAGGTAAGTTTCCAATGCCTCATGCAGCATCGGTAAGTCATGATTGACTCTATTCCCATCTGCTAGGATAGTTAAGCCATCACCACCTTTTATGGAATAGGCACTACTGGCGACTGTATAGGTTTTATGATCATCTATTTCTATACCATTCACCTTGGCTTGCACCAATCGATGTCCCACTTCATTTTCCGAATTATACGTGAGTTTCACACCAGAATATTGTGCAAATCCATATGTCAAACTTAAACCATATTCGATCAGCTCCTTCAACTCCTTTCCTGAAATTTCTGTCATGGCCAGTCGGTCTTCAAAAGGATAAATATTCAGTAACTCCTCCATGGTGATCGGTCCAACATCCAAGTCTTTACGAATCGCCCCGGGTGTAATAAACCCGATGTCTGCCCCACTCATCTCCTTACATACATCTGTGATAAAATTCCCCAAATTGGATTCTTTATAATACTTTCTGAAACCTGTAGATGTATTGTGTCCTAATATTTTACTCAAGTCAGGATTCTCCATTCTCACCTCCTGTATCATCTCTGAAATTTCTGGATGTGGTGCCAACATTTCGGAGATTACAGGTATCAATCCTCCATCTTTTAGGTGTAGAGACTTCTCTTTTTTATTATACTGGAAATCCATAAAACCCAAGTGTTGTCCCTGTCCATAGGTCAGTCCTATCCAAGTACCAGTCTTCGGGTGTTGAACAGGTTCAGCAAGACCATGATCTGAGTGGCCTCCAAAAATCACATCCAGTCCTTCCACAGCTCCTGCCATCGCATAGTCTTCATGAAAACCCCGCTGCACTTCAGGATCGACTTCTTTGTCTGATTGCATTGGAGCACTCTTATTTTGATGGGTCAACGCGACCACTATATCTACCTGTGGCCTCAACTGATCAACTAGGTTTTGTACGATGGTGATCGGATCCCGTACTTCCAAGCCAGCTCTGTTGTCTCTGAAGATCGTATTATTAAATGCTTCCACACCCATGACACTGATGACACCTATGCGAATGCCGCCACGTTCTATGATGGAATATTGTCTGGCATAGTTAATATCAGTGCCTTCATAAAAGATGTTCGCATTCAACACGGGAAACCGCGCATATTGCATACTCTCCAATAGTTGAGTCACACCATATTCAAATTCATGATTTCCAATAGCCATTGCATCATACCCCATTGTGCTGTACACTTCAAAGGGTAAGACTCCTAGCGTACTTTTGGAGAGAGCACCAGTAAAAATATCACCAGCATCAAAAAGAAACGACAGCTCTTTGTCCGATCTCTTTTGTTGAATTAATGTTGCCAATTGAGGAATGCCACCAATGTAGCGCACAGTATCAATCCAATATGCATCTATGGGATCATACACACTTTCAATATCATTAGTATAGAATAAAGTAAAAGATATTTCTTCCTGTTCAGTGCTTTTAGGTCGAAGGGGATCTTCTTCAATCGACAGTATCTTTTTATGCATCTGCGTGTGCAATCTTGCTACCTCTTCTGGGTAATCCTTACTTATATTCCGAACCTCATGCGGATCACTCTCCAGATTGTAGAGTAGTACATTTTGCATGTTTTGATCAGATAACAATTTCAATGGTCCGTCTCTTACGGCATATGAATATCCATGCGGATTGTCATCAGGCCTGGTTTCGAATGCCCAAAATAATGGCGCATCTCTTTGCAAAGTCTGCTGGCGAAAACTGTTTGAAATATCAGCTCCATCAATGGGTATATTTGCGTCTGTTGGCACATCCAAAACACCACAAATGGTAGGTACAATGTCATAGCCATGTGAAGGCTCATCCGATTGAATCCCCTCAGGTATCAGCCCTGGAAATTTCATGATGCAGGGGACTCTAATTCCACCTTCATACAAATCTGCTTTTCGTCCTCGGAGTCCGCCAGTATCTCCATATAAATTCACTTCATACCAATGCCTCCATTCCTCATTAACAGGACCATTGTCGCTTAGAAAAATGATCCAGGTATTGTCGTCAAGATCTTCATTTTTGACATAGGACAATACCCTACCGATCTGATTGTCCATATATGAAATGTTCGCGTAGTATTCTCCCGGCCCTCGATCGGTGAGATTGTCCAAGTCGATTTCTCCCTGAGTAAACGCTTGATATTCATCTGTAAATGCTGGAGGACTGGCAATTTCAGAATGTGGTTCTGCCATCGAAAGGTATAGAAAAAAGGGGCGATCAGTATCTCTATTGTCTAAGTATTGTAATGCCTGATCAACAAAGATATCGGCAGTATATCCATTCTGAATACCGAGTGCCCGACCATCTTGGTAGAGATTCGTAGGATTCTTGTGATTGGGTATGGGGAAAGCGTGAAAGGATTTCCAAGCATCGAATCCATGATCTCCCGGCTGGGCATGTTCTGCAACATCCAACCCTCCATTCAAATGCCATTTACCCGAGAGAAAAGTCTGGTATCCTTGTCCCTGTAATATGGTAGCAATGGTCGTTTCTTCCCTGTGCAAATACACATCTTGATTTTGAGGAATCCAACTTTTGATACCAGTTCTGTACGGTGTCCTACCGGTCAAAATGGATGCTCTGGACGGCGAACATAGTGGCGAAGGACTGTAGAAATTTGTATAATGAATACCCTCTTTCGCCAATTGATCTAAGTGTGGCGTTTTGATCTCTGGATGTCCATAGCAGGCAAGGTCCCCATAACCCAGATCGTCTGCCAAAATGAGGATGATGTTTGGATGTTGCTTTTGCCCAATGACACTTGAGTAGATAACACAAAAAATGCCAAGGATCAAAAATCTAGCGAATGATAACATATATGATTTCACTTTTATGAAATATAGTGAAAGAATCTGATGTCATCTGTCAATACAAAGATTATGCAGTTATGAATTTAATTGATAGTTACTATTTACAGCTAATGCACTAACTTTCTTTCAGCCTATGATGAGTTTTATCTCTTCTTGAAATTTTGGATATACGCACTTTATCATACCTTAGAAAAATAACGTAAAAGTCCTTGTTGTCATATGGTATGATTTACTGGGGCAATAATATTATTCACAACAATGCTCTGACTTTTAACTAAACATGAAACTACAAACCATACAATTAGCAGTCTTTCTTGGTCTTACTGCCTTAATAGCTCTCGTGACTTATTTCTATTGTCGAGGTAAACGTGGGACGGGTGATGAAGGACGAGATTACTTTTTAGCTGGGAGTGGACTCAAATGGTATTTCGTGGCCGGATCGATTACCTTGACCAATCTATCCACTGATCAACTTGTCGGGATGAATGGCAATCAGATGGCGTTACTCGCATGGTGGGAACTTGCAGCTGTTGTAGGATTGCTCATGCTGACCTTTGTATTTATTCCTGTCTATTACAAATACAATTGTACAACAACAACAGAATTACTTGAACGCAGGTATAACAACAAACACATACGAGCATTAATTTCCTTTTTATTTCTGGCAGCGAATGTCTTTATACTATTACCAGGAGTGTTGTATGGAGGTTCGCTATTCATGCAACAAATGTTTGGGCTGGAACATCTTAACATCTATTATCTGGCAATTGCATTTGCAGTGGTGGGATCAGCTTATGCCATATTCGGCGGATTGAGAGCGGTTGCAGTTTCAGATACATTTTCAGGTGTTCTATTATTATCATTGGCACTCTTTGTGGTATGGAAAGCACTAATGGCTATCGACTTTGATTTTTCAGGTATTCCTGCAGAACGCCTTTCTATGATCGGAGCATATGAGTCACCTATTCCGTTTGCCACCTTATTCACGGGGATGTTGTTCATACAAATGTTTTATTGGTCCACTAATCAGACAATTACGCAAAGAGCCATGGCTTCACCAACAATCAAAGAAGCACAGAAAGGAATACTAGCGGCCGCAGCAATTCGCTTGCTTATTGTACCACCCATCATTGTGCTGCCAGGCATCATTTCCTATAAGTTATATGGAGAGATTGGAAATAACAGAGCTTTTGGCATGATCGTAAGTGATCTTTTGCCAGTTGCCCTTACAGGCGCATTTGCCGCAGCAATGGCAGCAGCAGTACTCACCACTTTTAATTCTTTGCTGAACGCCTGTGCAGCACTTTGGGTTTGTGATATCCATGAGACCTATATAAATAAGAAGCCAAATATTCGGCGTTTATCCTTAATCGTCTCATTGGTAATGGTAGGTTTGGCATTTGTCATGTTCCCAGCTTTTGTTCATGCCGAGAATCTGATCAATCTAATGCAGGAGCTATGGGGTTTTCTTTCCATGCCCATTCTATCAGCATTTATCGTTGGATTATTGTTTAAGAATGTTGATGCAAAGGCAGTAATCACCGCTGTTATTTTAGGTGTACTTTTATATGCCTTTTTCACAAGAATATGGCCACAATTACCAGGTGGTAACTATATACATATGATGGCAATCACACTAATATTCAGTGTAATAACAGCACTCATAATGAATAAAGTTGTGTTTAAGAAGAATGCAGAATGGGATGCTCATAATGTGTTTGGCAAAACAAGTCAAGATCTGACATAATGGAATTAGGCGTGTGTTATTATCCAGAGCATTGGCCAGAGTCTATATGGGCAGCTGATGCAGTCGAGATGAAAGCGCTCGGACTATCGCTTGTCAGGATAGGTGAGTTTGCCTGGAGCAAACTGGAGCCAACAGAGGGTAACTTTGATTTCAATTGGTTAGATAAGGCGATGGACATTCTCCATGATGCAAATTTAAAGATCATCCTGGGTACACCAAGTGCAACACCACCGAGGTGGGTGTTAGATAAATTTCCTGATTTACTTGCTTGGGATAAAGAAGGAAGACCCAGAATTTTTGGATCGAGAAGACACTATTGCCATTCACATGAAGGCTATAAGATATTGGCAGCTGAAATGGCTGGTAAACTTGCAAAACGATATGGCGATCATCCAGCGCTTTATGCCTGGCAAACAGACAATGAATATGGTTGCCATGACACTACCAGATCGTATAGCCCTTTGGCAAAAAAGGCATTTCAATTCTGGCTGTCTCAAAAATATAATTCCATTTCTGATTTAAACCAGCGATGGGGAAATGTCTTTTGGTCGATGGACTATACTTCATTTGAACAGATAGACCTTCCAAATCTTGCCGTGACTGAGCCCAATCCTAGTCACAAATTGAACTTTTACAGATTCTGTTCTGACCAAGTTGTTGCATGGAATCATGCACAGCTCGACGCTATCAGATTGCATTCTGACAAACCAATCTTACACAATTATATGGGGCGGATCACAGACTTCGACCATTTTAAGCTAGGTGAAGAAATGGAAATAGCTACCTGGGACAGTTATCCCCTAGGTTTCCTTGAAGATCGGTCTGACAGACCTGAAGAATTCAAACATACCTATCAACGCACAGGTGATCCTGACTTTCAGGCTTTTCACCATGACCTTTACAGAGGAGTTGGACGAGGTAGATGGGGCATCATGGAACAGCAACCAGGTCCAGTCAACTGGGCGCCTTACAATCCTGCACCTGCAAAAGGGATGGTCAGAATTTGGACATTAGAAGCTATGGCACATGGTGCAGAATTCGTCGCCTATTTCAGATGGCGTCAACTGCCTTTTGCTCAGGAACAAATGCATGCTGCTCTGAAAAACTCAGATAATCGTCCTTCAGAAGTTTTAGATGAACTTCGCTTATTAAAGGAAGACCTTAAGCATTACGAAAACTCAAAGAGTAATAAAGCTTCAATAGGACTTATCTTTGATTATGAAAGCCAATGGGCTTGGGAAGTACAACCGCAGGGCAAAGACTTTGACTATTTCAAATTGGTTTATGAATTCTATTGTGGTTTGCGGCAATTAGGTCAGGATGTTGATATTCTTCCACCAGATGGTCGAGCAATAGATGAATATGCCTTATTACTTGTACCAGGTTTGTTCTCTCTCAATAAGGAACTTCTACAAGGACTTTCTTCCTACAAAGGGGAGCTACTACTTGGACCTCGGACACATACGAAAACTGCAGATTTTCATATACATCCGGAGTCTGTTACCAAGCTTATCCAATTGCCAATAGCAATAAATAAAATAGAAACACTTCGTCCGACTGAAAAAAGGCACATCGAAGGAATCGGGACTTTTCAGATCTGGTTAGAACACCTAGAAGTAGATGGAAAATCAGTCCCACCTATTATTCAGAAAGACAACATCACATATTTAGGAGGGTGGCCTGATGAAGAAACACTAAATTCTGTTCTTACTAAAAGTCTAAGCAGAGCAAATCTAGAACCACAACTTCAAGAAGGAGGCAGTCGACTAAAGAATGGTTATGTGATAGATTATTTGAAGAGAAAATTTTATAGGCAAGAATAAACTTAAATAGTCTAAATTCTAAAAAAGAACTTCTAACCAAAGCAGTCTCATTGTGACTGGGCTAGATAGTAAAATATCACCATTACAATTCAATACCGTACTTTTGATTCTATTAAAATGTAAAATGCCCATATCTATCTAACCCATGCTGTCAAGGAAAGAAGAGATCAGACAATCCGCCGCAAAGCTATTTCGTAGAAAAGGATACAAGGCTACGTCTATGCGAGATATTGCAGAGGACGTTGGAATCAAGGCAGCAAGTATTTACAACCACATCGAGTCAAAGCAAGAACTACTACGCGATCTCTTATTAAATATTGCAAACTTATTTACAACTGAAATGCGAAGTATATCTAGTTCCTCACTAGATACAGAAGAAAAGTTGAATCGATTGATCACGCTACACATAAAGCTCACTGCACAACATACAAACGCAATCAGCCTTATCGCTGGCGAATGGGTTCACTTAGAAGAACCAGAAAAGAAGCAGT
Organism: uncultured Saprospiraceae bacterium; assembly: GCA_964398295.1. Lineage (GTDB taxonomy): Bacteria > Bacteroidota > Bacteroidia > Chitinophagales > Saprospiraceae > CALFUK01. Next base: position 14,954 of record CAYNMW010000037.1, on the reverse strand, counting down.
ACATCAATTTACGAGATGAGTATGAAACCAGCTTCAGAGAGATAATCGAAGACGGCAAAAAAGAAGGAGTATTCAAAGATGTGGATACAGATATTGCGCTATTTTCAATCCTCTCAACGCTAAGGTGGTTGTACTCCTGGTACAGCAAAAACACTGATTACAATTTAATCGACTTAGAAAAGCAAATAAATCTTTGTTTGATCACTGGAATAAAAGCATAATTTCTTGCAACATAAACTAATGTTTGTTAGTTTAGTCCTAATAATCATTAGCGCAGAAGATGTCTGATCAATTCTATCCATTAATCATCCAGCATATCGAGAAAACAACGGCTGACTGTGTGGTCATCACATTTGCTGTCAAACCAGAATGGAAAGAGGTCTTTGCCTACAAACAAGGACAGTACCTGACCCTCAAAGCAGACATCAATGGTGTAGAAATCAGACGCTCCTATTCGTTATGTTCTAGTCCAGTAGATGACGAGTGGAAAGTAGCAGTCAAGAAAATAGAGAACGGGGTTTTTTCAACTTATGCAAATGAAGTCTTAGCTGTTGGTGATGTGATAGATGTCGCTCCACCATCTGGCAATTTTTATGTAGAAGTAGATCAGACCAAACAAAAAAATTATGCTGCCTTTGCAGCTGGTAGTGGCATCACCCCCATTCTATCGATCATCAAAACACACCTGACACTCGAACCAAAATCAACCTTTAAATTATTTTACACCAATCAAACTGTAACCACCATTATTCTAAAGGAAGAACTGGAAGCTTTAAAAAACATGTTTCTGGGTCGCTTTGAGATATTTTATCTCTTGACAAAACAACAACGGAGTGTTCCTTTACTCAATGGTCGTTTAGATTTGCCTAAGCTTGAAATTATATTCAAGGTTTTGTGTGATGTAGATAAACTTGATGACTATTTTTCCTGTGGACCAATGCCAATGGTAAATATGATAAGCGATTTCCTAACAGAAAAAGGAGTGGCAAAGAGTAACATCCATGACGAATTATTTTTTACAGAAGTAGATGTCAAAAAACAAGAAGTACTTAAACAAAAGTTTGGCAAAAATGATTGTAAATTAAGTGTGATTGAAGGAGGCAAGACAACAGAGTTTGTTATTGGACAAGGAGGCAATAATGTTCTGGATAGCTCAATGAACAATGGTTTGGATCTACCATATGCGTGTAAAGGTGGTGTATGTTGTACATGCAGAGCAAAACTGGTAGAAGGTGATGTGGAGATGCTCGTCACCTATGGACTTGACGAGCAGGACATTACGGATGGGTATATCCTTACCTGCCAAGCAATCCCGATTTCGAGCAAGGTGGTAGTAGACTTTGATGCATAGTTAAATAGATTTTAAATTTTAGATCATGGATATAGATTTAGAAAAGGAATTTCAAACAAGGATAGACAGAGACGAGAAAATAGAACCAAAAGATTGGATGCCTGAGAAGTATCGCAAAACACATATCCGTCAGATATCTCAACATGCTCACTCAGAAATCGTAGGTATGTTGCCAGAAGGAAATTGGCTGACCCGCGCACCTACACTAAGAAGAAAGGTTGCTGCACTCGCTAAGGTTCAGGATGAAGCTGGACATGGCCTGTATCTTTACAGTGCCGCAGAAACACTAGGCATCACAAGAGATGAAATGTTTGAGCAGCTACATACAGGTAAAGCAAAGTACTCCAGTATTTTCAATTACCCTACATTAAGTTGGGCTGACATGGGAGCCATCGGTTGGCTGGTAGATGGTGCAGCGATCATCAATCAAGTGATGTTGACCAGAACATCTTACGGACCTTATGGCAGAGCAATGGTACGCATCTGCAAGGAGGAAAGTTTTCATCAGAGACAGGGTTACGAGATCATGTTGACATTGTGCAAAGGCACACCAGAGCAAAAGGAAATGGCACAGGATGCACTCAATCGATTTTGGTGGCCTTCCTTAATGATGTTTGGTCCTCCAGATGATCAATCACCAAACACGGAACAATCCATCAAGTGGAAAATCAAACGTCAAACCAATGATGAATTGAGACAACGCTTCATCAACATTACAGCACCTCAAGCTGATTTCTTAGGGTTAACGATTCCAGATCCCGATTTGAAATGGAATGAAGAAACAGAAAATTATGACTTTGGAGAAATTGATTGGGATGAATTCTATCAAGTGATCAAAGGCAATGGCCCTTGCAATAAAGAACGCATTGCAGCCAGAGTAGACGCCTGGGAAGAAGGGGCTTGGGTGCGAGATGCAGCTCAAGCGTATGCAGCTAAAAAATCTGAATCACAAAAAATCGCAATATAGATGGCAAAGAATGAATGGCCCATTTGGGAAGTCTTTATCCGAAGTAAAAATGGTCTTGAGCACAGACATGCTGGCAGTCTTCATGCCGCTGATGCGGAAATGGCGATCGAGAATGCAAGAGATGTGTATACTCGTCGACAAGAAGGAGTCAGCATCTGGGTAGTCCCATCCAAAGAGATTACGGCTACTCAACCAGAAAGTGGCGATGAATTGTTTGAGCCCGCTAAAGACAAGGTGTACCGACATCCAACATTTTATGAGCTACCAATAGAGCTAAAACACATTTGATTATGGAGAACAAATTGTTTGACTATATATTGATGTTAGGTGACCAGTCCATGATATTGGCACATCGCTTATCAGAGTTATGTGGACATGGCCCTACTTTAGAAACGGACATAGCCTTGACTAATATTTCTCTAGATTTGTTTGGCCAGGTTCGCAATTACTTTCGGTATGCCGCATCAATTGACGAAGGAGATTCGACAGAAGATAGCATTGCTTTTTTGCGCAAAGAAAGACAATATAAAAGCGCCATTTTACTAGAACAACCTAACACTGATTTTGCCTTTGTGATTGGTAGACAATTCTTGTTTGATGTCTTTCACCAATTACTTCTAAAAGATTTAATCAACAGCAAAGACGAGCAAATTGCTGCTATTGCTACAAAGTCAATTAAGGAAGTAAACTATCATGTGCGATTGTCTAGCCAATGGATCAGACGTTTGGGTCTGGGTACAGAGGTCAGTCACCAGAAAATGCAAAACGCCATTGACACCTTGTTGCCGTTTGCACACGAACTGTACACAGAGACAGAACTGGAAAAGGAAATGAAGGAACAAGGCATCGGTGCAGACTTGAATGCAATCAAAGACAACTATATCGCAGCTGTTCATGAAGTCTTAGCTGAGTCGAATATCGTTTTTGAAAACACAAGTAATAGAGTTGCCAAAGGAAAACAAGGAATGCATACTGAACACATGGGCTATATTATAGCAGAGTTACAATACATGCAACGAGCTTATCCGAACATGCAGTGGTAAATGTAGACCCGCATATTATTGACATTCTAGCCAGCGTGCATGATCCTGAGGTTCCTGTTCTATCAGTTATAGACTTGGGAGTTGTTAGAGAAGTGGCAGTTGATGATAAAAATGTAAAGGTGAACATCATCCCGACTTATTCTGGCTGTCCGGCCATGGATACAATTGCAGATGACATTAGAACTGCATTCGCACAAAAAGGCTATACAGCCTCGGTTGAATTGGTATTGAGTCCAGCATGGACTACCGATATGATTTCCGACAAAGGCAGAGAGGCTTTAGAAGCTTACGGCATAGCTGCTCCTTTATCTGAAAGCTTAGACAAAAGTGCTTTGATCGATGGCAAGAAAGTTGTCCGTTGTCCTCAATGTCAATCTACCAACACAGAATTGATAAGCCAATTTGGATCTACTGCTTGTAAAGCATTATTCAAGTGCATTGATTGCCTTGAGCCTTTTGATTATTTTAAATGCCTTAAATAAAAAACATGAGCTGCCTACACTATTCTACACAAAACGGAGTCGCTAAAATCACCTTAAATCGACCAGAAGCCTTCAATAGTTTCAACAAAGAGTTAGCCAACTCACTACAAGATGCGTTAGATAAATGTGCAGCAGATGACAGAATACGTGCAGTCGTATTAACAGGAGAAGGCAAAGCATTTTGCGCAGGCCAGGACTTAGTGGAAGTAACAACTCCTGAACAAATGCCGGGATTCAAAGTATTGTTGGAAGAGCATTACCTACCGATTATCTTGAAGATTAGACGATTAGAAAAACCTGTGATTGCTGCTGTCAATGGTGTCGCGGCAGGAGCTGGTGCAAATATTGCATTAGCGTGTGATATCGTAGTGGCATCAGAAAAAGCGAGTTTTATTCAGGCTTTTAGCGGCATTGGGTTAATACCTGATAGTGGTGGCACTTTCTTTTTACCTAGATTAGTTGGTTTCCAAAAGGCGGTCGCGATTTCTATGTTAGGCGATAAAATAAAAGCAGCAGAGGCCGAACAAATGGGCATGATATATAAGGCATATCCTGTGGAGGAATATGATGACAAAGTAGAAGCATTAGCCAACAAACTTGCACAAATGCCAACCAAAGGATTGGCTCTGACGAAAAAAGCTTTCAGCAGTTCAATGACCAATTCATTAGAACAACAATTAGAAGTAGAGAATGCAGCCCAAATAGAAGCGAGTGAAACCGCAGACTATACAGAAGGTGTGCAAGCATTCTTAGAAAAACGGAAACCCAATTTTATAGGCAAATAAACTAAGCGTTAATTTCAACATGACAGTAGGTGTAATCGGATCAGGATCAATGGGAAGTGGCATCGCTCAGGTAGCGTCGACTGCTGATTGCAGTGTCATTGTTTATGATGTCTCCAAAGAAGCCTGCGAATTAAGTCAGCAGAAACTTGATAAAATTCTATCAAGGCTTGTTGTAAAAGAAAGAATCACATCTACAAAAGCAGAGAGTATAAAAAACAACATCAGCTACGTTGATGACTTAAGCCAATTTAAATCTTGCGATCTGATCATTGAAGCGATTATTGAAAATATTGACATCAAGAAAAATGTCTTTTTTGAATTGAGTAATATCGTTTCAGATGATTGCATTCTAGCCTCCAATACATCTTCCCTTTCTATTACTTCTCTAGCAGCTGCAGTAAAAAAACCAGAGCGGTTTATCGGCTTGCATTTTTTTAATCCTGCTCCATTGATGAAGTTGGTAGAGATTATACCAGCCATTCAAACATCGCAAGCCACCATTCAACAGTCAACAGAAATAATAACTAGCTGGGGCAAGACCACTGTGCTGGCAAAAGACACTCCTGGCTTTATCGTAAATAAAGTCGCCCGACCATTTTATGGAGAAGCTATCCGAATTTTAGAAGAAGGTATAGCAGAAATTGCAACCATAGATTGGGCAATGGTTGAGTTGGCTGGTTTTAAAATGGGACCATTTACGCTGACAGATTTTATTGGCCATGATGTGAATTATGTTGTTAGCGAGACGGTATTTGCCGCTTTCTACTATGATGGTAGGTATAAGCCGTCATTCACACAAAAGAGATTAGTTGAAGCAGGTTACTTTGGACGAAAGTCTGGAAAAGGGTTTTATGATTATACAGAAGGAGTGGTACGACCAGAGCCAAACAAAGACAAAGCGTTGGGAAAACAAATTGTTGATCGAATAATCATCATGTTGATCAATGAAGCCGCTGACACACTACACATCAATATTGCGAACAAAGAAGATATAGATATAGCCATGACCAAAGGTGTCAACTATCCGAAAGGCTTATTCGAATGGGCTGACGAAATCGGAATACAAGAATGTGTTGACAGAATGGATTCACTCTTTAATGAGTATCATGAAGAGCGCTACAGATGCAGTCCAATACTGAGAAAAATGGCAAAACAAAAGCTTACTTTTTATCAAAATCAAATTCATGCCTGAAGACAAAGACGCGCTAGCGTTATCCGTATATAATAAAATGATGGAGAAGGACTATTGCAGTCAATGGCTACAGTTAGAACCAGTCATCATCAAAGAAGGCCATTGTAAAATGAGTATGGTTGTTCGAAAGGAAATGCTAAATGGATATGGCATTTTGCATGGAGGCATAGCATTCACCTTCGCCGATAGTGCATTCGCATTTGCATCCAATTCCTATGGCAGGCTCGCTGTTTCTATAAACGGCAGCATGATATATTCCAAATCAGCAAAAGAAGGAGACACTCTTTTTGCGGAAGCTAAAGCACTTAATGTGACACACAAGACTGCTGATTTTGATGTGAACGTCATGCATGAAAAAGGAGAAATCTATTATTATTTCCGTGGGACCGTATACAGGACTAGCAAAGAAATTTTAGAATTAGAATAATCAATTTAACCAAAGAAGAAAAGAAATGAAACAGGCATATATTATAGACGGCATCAGAACGCCAATCGGCAACTTCACAGGAACGCTTTCAAGTGTTCGTACTGATGATCTTGGTGCCTTGGTGATCAAAGAATTGATAAACAGGAATCCAAACATCCCGCTTGATGCATATGATGATGTCATCATGGGTTGCGCCAACCAGGCAGGAGAAGACAATCGAAATGTTGCAAGGATGTGCTCTCTACTAGCTGGTCTACCCTGGTCTGTTCCTGGTGAGACAATCAACCGTCTTTGTTCTTCTGGACTTTCGGCAATCATACATGCCAACAGAGCGATTAAAGCTGATGACGGAGACTTGTTTATCTCTGGTGGCGTTGAGCATATGACACGTGGTCCATTTGTGATTTCCAAAGTCTCAAAGGCATTTGGGAGAGATGCAAAAATGCACGACAGCAGTTTTGGCTGGCGATTTGTCAATCAAAAAATGGAAGACATGTATGGAACCGATGGAATGGGAACAACAGCAGAAAATCTAGTTGACAAATATGGAATCAATCGCGAGGATCAGGATAAATTTGCTTACTGGTCACAGATGAAAGCTGCGGCAGCTCAGGAAAATGGAAGACTGGCAAAGGAGATTGTAGCTGTAGAAATTCCACAACGGAAAAAAGATCCCATCATCTTTAATCAAGACGAATTCATCAAACCAAATTCTTCTCTGGAAGTACTAGCTAAGTTGCGTTCTGCTTTTAGAAAAAAAGAAGATGGTGGCACAGTGACAGCAGGAAATGCTTCTGGACTTAATGATGGTGCAGCCGTGACAATTGTTGCTTCCGAAACAGCAGTAGAAAAATTTAATCTCAAACCGATGGCACGAATTGTGAGCTCAGCAGTCGTCGGAGTAGAACCTCGAATCATGGGCATTGGTCCTGTTGGTGCATCTAAAAAAGCACTTGCAAAAGCTGGTCTGTCCCTGGACGACATGGATGTCATCGAACTAAACGAAGCATTTGCAGCACAAGCATTGGCTTGCACCAGAGAATGGGGAATCGCTGATGATGATCCTCGACTCAATCCAAATGGAGGAGCAATCGCAATCGGTCATCCATTAGGTGTAACGGGCGCAAGACTAGCACTGACAGCAGCATTGGAATTGCAATTAACTGGAAAGAAACATGCACTCGTAACAATGTGCGTAGGCGTAGGACAAGGCTATGCTGCAGTAATCGAAAATGTATAACATTCAAAACATCTTGATATGTCAAAATTAGAAAATTATGTTTTAGGGAATTGGATAGAAGGAGACGGCGACGGCAAACCACTATACAATGCAGTAACGGGAGATGTCATCATTAATGCCTCGGCAAAAGGCTTGGATTTTGGATCTATTTTGGAATACGGTCGTAAGACTGGAAGTCCTGCATTGAGAAAAATGACTTTTCAACAAAGGGGTGTGATGCTTAAAAAATTGGCGCTGTATCTCAACAAGAAAAAAGAACAATTCTATGATGTAAGTTACATGACTGGAGCGACAAGGGCCGATAGCTGGATAGACATAGAAGGTGGCTTTGGTAATCTATTCGCTAATGCCTCACTTAGAAAAGAATTCACTAGTCAATCCTTTCATGTTGATGGTGCAAGTATTGACCTATCCAGAGGCGGTAGTTTTATGGCACAACACATCATGGTTCCGAAACGAGGTGTTGTCGTACATATCAATGCATACAATTTCCCCATTTGGGGAATGTTAGAAAAGTGTGCAGTGAATTGGATGGCTGGAGTTGCAGCAGTCGTTAAGCCAGCTACAGCTACTTCCTATTTGACAGAGTCAGTCGTAAAAGAAATCATTGCCTCTGGAATCTTGCCTGAAGGAGCTTTGCAATTGATATGTGGTTCTGCTCACAGCATTTTAGAAACCGTTGAATCTCAAGATGTGGTAACCTTTACTGGTTCTGCTACAACTGGCAGGATGCTCAAGGCGAATCCAAGGATCATCGATGAAGCAGTACCATTCAATATGGAAGCAGACAGTCTCAACTGCACTGTACTTGGACCTAACAGTGTACCAGGCACACCAGAATTCGATTTGTTTGTCAAGGAAGTCAGAAATGAAATGACAACCAAATGTGGACAGAAGTGTACTGCTATACGAAGAGTCATCGTGCCAGAGAATCTAGTAGAAGATGTACAAATCTCACTGGGTAAAGCGCTCGGTAAAATCGGCATTGGCAATCCAGTTGCAGAAGGAGTCAGAATGGGTGCCCTGGCAAGCAAAGATCAAGTCAAAGAAGTAAAAGAGCGTGTAGCTGAATTGGCGGCAACAGCGGAAATTGTATATGGAAGTTTGAATAAAATTGACCTCATAGATGCGGACTACGATAAGGGAGCATTTCTAAGTCCTATTGTATTATTGGAAAAAGATCCGATTGCCAATCATGCTGTCCACGATGTCGAAGCCTTCGGTCCTGTGAGTACAATTATGCCGTACAAAGATTTGGATCAGGCAATTGAGTTGGCACAGATGGGTAAAGGATCCTTGTGTAGTTCGATTGCAACTTTCGACGATAATGTTGCCAGAGAATTTGTACTGGGTGCAGCTAGCCACCATGGTAGAATTTTGGTACTCAATCGGGAAAATGCAAAACAAAGCACTGGTCATGGGTCACCACTACCTAGTCTCGTGCATGGCGGTCCAGGGCGAGCAGGAGGAGGTGAAGAGATGGGAGGTATGAGAGGCATTAAGCATTACTTACAGCGATGTGCTGTGCAAGCAACACCAACGACAATAACTGCTATCACAGGTATTTACCAACCGGGAGCTAAAGTTGTTGAAGCAGAAAAACATCCTTTCAAATATCATTTTGAAGACATCCAACCTGGCATGTCAATCCTGACCCACAAGCGTACAATGACAGATTCTGATATTCAGAATTTTGCAAATTTGACTTGGGATGTATTTTATGCACATACGGACATTACATCCTTGAAGGGAAGCATATTTGAAAAGCGTGCAGCTCATGGGTATTTTATATTAGCTGCAGCTGCTGGTTTATTTGTCAATCCTGCGAAAGGACCTGTTGGTGCAAATTATGGCATTGATGAGTGTCGATTCATCAGACCGATTTACCACAATGACACTATCCAAGTTCGGTTAACCTGTAAGGAAAAAATCGAGAGAGACAGTGGCGGCAAATCACATCCTTCAGGAGTAGTGAAATGGTACGAAGAGGTTTTTGATCAGGATGGAGAATTGGTAGCGATGGCAACTATCCTGACATTAGTCCAAAAGAAAAGTCCATTCATCCCGTATACAAAAGAAAGTGTCTCCGCTGCCCTACTCGGCTTGACAGAAACTTCAAAGCCAGCCTGGGGAATCATGACACCCCAACATATGGTAGAACACCTCGAATGGTTTTATCAATTAGGTCTGGGAAAAATAGAGGCCGAACAAACCACCCCTGACAAATACATTGAAAAAATGCAAGCATCATTATATGACTATAAGATGATACCCAAAGAATTCCCACATCCACTATTAAAGAAAGGTGAATTGGAAGAGTTGAGATTTGAGAGCCTCGAGGAAGCTAAAGCAGCTTTATTAGCTGGCATAGATGAAGCAGAAGCATTTTATGAAGCAAATCCTAAGGGGCATTTATCAAATCCAGTATTTGGAAATTTAGATGAGTATGATTGGGAATTGTATAACCAAAAACATACTCACCATCATTTTGTCCAGTTTGGATTAATCTAAAAAGGCCATCCTATCATAAACAAAATGACCAATGGAAGCATATGTAACATCAACACTTGTCAAGGAAGGACTCTTGGAAATAGAGTTTTTTCATCCCAAGCACAATTCACTCCCAAGTGACATTCTTGGCAAATTGGCTAATGAAATTGAAGCAGCTGGAAAGAACAAAGATGTAAATCTGATTATCCTAAAAAGTGGTGGAGACAGAACCTTTTGTGCAGGCGCCAGCTTCGAAGAACTAAAAGCCATTTCTAATTTGGAAGAAGGCAAACAATTCTTCATGGGATTTGCTAACGTCATCAATGCTTGCCGCAAGTGTCCCAAGATAATCATCGGAAGAGTACAAGGGAAAGCTGTTGGTGGTGGAGTCGGCGTAGCTGCAGCAGTTGATTACTGTATGGCGACCAAATATGCATCAGTCAAATTAAGTGAGCTAAATATAGGTATCGGCCCCTTTGTAGTAGGCCCAGCTATTGAGAGAAAAATTGGTGTGTCCACTATGAGTAATTTAGCACTTGATGCCAATACCTTTCAGTCAGCCATGTGGGCAAAGGATAAAAATTTATATACCCAAGTGTATGAGACTACTGAACAACTTGACGATGCAGTTATACAATTAGCAGATTATTTGTTGTCTACAAATCCTGAAGCGCAGTCCTTACTCAAGCGAGTGTTTTGGGAAGATTGTACAGATTGGGATCGTTTATTGGAAGAGCGAGCGGAGTTGAGTGGCAAGTTGGTGTTATCTGATTTTACGAGGGAGGCACTGGCGGCCTATGGGAAATGAATATATACTATCACAAACCACTTGAATAAACAACAATTCAATAATCAAACAGTCAAACACTCACCCATCCAAATGATTCTCCGTAATCTGATTGATTATCCGCATAAATACAACATAGTCTTCTTCAGATAAATTTGCCCAACCGCTTGTGCGTAGCTCCAGAATTTTTGGGTAGCAACTTTCGACGACTTCACTCCCCTTCTTGGTTAGAAATATTTTGTACCGCCTACGATCATTTTCAAAACGTTGCCGTTCTACAAAATCCTTTTTTTCAAGTATATCAATAATGCGAGAAACCGTTGGTGCATTCTTATAACTGCCATCGGCTAGATTAGATTGAGATTGGCCATTTTGACGATACAGTTGTTCGATTAGCACCCATTGCTCGGTTGTAATGTCTACTCCCAATTCTTTGAAAGCATTATTAAACTTTGAGCGAATCATCTTGATCGCTCTATCCATAGGGAAACCAAAATTTTTGCTTTGTGCTATTCCTGTTGTATCCACTTGTACAATGCTTGTTATGAAGGATAAAAATATGAATTAAGGTTTCATTACAGTAATTCTCCCAAATAAAACCTTTTATTAAATCATTCGCTATACAATAGTTACAACATAAACAGTTACTGTAGCAACTGTTTGTCAGAAATGATGTAATTTTAGGTGATTTAAAAAAACCTGAATGTATAAGCATAACCTAGTCTTACCTAAATTGGGGGAAAGTATAACAGAAGCTACCATCCTTTCATGGTTGAAAAAAGTAGGTGATGCTGTTGAGGAAGACGAAACAATTTGTGAAATCGCGACTGACAAAGTAGATTCAGAAATACCCTCACCTGTCAGTGGAATCATATCAGAGATATTATATGAAGTTGAAGATATTGTTGAAATCGGAAAAGTGATAGCTGTTATTGCAACTGAAGAATCAAATTCAATAGAACAAAAGGCATCAAAAATCATAGCTTCAGATAACAAAACATCTAACTCACCAAAATCAAAATCAGCAACAATCACTTACGATACAAAAATCGAATTACGTCCCAGTAAATCAAAGAGCTTTTATTCACCCTTAGCTAGAGCGATTGCGGAGAAAGAAAATCTAAGTACCAAGGAATTGGATACGATCAATGGAACTGGTGCAAACGGTAGGGTCAAAAAAAGTGATATTGTTATTTATTTAAAAAATAGAAATGCATCGAATATTCCATCTTCTTCATTTAACACTCAATCTGATTCGAGTGTAGCTACAGGAACTCAGCAACATGGAATGAATGGCACCCAGAACGTCGAAATTATCCAAATGGATAGAATGCGAAAGATGATTGCCAAACATATGGTTGATTCTAAACGTATCTCTCCACACGTAACATCCTTTGTTGAAGTTGACATGACAAACATTGTTACCTGGAGAAACAAAAACAAACAAGCATTCCTGGAAAAGTACGGTACAAAAATTACGTTCACACCTATTTTCATTGAAGCAGTTACAAAAGCAATAAAAGATTTCCCAGCAATTAATGCTTCTGTCGATGGCGATACAATTATTATAAAAAAAGACATTAACATTGGCATTGCAACTGCTTTACCAAGTGGAAATTTAATTGTTCCTGTTGTTCGAAATGCGGATCATTTGAGTTTTTCTGGTCTTGCAAAACAAGTCAATGACTTAGTCGACAAAGCAAGAAAGAACAAACTCAAACCAGATGATATTTCAGATGGTACATATACAATTTCCAATGTCGGGACTTTCGGAAATATAATGGGAACTCCAATTATCAATCAGCCACAAGTAGCAATATTAGCAACTGGTGTCATTCAAAAAAAACCTGCTGTTTTAGAAACAGAATACGGCGATGTCATTGCGATCCGGCACAAGATGTTTTTGTCACATTCTTACGACCACAGAGTTGTTGATGGCTTTTTGGGCGGCTCATTCATGAAAAGAGTTTCTGACTATCTAGAAGCGTTTGACGTTAATCGACCATTATAAAATCTAAGAACTATGATCACTTACGAATCGACTGTAGATAAAGATATCCGCTTAAATGCTTTTCGTTTAATGTGCGAAGCGAAGACGATGGCAGAAGTGTATGAAGCTAATAAGAAAGTCGTTTCCAAATATGTTCATTCGACTTCAAGGGGTCATGAAGCGATTCAGATTGCAACTGGTTTACAATTATTACCCCAAGATTTTGCATTTCCTTATTATAGGGATGATGCCATGTTATTGTCTATTGGCATGACACCTTTTGAGTTGATGTTGCAACTTCTAGCCAAGAAAAGTGATCCATTTTCTGGTGGCCGCACCTACTATTCTCATCCAAGTTTGAAAGACGACGACAAACCTAAAATTCCACATCAATCTTCGGCCACTGGCATGCAAGCAATCCCTGCAACAGGTGCGGCGATGGGCTTGCAATACAAAGAGCAGCTTGGATTAGCTGAGGACTTTCATGATAACAATCCTGTGGTTTTGTGTTCACTTGGTGATGCTTCTATTACAGAGGGCGAAGTCTCTGAGGCCTTTCAAATGGCAGCTTTGAAGCAGTTACCGATTTTGTACTTAGTACAAGATAACGAATGGGACATCTCGGCGCACGCCTCCGAGTTTAGGGCACAAGATGCGACAGGTTATGCACAAGGATTTCATGGCATTGAAGTAAGAACCATAAATGGGTCAGATTTTACAGAATGTTATGAGACAATACAAGACGTCTTGAAAATCATTAGAAAAGAGCGTCGGCCGTTTTTGGTGCATGCAAAAGTGCCCTTATTGAATCACCATACTTCTGGTGTTCGAATGGAATGGTATCGAGATGATCTGGAAGTACAGCGTTTGCGCGATCCATACCCGTTTCTAAAAAATGAATTACTGGAGTCTGGCATTACAGCTAAACAAATTAAAACCATTGAATCGGATACAGTAAAGAAGGTCAAACAACATTTAAAAGATGCTTTAGCAGAAGAAGATCCAAAACCAGAAGACCTATTTACACATGATTTTGCTCCGACTCCGATTACTGAAGAAACAGGCACTCGGTCGCCAAAGGGTAATGAAGAAAAAGTCATGGTCGATTGTGCATTATTTGCAGTAGAAGAAATTATGCAACAGCATAAAGAGTCATTGTTATACGGGCAAGATGTTGGCGCACGCCTAGGCGGTGTTTTTCGTGAGGCCGCAACCTTGGCTCAAAAATTTGGTGTTGAGCGCGTTTTCAATACACCAATTCAAGAAGCATTTATTATTGGTTCGACTGTTGGAATGTCCGCGGTCGGTTTGAAGCCAATCGTAGAAGTACAGTTTGCCGATTACATTTGGCCAGGACTAAATCAACTATTTACAGAAGTCAGTAGAAGCTGTTATTTGAGCAATGGCAAATATCCTGTAAGCATGGTTTTACGGGTGCCGATTGGAGCTTATGGAAGTGGTGGCCCCTATCACTCCTCAAGCATTGAGTCTGTTTTGTCCAATATACGAGGAATCAAAATCGCCTACCCGAGTAATGCTGCTGATATGAAAGGATTGATGAAAGCTGCTTATTATGATCCAAATCCAGTTGTGATATTGGAGCACAAAGGATTATACTGGTCAAAAGTTCCGGGCACAAAAGCTGCAAAAAGTATTGAACCGAGTGATGATTACATACTTCCTTTTGGCAAAGCGAGATCTGTTATTCAAGCAGATCAAAAACAAATTGATAAAGGAGAATCTGTGGCAATAATCAGTTACGGAATGGGTGTTCATTGGGCACTAAATGCTGCGAAGAAATACAAAGGTCAAGTAGAAATCATTGACTTACGGACTTTATACCCTTTAGACATGGCTACCGTATTGGAAGCGGTAAGTCGCCACCATAAGTGTTTGGTCGTTACAGAAGAACCAGTTGACAATAGCTTTGCACGAAGTATAAGTAGTCGAATACAGGAAGACTGTTTCCGTTGTCTGGATGCACCTGTACTTACCCTTGGCTCAGAAAACATGCCTGCAATTCCATTAAATTCTAATTTGGAAGAAGCAATGTTACCGAATGCAGAAAAGGTTGAGGAGAAGATAGAGTGGTTGTTGAAATACTAAATTTATTCTAGCCGATAATAGCAGTATGTCGTTTAGTTTAGGAAAATACCCCATCGGGGTATCATTTTTGTAGCCACGCATGTAAATGCGTGGA
>CAYNMW010000036.1:0-28965 GCA_964398295.1 uncultured Saprospiraceae bacterium | reverse complement strand
ACTTCACCAACATTATCTCTTAACCATTGATGAGCTTGCTTTAATTTTTTCTTGATGACTTTATGGTAATCTCTCCCATAAGCATACATGGATATTTTGGGTGCATCTTCATTTTCTTGAGTTTCGGAATTGTAATAATTATATAGAAAACTAAATACCGTCTTGCTACCAGGCACCAACTTTGTAGGATCGACACGTAAGTCAAAGTGATTTTCCATGTAAGACATCTTGGCTTGATTGCCGTTATTCAACCATTGTTCTAGACGTCGTGCTTCTGGCTCCATGAATTGGGCGGGAGTTGCTGAGACTGATATGAATCCAAGCTTATTTCTTACATACTCTTTAAACAACATGTATTGATGAGTATTCATTTTAACCTATTGAATTACTTGACACTTGTTTTATACGTACAAATATCATATTTTTATCCGTATAAATTATGCTCATGGATGCAAAACTTACCTTAAAACTAGATGCTAAGATTATAGAGCAAGCTAAGCTTTACGCTAAAGAATCAAATACCAGTTTATCAAAGTTAATTGAAAACTATCTAGCCGCAGTGACAAAGAAGAACAAGAAGCAAAGAAAAGTTAATCCTATCATTGAAAGCTTAACAGGCGTTATTCAACTAGATGACGATACAAATTATAAGGAAGGATATCGTGAATATCTAATAGAAAAATATAAATAGTGAAGAGGGTCTTAGTTGACACGAATGTTGTTATTGATGTTTTAGGTAAAAGAACTAATTTCTATGAAGACGGTCAAGATTTTTTCACCTATGCTCTTGACAATGGAATAGAACTCATTGTTTCTGCATTATCATTTGCGAATACTCACTATATTTTATCAGTACAGCTAAAATTACCAAAGATTAGAACCATACTTTTAGAATTCAAGAGTGTAGTAAAAGTCGTATCATTTGATGACGGCATTCTTGATCTCTCTTTAGGTTACAAATTCAAAGATTTTGAAGATGGGATCCAATATTATACGGCTGTTGAACATTCGTGTGAAGCCATTATTTCAAGAAACAAAAAGGATTTTAAATCTGGAGTACTACCCGTCTTAACTCCTAGAGAATTTCTGCATTTGAATCAATAAATTATTTCATTATAGGTAAAATTACAGAATGAAATTTGACATGATCCGATTGACCTACGGATCATCTCAAATTTGAGTTCCGGTGATCATTTCTTCCTGTATACCTATTGGCATACAGGCTATTAAGATTTCGCTCCTCTGGAGCTTATTTCTATATGTATACTAATTAAAAGAAAGTCTATTCCAATATCTGCAACTTCGCATACTGCAACATGATCCGTTTTTTCGGATTGACTGCAATTTGATCAAATTCAATCGTAGCTACAAAGCGCTCATCGATATCCATTACTTTGCCTTCGCCAAACTTAAGGTGTAAGACTCTCATGCCAGCTTTAATTTTTGAGGAATCGTCTGGATGAAAATTTTGAGGATCAACCATTAATTTTTTCACACGCTTTAAACCTGTTGGTTTGAAATTGCCTAGTATTTTGGGTTCGCCGAAGCCTTTCTTTTCTTTTAGTGGAATAACGGAATCAATGGTTTCTGGTGGCAATTCCTCTAGAAATCGACTCGGATCATTGAAGCGCATTTGACCATGTTGGTAACGACTGTTTGCATATGTAATGGTCAAGTATTCTTCTGCTCTCGTGATAGCAACATAAAACAAACGTCGCTCCTCTTCTATCTGATCGGGTGACGACAAAGACATGTAGGATGGAAATAAGTTCTCCTCCATGCCAACAACAAAAACGGATTTAAACTCTAGTCCTTTACAAGCATGTGTGGACATGAGGGACACTGTTTCCTGATCTGCATTATCAGTATCCATATCCGTAATAAGGGCAATACTTTGCAGATAAGATGTTAGTGACTTGTCCAATGGATTTTCTCCTTCGATGACTTCATCATTTTCGACAAAGTCTTTGACACCATCAAGTAAGGCATTCAGATTTTCTAGTCGGCCCATGCCTTCCATTGTGTTGTCTGCCTTCAATGCATGGACAATTCCAGAACGCTTTGATATTGTTACGGCCAGATCATAGGCATTTTTCCCTTCTTGCATGAGTTGCCTAAGCGTAGCAATCATCGCTGCAAATTCAGCCAATAAACTTGTGGCTCGTTTACTGAGCTGTACATGTGGAACAGTCTGCCATAGACTTACCCCATTGTCATCAGCTAGTTGTAGTATTTTATTTACTGTACTAGCGCCAATGCCTCTTTTGGGATAGTTGACTACACGTTTGAAGGCTTCATCGTCATTTGGATTTACTGTCAATCGCATATACGCGAGCAAATCTTTTACCTCCTTCCGTTGATAAAAGGATAAGCCTCCATAGATTCGGTATTGGATATTGTGCCTCCGCAAAAATTCTTCAAACACCCTTGATTGTGCATTTGTCCGATATAGGATAGCAATATCCGTATTCTTTAAATTGTGCCGATGTTTTTGTTCGATGATTAAGTCAGCAACCCGTCTACCTTCTTCATTATCAGAAATCGTTTTGATTACTTTGATCTTTTGATCGGCTATTTTGTCTGTCCAAATCTTCTTATCGATTTGTCTCCGATTATACCCAATCACTCCATTTGCGGCATCCACAATATGTTGAGAAGACCGATAATTCTGCTCCAGCTTAAAGGTATTCAGCTGAGGAAAATCCGTTTCAAATTGAAGGATGTTTTCAATCGTTGCTCCACGGAATGAATAGATACTTTGCGCATCATCTCCAACGATACAGACATTTTGTTGACTCCCTTCATAGTTGACAAATTGCTTCAGTATCTCGTATTGCAAGAAATTGGTATCCTGAAACTCATCAACAAGGATATGAGAAAATTGACGCTGATACTTTTCCTTTACATTTTCGGGATTCTCATACAGCAAGCGAAATGTCTGCAACAACAGATCATCAAAATCCATAGCTCCAGACCGTTTGCATCTGGCAACATACTTTTCATAGATCTTGTATGTCATCGGTCTACGATTCATCTTATCGTAGTTGAGCATATCCTCGTTCTGCGCATAGGCTTTAGGTGTGATCAGATTGCTCTTTGATGCTGAGATCCGAGACCTGATGACACTTGAGTTGTATGCTTTCTTGTCCAGATTCATTGTCTTGATCAACTCATTGATGAGCGACTTGGTGTCATCACTATCGTAAATGGTAAAATCATTGGGATAACCAATTTTGTGCGCTTCCACACGTAGGATTCTTGCAAACAAAGAGTGAAAGGTTCCAGCCCAAACTTTGCGTGCTGAACCGCCAACTACTTTCTCGATTCGTTCTTTCATCTCACGAGCAGCCTTGTTGGTAAATGTCAAGGCTAGTATCTGCCATGGCGCGATACCAATATTGATCAAATGTGCAATCTTATAGGTCAGTACTCTTGTCTTGCCAGAACCTGGACCTGCAATGACCATAATTGGTCCTTCTGTTTGCACCACAGCTTGACGTTGTACATCATTGAGCTCATCTAAATACGAGTGGGCGACTTCCTGCATACACGTGTTGTTGTTCTGGTTTACTTAGAAATATATTAGTGAAAACAAATATACGTGATTATAGTGATGCTATCCTGTCTGTACACGATTTATAAGATTTTTAAGATTGGCACGATCTGTACGTGTAAATGTGTAAGTCTTCATCTTGGCCATCTTATCATCTTAAACATATTGTACTGCATTCCTGTCTGTACACGATTATAAGATTCTTAAGATGGACACGATCTGGACGCGTAAAATGTGCAAGCAATCATCTTGTCATCTTACAAGCTTAAACATCATGTATTGCATTCCTTTCTGTACACGAATTATAAGATTCTTAAGATGGGCACGATTAGTAATAGTAAAGTATACATGTCTAAAATCTTGACCATCTTAAACAATTTACTTATCCCAATTATCAAACATCTGTTTGGTTACTTGATAGTCTCTCTTTTCAAAATTCTTTAAACTGTCGACAATATAAGATGCTCTATGAAGTTCTCCTTTTCTTAATTGTAATATCAAATCCTTCATTATAAAAGGCAATTTCTGTACTGTCTTCTGTCATTTAACCCGCTATAAAATCCTCAGGCACGGTTTACACCCTCTTATCCCTCATTTTACTTATTTTACAAACCAATTAATTACTATGTCATACCAGCCGCAAAGCATACTCAAAGACCTGATCTCATTTCTCAAATATCCTGATCGCACGATCACTAGGTTACCTATGGGTGTCGAAACTTTCTTTCGATTGGTGGGTGTGCATTATATATTTCTTGTAGGGGCGATTGCTGCAATGACAGTTGTTTCTTATTTGATCAATTTGGATGACCTGGATCACAGTATACAGGATATGTTGAGTGAGGCCTCACCAGTTAATTTTATTTTAATGTTGGCAGTAGCGGCACCGGTTCTGGAGGAGATTATTTTCAGGTTTCCATTGCGATTTAGAAGAGGTTCACTTTTTTTAATGTTGTGTATTTTCACATTGTTCATTTACTTGTTGGGGTCTTCATTTTTGGAACCTAGACATGATTTATACCCTCAAGAAGTTATGCTCGAATTGGAATCTGCGGGATTTATTCCAAATATATCCGCTGTTTTTTTGGCTTCAGCTGTATTCCTTCTTGGGATGTTTGGCATTTTTCTGGCTAGTATAAGCAATACGATGCTTGATAAAGTTGGTAAGTTTGTCGACCATATATTTCCTTACATCTTTTACGCAACTGCCATGATCTTTGGGTATGTGCATTTCACAAACTTTAGTGGAGATATGAAGTGGTTTTGGATTCCATTTTTGATTATTCCTCAATTCATGATGGGACTCGTCATGGGATATGCGAGACTCCGATTTGGTATGTTATCCAATATTTTGTT
Source organism: uncultured Saprospiraceae bacterium (assembly GCA_964398295.1). Classification (GTDB taxonomy): domain Bacteria; phylum Bacteroidota; class Bacteroidia; order Chitinophagales; family Saprospiraceae; genus CALFUK01. The sequence goes on along the minus strand of CAYNMW010000036.1, from coordinate 24,056 downwards.
ACATGCAGTTAATAATTTGATTCCTGGTTTGATCATATTGGCTACAGCTGGGATGGGTGGTGGTGAAGGTTAGAGGGGGTCAGGTTTGAGGTTTAATGTAAATAGATATAAGATATGAACGATTATTAAATGACAGCCGTTTAAATGAAGAATAGAATACCAATTTGAAAATGACTTAACATGCAGTATAAAAATTACCTCTTCCTTCAAAAAAACGAGAACGGCACTTTTACATTTATGGGCAAAAAATTTAATAAGAAACCATATTTTTTTCTCGGTAAGAAAAGTTTTATTGGGTTGTTTTTTAATTTACTTGCTCTGTTTTTAATTGGGAATGAAAATTTAGGAGAATTTAATCACAGCACTTTAAACTATATAGCAATAATTATTTTGATATTATTAGCAACTTATTTCTACATAACTGATATTCGAAACTATAGAAGTTTGGATTAATCTTTACCTATTCATCTTGGAAACAATCGTCATTGCTGTATAATATATTTTGCTTTAAGTTTATACTTAAGAAAAAAGATTTTCTCTATTGAAAAGTTGTTTCCATTTTTTACTGCCGTTTTTCAATTCTCCATAGGATTCTTCCACTACATCCTTGATGATTTGCTTTTCTGTATCTATTGCAACACGAGTTTTGTGTGTGGTCAGTTTAGTGGCATACTCAATTTTATTCTCCGTCTTATTTTTGTTCAGAGCGGTTGTGTAAGCATGATTCAAAACAAAGACATTTTCGTGCTTGTCCAATTCCAAATCGTAGGGACTTTGCTTACTGATCAGTTTGACAAATAATGGAGCGGTTTCAATGGCAATAAACAACAACATGATAAAGAGATTGGCGATCCATATAGCATTGCTTTTATGTGCAAGTCTGCTAAGTGCTTCCATACGAGATGCAAACCCTGTCAATCTGGCTTCTTCTAATCTGAAAATCTCTTTGTCTTGATTCTCTTTTATTGAACTGAGCATTGCGGTTTTTTGATTGATCAAAGGTTCATTTCGTGCCAATACATCTTCTAGCTCAACTTGTGCTTTATCTGCATCTGCTTTTTTAGCTCGGTAAATGGGACCCAAATTTCGTTGTAGAGATCCTCCTGTTCCATCTGCCTCCATAATGGCAATTGCTGCAAGAGTATCCCGTTGCTTTTCATAATTACCAATTTCACTTTTCAAGATTGCTATCTCTGATTGCAAGGTGTCTACTCTTGACTGGAATCGGGCCGACACCAGGTCTTCTTGTTGTGCCTTATTTTCTTGCCGCATGATTGACAACTCAGCATCAATTTCTGTTTGGAATATTTTTAATTCTAGTGGCTTTGCAATAACAATAGCAATAATTATTGCTAATACAAGCCTTGGCAATGCATGAACGAAATTGCGTCCAAAAGAAGATGTCATTTTCAATGAGGAAACAATGTATCTATCCAAGTTGAAGATCATCATGCCCCACACTATTCCTACTAAAGAAGCAATTATATATGAATTGAATACAGTGTACAAAGCATATCCACAGGCAACCGTTGCAAACAATCCTGTAAAAAATATTGTCGCGCCTACACCAACATGTTTTTGTACATCAGTGGGTGTTCGATTAAGCACTGTTTGATTAGAACCTGAACAAAAAATAAAAAAATCTTGGATGGATTTCATAAGAAGTGGCTATTTACTTGACGAAAAGTAAAGCCTCTTTTATGCTTATGGGAATTTAATAGATGAACTGGTTGAATACATCTACCAATACCTAAGAATGCTTTGCATTCTAATGTTGAATGTTAATGTTTAATTGAAGTGTCAAGGCAAGTATCAAGATCAAGTGGCAAAGAGCCAGTTGATTAACGGTTTTATAAAATTCCGCTATTTTGATTATTAAAACGAACTGCACCTTTAGAAGTCATTCGTAAAAGTGGTGGAAATCTAATCCCCTAAATCCCCTTTGAACACAAAGGGGACCAATGTTAATATTGAAGGACATTCTCTTAATTAAATTAAGTTGTCATTGTATTAAAAGCATCCAACACCTGCCTGCCGGCAGTAGGCTCAAACATTAAGCATTCAAAACCTGCCTGCCGGCAGGCAGGTTCAACATTAAAAAATCACCTCCTCATCGAATAGTTAGGAGACTCTTTCGTAATCGTAATGTTATGTGGATGACTCTCATTAATACCAGAGTTGGTAATCCGTACCATTGTGGATCCTTGCATTGAACTGATGTCCTTCGCACCGCAGTAGCCCATACTTGCACGCAATCCACCAATGTATTGGACCATCACTTCGGATACTTTACCCTTAAATGGTACACGTCCTTCTATTCCTTCTGGGACTAATTTTTTAATGTCATCTTCTACATCTTGGAAATATCTGTCCTTTGATCCTTTTTCCATCGCTCCCAGAGAACCCATACCGCGATACACTTTAAATTTTCTGCCCTGGAAAATAATGGTTTCACCAGGAGCTTCTTCTGTTCCTGCAAATAGTGAACCCGCCATGACACAACTTGCACCAGCAGCGATAGCTTTTGCAATTTCACCTGTATACTTAATACCGCCATCTCCAATGATCGGAACGCCTGATCCTTTGATGGCTTGTGACGCTCGATAGATTGCTGACAACTGTGGAACACCTACTCCAGCAACAATTCGAGTAGTACAAATAGAGCCCGGACCCACACCTACTTTCACTGCATTGACACCAGCTTCTACCAATGCCTTAGCGCCATCTCCAGTAGCAACATTACCTCCAACTATTTGCAATTCTGGAAATGCTTTACGGATTTGCTTTACTGTTTCTAAAACTCCCGCTGAATGTCCGTGTGCCGTATCCACACATATCAAATCCACATCCATCTCTACTAATTTAGAAATGCGATCCATTGTATCAGGCGTTACACCCACAGCAGCTCCAACCCGCAATCGTCCATGGCTATCTTTGCTTGAATTGGGATAGCTTTCTACTTTCAATATATCCTTATAGGTAATTAGGCCTACTAGCTTATTATTATCATCAACGACTGGAAGTTTTTCAATTTTGTATTGCTGCAAGATATCTCTTGCTTGATCTAAGTCGGTACCTTCTGGAGCAGTGATCAAATTCTCCGAAGTCATGATCTCAGTGACAGGCTTTGTAAAATTATTTTCAAACCGCAAATCACGATTTGTCAAAATACCAATCAAATGATGCCTGCCATCCACCACTGGAATTCCACCTATCTTAAATCGCTTCATCAGATCTAGTGCATCCTGAACCTTTGCATCTGCTGGCAAGGTTACCGGATCTATGATCATTCCGCTTTCTGATCGTTTCACATTGCGCACATGTTCAGCTTGTGCATCGATCGACATATTTTTATGTACAATTCCAATACCACCTTCTCTTGCCATTGCAATTGCCAATGCAAATTCGGTAACAGTATCCATAGCTGCCGAAACGATAGGGGCATTAATTCTAATATCTGTAGTTATTTGAGTGGAGATATCTACGTCACGTGGCAAGACCTCAGAAAAGGAAGGAATCAATAAGACGTCTTCAAAAGTAAAAGCTTCTGACGTCGAACCTAAGAAATGATTTTGTGGAGTTTCCATGCGCAAAGATATAAAGCTTGCTGAAAAATTCGTAATGAAATACCCAACTTGCTTAAGAGGTTGAGAAATTGATTTTGTTTGTTCGAGCTAATTAATTGTTTTATCGTTATATAAGACTCAAGTTTTTGATCCTCAACCATATATCTTAAGTGTAAAGTCAGACAGATTGTCATTCATTTTGAGTAGAAAACAATTATTCGAATAAAAAATCTTATTTTAAGAGAGCCCGTTCGTACGAAGACCTACTCAACCATGACACGACTTACTATCTTACTACTCAGTTTTTTATACACTATAGGTATTTATTCGCAAGCAATTAAGAACGATATCGATTCTAAACTTAAGCAAGGAATACAGGCTTCTAATCTGACTATACTAGAACAAAAAGACATTGTGTTTGAAGAGCAAGGCAGATATGTTTCCAAAGCAGATTATTACAACATACAACTCGATGCGTTAAGCTCTATTCTAGAAGAAAAAAGTGAACTGATCAGTATAAATTTTGGCACTGACATATTTATGCTTCAATCAGTTAATTTATTTGCAGATAATTATCGTTTACTCACCTCAGATGGTTTTGAGAAATCAGCTCCCAATCTTAGTTTTTACCATGGTTATATACTTGGCAAAACGAATAGTCATGTTGCTTTTTCTTTTTCAGAAAAAGGGTTAAAAGCATATATAACTGATGGTAATGGTACTTATGAAATAAACAAACTAGATGAGAGTACATATGAAGGTCATTTCATATCGGATTCAAAAGATCAGTTGGATTTCACCTGCTTTACCAGCGATGGTACTTTTGGACATGGGGATCAAAATTCTATCGAAGGACACTCAGGAACTAATCAAAGAGCAACTTCAGATTGTGTAGACATTTATTTTGAAACAGATTTTGCTACCTATCAGGATTTTGGATCATCAGTAACAAATGTGGAAATCTGGATCGCCGATATATTTAATGAGGTATCTATATTATATGCAAACGAATCTATTCCTATTGCCATTTCAGAAATTTTTGTTTGGACATCAGCAGCCAATCCTTTGGAAACTACGGCAAGTACATATGAAGCTTTACGGGCTTTCGCACATTCAAGACAGAACAATTACAATGGAAGATTAGCTCACTATGTCACTTCCCGCCCCTTAGGTGGTGGAGTAGCTCAGGTGAATGCACTTTGTGCTACATATTCACCTAGTGGTTCTGGACCATATGGTGTAAGTGCAAGTTTGAAAATACCTGTTGTTCCATTTCCTACGTATAGTTGGAATGTATATGTTATTGCACATGAATTGGGACATAATTTTGGTAGCAGTCATACACATGCTTGTGTGTGGGACATTAATAATGATGGCATTGCAATGGAGCGAATTGACGACTGTAGTAGAGGTTCTTGCTACGACAGTTTGAATGTAGTCATCCCAGGAAACGGAGGTACGATAATGAGTTACTGTCATTTAAATAGTGTCGGCATTAATTTTAATGAGGGATTTGGACCATTGCCTGGTGCTCTAATTAGTGATCGGTATATAAATGCGCCATGTGTGACAGGTGGTTGCAATGGTGTTTGCAATATTGTTGGTATAAACGCAGTGTTATTAGATTGTGATAATAACGGTACACCAGTCAATTTTTCAGATGATATATTCGAAATTGAAATAAATCCTGTAGGATTTAATTTAACTGGAACATATACTGTATCTGGTTCAATTACTGCGACTGGCAATTATGGTACACCTTTAATTTTAGATAACAATGGAAATGGATTTACTCCAGGAGCGACAATTTCAATTATTGTTACAGATGCAAATGATCCCAATTGTACTGATTCAGCTAATGTTGTCATTCCATCTGGATGTGTAAGTTTTAATAATTGCCAAGATGCTCTTCAGGTTAGTTTACCTTATTCCGTAACTGATCCAGGTCCCACGACCGGAGGAGGTGCACAAAACAGTCCTGCCTCTCATTCCAACTGGTACAAGTTTATTGCAAATTGCAATTCGACTGTGACCGTAAGTTCATGCTTTGGTGGTGCGGATACAAGACTATGGGTCTATGAAGGAAATTGTTCTAATTTAATGTTGGAGGGTCAGGCTGATGATGAATGTAAAAGTAACACACAGAGCTTTTTTAATCATGCCAGCGAAACTTCCTTTCTTGTCTATGATGGAAATACATACTACATTGAATGGGACAATCGGTGGTCTGATGATGGGTTTGATTTTACGATTGAATACAATCATACGAGCTGTGGACCATGTGAAATTCTAGATGCAGGCATTGTAATTACTGATTGCGATAACAATGGAACTCCTAACAATTCTAACGATGACACATATGATCTTTCTATATCCCCATCTGCTGTGGATTTCGGAAGTTCGTATACGATAACAGGTGATTTAAACGGGACTGCAACATATGGGAGTGCAGTTTCTTTTAACGGACTTCCTGCTGGAAGTTCTAATCTAAATATTTCCATTACAGATAACAATGATTCCAATTGTACATTGAATCTCACAATTGCTGACCCTGGCAGTTGTTCTTATGATGCACCCCTTGTTGTACCTGATTGTAATGATTTTGAAAATGGAGTATTACTGCCAAACTGGACTGGCGATATAGGGACACCTAATAATACCACAGCTGCATGGAATGTAAATACTGGTCCAACAAACTCTTCCAATACCGGCCCTTCATTTGGGTATGACAATACTGATTACTATTTATATTTTGAAGCGACAGGAGCACAACTCTCTGGCACATATACGCTGTATTCTCCAGTGTATGATTTAAGTAATATTTCGGATCCTCAGGTCAGATTTGCTACTCATATGTTTGGAAATTGTATTGGTACACTAATGATAGATTACGAAGAACCCGCAGGTTCAGGGAATTTTACCAATATATTTACTCAATCTGGTGAAGTAGGAGATTTCTGGTTACCTCAGATTATCCCACTTTGCAATGTCACACAATCATTAATAAGCTTTAGGTTTTCAGTCATCCATTGTGATGGAAGCAGTGGTATCTTTGGATGGGGTGACATAGGCATTGATGAATTTTGTGTAGAAAAAGGTGCTGATTGTTCCGTATGTTCCATTTCAAATCCCGGAATGATTCCCGGGCTTTGCCAAGATAATGGCACTCCATCAAATCCAAATGATGATTTTGCCGTGATTTCTCTTGATCCAAATGGGAACTTACTTGGGACTAGTTATACTGTAAGCGGAGATGCTTCTGCTTCTGGAGTGTATGGCGCAAGTATAAGTCTTGCAATTCCCGTAGGTTTTGGTGATCTTAATTTTACCATAACAGATGATAATGATCCTAATTGCATCAATAGTTTTATTGTCTCAGATATAGGAGCCTGCTCAACTATTCCACCCAACCAAGCACCAAGTTGTCAGTCATTTGAACAGTCACCTTTACCATCTACTTGGTATGGAGATGTGGTTTTTAATAGCAATGGCACACCCGGAAAATGGAATATTAGATCTGGACCAACAGGCACTACTAATACAGGACCAACTGGAGCCTACAATAGTGATAAATATATTTTTTTTGAAACTGGTAATATTCCCTCTCCTTTGCCAGCTGGTGATTTTGCTGTTTTATATTCTCCATCCTATAATGTAAATGGCTTATCAGATCCTACTCTGAGTTTCGCTTCATATTTCTATGGAGATTGTGTTGGTACACTTACTGTCGAATTAGAAGCACCTGTGAATTCAGGTGTTTATTCTACGATTTACTCTCATTCTGGAAGTGTTGGTGAATTTTGGGAAATACAGTCGATTCCGCTTTGTAATGTAATCGACGATTTGGTTGCATTTAAAATAACAGCTACTGCATGTGATGGATCTACAGGTCCAGTTAACAGAGGTGATATTGCAATTGATGAGTTTTGCGTTATCGATGGTGCTAATTGTAATTCGTGTGCTATTATAGGTGCCGCTCTAATCATAGATGATTGTTTTAATGACGGGTCTCCTACTGATAACAGTGATGATATTTTTTCTTTATCTATTATTCCATCTGGCTATCTATTAGGGACTTCATACACTATTTCTGGAGACATTACTGCAAATGCGAATTACGGAAGCCCATTGATCATTAACAACTTACCAGCAGGTAATGGCGATTTTAATATTACAATTACTGATGATAATAACTCAAATTGTTCACTACAGATGACCATTCAAGATCCTGGCGCATGTTCAAATTTTGCCCCAGTTATTGCTCCAGTTTGTGAGGATTTTGAATTAGGTTCCTTAACACAAGCTTGGTCTGGAGATTTAGATAGCATTGCTTTGCGCGAACATTGGAACGTACATAGTGGAACCACGGTTTCGGGTGGGACTGGTCCGTCATCTGGTAACAATGGTTCTGCTGAATATTTATATTTAGAATCTAGTGGTATGGCTGCATCAGATAGTGCTATCGTCTATTCCACAGTATTTGACATCAGTGGATTATCAGATCCACATTTGAATTTTAGCACACATCTTTATGGTCAATGTATTGGTACAATGGAATTAGAAATAGAAGCACCAGCGGCATCTGGCAACTATACAAATGTATTTTCAATTACGGGTGAACAAGGTGATTTTTGGCAGGATCATATTGTACCACTATGTAGTTTTTCTGATTCATTTATTGCACTAAAAATCACGGGAATTACCTGTTCTAGTGGCACTGTTTTTAGGGGAGATATGGCTATTGATGATATCTGTATTCAGGAAGGACCAACTTGTCCATGTCCAACTGTCCTTACTCAGACTTCGAGTACAATCATAGATGGTTTTTATGAGGCAGATAGTCTAATAGAATCAGCAGCTACTGTACAGGCAAATGGGTCAACAATTTTAACAGCTAATGATGCCATAGAATTATTATCTGATTTCTATTGCCCACCAAATGCAGAGTTGCACATTTATATAGAGGGTTGCAATTAATTGTATTAGATTGTTTTATGCGCCACTGAGTTATCTTCCATTTTAGCACATTAGTCTTATTGAATACTAATCTAAATGGTATGTGCTTCTATAAAATCAAAAATTAAAATGAAATCATTCTGCTTCAATTTTTTATTTGTACAATTACAACAAGATGGAATTGTACTCCGACGAATATTTTATGAAAAAAGCCTTCGAACAGGCCCAAATGGCTGAAGAAGCTGGTGAGATACCTGTCGGAGCAGTTATGGTGTGCAATAAACAGATCATTGCAAAGTCCCACAATCAAACAGAATTGTTGAATGACGTAACTGCTCACGCAGAAATGTTGGCCATTACATCTGCTGCTAATTTTCTCGGCACCAAATATTTACAGCAATGCGAATTGTTTGTCACTCTCGAACCTTGTCCCATGTGTGCCGGGGCTTTGCGTTGGGCTCAACTCGGCAGATTGGTATACGGTGCAGAAGATGACAAACAAGGGTTTATGCAATATGGCAAAGAACTTCTTCATCCTAAGACAAAAATGGCATACGGCCTTCTCCATGATGATTGTTCCTTAATTATGAAAGAATTTTTTCAAAAGAAGAGGAAATTGATACGTTAAGTGTGTTAACACTTACAATTACCAGACTGTTAAATGTTAAAATTGGCGTTAAACCAAATTGGATTTCTTGATGTCTAAGTAAAGATTCTTCTTCTTTGATTTTAAAGAAATACCATGAAAATAGTACAAACAACAATCTTGTCAGCCGTCATTCTTCTCACCATTTGCTCTTGTAGCAAACGCCTGAGCTATTTTACAGAGGATTTATATAATGAATACAATTGGTCAGTTGATGAATTGAAACGGGTTCAATTTTACCTCTCAGAAGACATCGTGTTGTATCGAGAATTGGAAAGTGAGTCCGCTGCGATTGATGATGGCAAAATCAAACTAAGTAATGGAAGGAAGGTAGATGAAATTGTATTCAAAAAAGGAACTCCAGGCATTTTGTCTTTTTCACCAAGAGAAAATCGATTTGCCATCAACTTTGATGATGACGACCGTTTTTTGATGTTTGGGCCAAATGAAAAAGCAGGAGGCCGATTTGTTTTACTTGCCAAAGACTGGAACAGAAGAGCTGGTAAAATAACCTATGGTGGTCAAGTCTATCGCACCTCAAATTCAAGTGCATTTGCTTCACTTCTTGTTGATTTGGATAATGTTGGTCGAACATCTTATCGTTCTGAGAAAGCAGATGGTAGAAAAATAGAGTAACTAGAATTGCCAACCTAGTTTTAGAATTAGTCGTTGGATTTTAATATCAAAGCTCGTTTCTATTTCATTACCAATGGTGTCAAGAAAGAATTCAGTGCCCGTTGCTGGCTGGTAATAATGCCCCAAACTTAAATGGAATCTGGATCTCTTTCTTCCAGCGAACTGTAATCCAATACCATATTGGAAATTTGCGCCACCACTACTTCCCATGTCAATTCTGTCTTGTTCATCTTCAGCTGAGCCGCCATATCCAATTCTACCAAATACAAACGGTCTTGGCTTTACATTCAATATATAATATTTGCCTTGGACAAATAGGCTGACAAACTGTGTATCAAACTCAAAGCCACCTATCTCAACTTGGTTAAATTCGGTACCAAAACCTACAGCAAGATCGAGTTGCTTTGTGAATCTTTTTCCAAATAAATATTCTGTATGAACAGAACCACTACCTCCAAATAAATTTGCATTTAATCCAAAGGTGAAGTCAAAGAAAAATCCAGTCGTTTTAAAAAATTTGCCATTCGGATAAACTATGCCATTGCTATTGTCATAAAATTTATAGGTTTGGAGTCTATGCACTGTAATGGTATCGCCAGTTGTAATTTGCAATTGAATTTTACCATCAGTTTCTGAAATCTTCTTGCCGATATATTTAGAACTATCATGCAAAATTGCAAGTGCCAGTTCATCCCTATTATTCTTTTGACAAAAAACAGACGATGCAAAAATGAATAGACAAAGACATACAAAATGTCCTTTCATCAGAAGCCAATTTGACTCTGCATGTCAAATGATTGCGTATCTCCAATTTTAAATTGACTCAATTGATTTGGTCCTGCAATAAAAATGAAGTCTGCATTTACAGGGTCTGCAATAATGTCAAACGCTTCTATGTCAACGCTATTGAGATGCTCTGGTTTTCTTGGATTCGAAATGTCGTAAATCTCCAATCCATTATTGCCTTGGCCAACATATAATTGATCCCCTATAATTGACATTCCATACGGGCTACTCATGTTAATTTCTTCAAGCTCATGTATGCGATCAATTCGACTCACATCTATGACCAACATTGCATTTATGTTACCTGGACATTCAGAGAAATCTCCAGTTCGCAAAGTCACATATGCCACATCTTCATGCGGAAGTACAGGATCACAGGAGGTCGCGTGGTCAAAAGAGCTCACTTGATCAACTGCTCCATTCTCACTGGCTTCGAATATAGACATGGCGGTTCTTGAGCCAACAAATAATAAATCTTCGTGCGAGAAAATGGTTTCCATATCCTCCACTGGAGATTGTTGTTTTGAGACTTCATTACCAAATGATCCTTGATCAGAAACGACTGTTATATTATTGTTGCTGATGACATACAGATTCTGCTTATGTAGTGCGAGTCGGTTGACGGTTCCACTTTGTGCCTGACTGTTGCCAGCAAAGGAAGTTGGCACAGCAGAATTTGGAATAATGTTATTTGCAAAATCTTTATAAACCAATTGATCACCTATAATTTCAGTAAAGAAATCATCAGTTTCGTCAAGTTCAATTGTTTTTGTCTCATAGGAAAACCCAAGAACAGTCTCTCCTATTTCATTGGTCAATTCTTCCTGGATTGCATTCAATGCCCTTCCGACTAATTGAGGTTCTTTAGGATCACTCACATCAATTTTGACTACGTCATAGTATGATTCAGCATAAAGAAAATCTCCAATAACGATAAATTCTCGATTGCCGGGAATGCTTATAAAAGCACTTGAAGATGGTGAAGTCCGATTGTTATTGTCTATGACATGAACACCTTCTCCTTCTTCTCCAATTAAAATATAGTTTTGTCCTATATAGATTTTACCCGGATTGTTAATCTCTCTGCTTTGTTCTTTAAGAGGCAATTGTCGTACTGCTTCAAGATCTCCATAAATGGCTGTTGCTTCTTGATAGGTAACGGTTACAGTTCCAGTATCCTTTGCACACGAATAACAAAAGATGGACACTGCGAAGATAAAAAGTAAGTGTTGTGCTGCTTTCATAATTGTCAATTTAAAAGATAAAATGGAAAGAAGTAAATATTTAACTCTCTTAGTCTATTTTAATGAATGACTTGGTCGCCGTTGATTCTTTCGATATGACCTGCATATGATATACTCCCCCTTCCAAATGTGCAATTTCTACATCCAAAAACTTCTCTCCTTCTATTGGCATTGATTGCACTATTTGGCCTATGCCGTTGACAATTTGGATAGTAGCATTGTTCATATAATCGCTAAACGAAACGCTTAATATATCCGACGCTGGATTTGGAGATAACTCAATTGTATTAGCTAATGTGGTTTCAGTTGTACTTGTTGTCGTTTCTTCTACTCCAAATCGAAGTTCGGCAATTCCTGCACAATCTTCATTTTGACTCCAGGTTTCCAATACCGTTATCAATACATACCGTGCAGTTAGTCCGCCGAGTTCAATTGGATCACCTGTGACATACTTCCAGGAACCTGTCGCTTTACTTATTTCAATAATTCCAGTACTAGCCCAATTCTCTTTATCTATAGAATAATCTAGTATGATCTTCTTAACTCCCATTTCTGTTTCGCCCCATACATTGTGGTTCCAAATTTCCATATTCACTAATCCATAAATCGAAGCCAGATCATACATTACCCAATGCGAAATACCACGCTCGGGATTATCACTTATCGTTTTTTGGCAAGAAAACCACCCACTGTTTTCAAAGGCATGATGGCTATCCTCAACGCATTGCGCGGACAGATCAAATGCACTCAGGATAAAAAATATGATAAGTAGCTTTTTCATGAATTCAATAATTAAGCTAGAAATTGAAGTGGTGATTGATTAGGGTCAAAGGAATAAAAGTTTCCAAGATTTGGCAAAACCAAGGACAAGTCATTAGGCGAGACCCCAAACCACAATGCTAATTCTGCGAAATATTCATCTGCACTTGTAGTTGGCACAAAGATGCCATCCCCAATTTCACTACTAGAACCCAAGGCAAGCTCTGGGTAGTTACCATACAGATCTTTCCCTTTGACTGCTCCACCCATCACCATGGCATTACCTCCCCAGGCGTGATCTGTTCCATTGCCATTAGATGTAAGTGTACGAGCAAAATCAGAAATGGTAAACGATGTTACACAATCTTCCAAACCTAGCTCAACTGTAGCGTCGTGAAATGAACTGAGTCCATTGTCAAGAACAGATAATAACTGGGCATGATTATTTAACAATTCATCGTGATTGTCAAAGCCTCCTAATTCTACAAAAAAGATTTGTCGTTTCATTCCTAAGGTCTGTCTGGCAGCAATACTTGTTGCAACCATTCTTAAATCCTGTGAAAATCGTTCACTTGAAAATGGAGTCCTAAATGAATTTACTTGACCAATAGCTGTATTAAATATTTCATTACTCTCAATTGATCTTCTTAATGTACCTGCATAGGAATCTTTAAAAATGTCTTCATACTCCTTATTGATCATATCCGTAATATCCTCCCTCATCAAATTGATGAATGGCACTTGCGTTTCTTCCCAACCTACAATAGCCACAGCGCCGTCATTGTTGATCGCATACTCTACTACTTCATTTCCGGATTGAAAAATATTATTCCCGCCAAGGGATATATTCATGGAAACCCCATTGTCTGTATTCATTGATTTAATGACATCTGCAATTTTTCCTCCCCAGCCCTTGTCAGAACGATCCTGTGGGAATGCTGTTTGCCAATGCATGACTTGGTCAGAATGAGAAAATAATCCCAATGGCAAATTACTGGCATTTCTATTGATCTGAGATGGCGTCAACGGTTCTATTAATGTGCCCACATTGCAAACGAATGCCAGATTACCAGAATCGAATACATCTTTTAATTTTCTCATGGAAGGATGTAGTCCAAATTGTCTACCGTCTGAAGTAATGGGTTGAATGGATAACAGCTCATCCTTGGCTATAGACTGATTAGACCTAGTTGTTGCATATTGATCATAAGCAGTCTGGCTGCGTGGCACCAACATATTAAATGAATCGTTACCGCCAGCTAATAATATGCAAACCAACGCTTTGTAATCTTCTCCTATATCAGCTGTTGAGGCAAGTAAACTTGACATTCCTTTCAAGTTAACTAATGAAGAATAAACTGTAGAAGAACCAAGCGCCATGCATGGCAATGAACCGATAAATTTCCTTCTGGAATATCTTGACATTACAACTTGTTTATTTCATTATTAGATAATCTGGATCAATCATGAGCATGAACAATGCATAATCAGCGGCGTGTCTACTATTTTGAAACACATCTGACCGCTCCATCGCATTGACAAGGTTCTCTTTTTTGTCGACCGATAGTTGACCATTTGCAAACAACAGATCTAGGTAGTCAACAAATTCAGCTGGCTGATTTTGCAAACTTTCAAATAATGGATCTGTAAATTCAGCCTGATGTGATGGGACATCCTCTGTATATGGAATTTCAGTAGTTTCATTCAATAGATGCGGGATATCAAGATCAAAACTGGTGTTTAGATAATCTCGATTTAGTGTGAGCAACATCCAATTGATGTAATTTGAAGAAGTAGAAGAATTTAATATTTGAAATTCTGGTCCAACATATTCAAGATATGCGAAGTCTGCATTTGGCACATATTCAGGCGAATAAAAATTAAACACTGTTGGCGATGACAAGATATGTTGCTCCGTCTGTAGTTGATAATAGTATCCTGAATTCCAAAACCAATCAGACTTCGTCTCTGCTTGTAAACCAAGCATCAATTGTGTATATCTAATCATTGGAGAACGCAGCATTCCATTACTCGAGCTATTGATTTGAAAACATTCTATTGCTTCTGGATCAAGTAATATCGCTTTGATCACAGCTGCCAAGTCGCCTCTTACACCACTTCCATTGTCTGCAAATACAGCCGAAATACGTTCTATGTAATCATCTGATGGATTTGATTTGACCAATCGTTGGATAAGTTGTCTTCCTATAAATGGTCCAACATTTTCATGGTTAAATAAATGATTGATTGCCATTTCAATGTCTTCTATTCCTGTCTGTCCAGCAGGAATTGTAACGTTTCCGACTATCTGTTTTGCTCCAGGTTCGTGCCATTCGTCATACATTTTCATTTGATCGACATAAGAATATCTGAAATGGTTTCTACCAAATCGCACTGGACTTTGATCTTCTTCTTCAGCCCAGGCAGAACCACTCAAGCCTGTAAATACCTTTGCTAGTCCTTTGATGTCATCATTGTCATATGTTGGAATCCACTTACCAGTAGACGAATCAATTTTTCTAGTTCCATTTTGATTTAATTCATACAATCCGATAGTGAACAGTTGCATAATTTCTCTTGCATAATTCTCGTCTGGCCGAATGTTTTCTTCCGTGATAGTTTTAGGATTATTGAGGTGGCTTAAATAAAAGCCCATCGCGGGACTTAAGGTGACTTCATTTAATAAATCTTCAAAATTTCCAAAAGCATGATGCATTAGAATATCATAATAATGAGCGATGCCATGAGGTATGTTTGTTAAATCAGATTGATCAGAAACAACTAGAATTTCACTTAATGCCATTGCAACACGCTGACGAAGTTTGTCTGGTTTGTTCATTGTATTATGCCACCAGGCATATCTCCACATAACTGTATTAGGCATAAACTCTTCATCGCAGTCGTCTTGTCCTAGAGCCTCAATACAATTATTATATAATTCAAAAAGAATAGTAACTGTAGGATCAGTATAATTTGTTAATGCAAGTTGCTGTTGCTCATCAATCCAATTTTCAATTCCAACATTAGTTACGTGCTCAATATCATCTATAGTTGCTCCTAAGGTGGAATGTGCTAAGAATCTAGAGGCCACTTGAACATCCGTTTCTAAACCACTTCCATCAATTGCTTTTTCCGGATTTGAATTTGGGTCACTACTTGTTGCTATAATGTCTAATGAATTGCCTGCTCCAATTACTTGAATTTCCTGTCCGTAGCAAAATGATATGCAACAGAATAAAATAAAAATGTTGAAGCTTATTTTCATTTGGATAATTGTATTCGATACGTTTGACAATGTTGGAGTTATTTAGTTTAACCTTTTGGTCAAATAAACACTTCACAACTAATTACCTAGTAATAATTAATCAATCAATCTTGAATTGTATGGCTTTTCTTCGACTATTAGATATAGTTCTGTCTATTTTAATACTATCGGAAATTGATCAGACAGAATGGCATCTGAAGAATTAAACGTAAAATTTAAATAAAAATTATTGGACTAAACTTGACACTGCCAGGTTGACCTAGAAAAGGCCGTTCAACATTATATTTTAGATAATAAATGTGATTTATCAGATCGAAACTGCTACACCTTCAAGCATAGGCACAAAGCGATATGTGCCATGTTCCATAATTTCCATTTGTTCTCCTTTCTTTGTGATTTTCATCATCCGTTGATCATTGCCTTCTCCAACAGGGATCACAAGGATGCCACCATTTTTCAATTGCTTGACCAATGTCTTGGGAATGATACTACACGCTGCCGTTACCAAAATTTTATCAAATGGTGCAAATCGCTCAGCTCCTTCATAGCCATCTCCCATAAGTGTTCTTACTCCATTAAATCCAATTTTAGGAAGTAACTCAGCAGTCTTTTTGAATAATTCTTCTTGCCGTTCAATGGTGTACACTTTGGCTCCCATCTTATTCAATACGCAAGCTTGATATCCTGATCCTGTCCCAACTTCGAGGACTTTATCCCGCCATCGAATATTGAGTAACTCTGATTGTCTAGCTACAGTAAACGGTTGAGAAATGGTCTGCCCTGCGGCAATAGGAAATGCGGTATCCTTATAAGCCCATTCGGCGAAAGCCTCATCAAGGAAAAAATGTCTGGGAATAGCAGCAATTGCTTTCAGGACTTTTTCACTTTTGATTCCTTTCTGTCTTAGGCTTGCTACCAATTGAGACCGTAAGCCTTTGTATCTGTAGTTATCTGTGTAGCTCAACATGATGTAATATTACAAAAATATTACATATGTAAGTGTCAGTTTATTAATAATTTAACCCAGAATTAGATCGTTTTTCATATTTGTGCTAATTCCCAATTATATTTCATAATTTTATCATAGCAACCTATAATTCCCGTAATTCATGAGTATAATTAAGTTTGGAACTGACGGATGGAGAGCTATCATCGCTCAAGACTATACCGTAGATAATGTAAAGCGTGTAAGTGAGGCTACAGCCCAATGGATGCTGAAGAACGATATGAAACAAGTTGTGATCGGATACGATTGCAGATTTGGAGGAGTACTCTTTAGTCAAACTTCAGCGAGTGTATTTGGAAATTATGGCATTAAAGTCTTGATGTCCAAGGAATTTGTATCTACTCCGATGGTCAGTTTGGCTGTCGTAAAGACAAGTTCTGATCTAGGTGTGGTGATAACTGCAAGTCACAATCCACCCAGCTACAATGGATTCAAATTGAAATCTAAGTTTGGAGGTCCAACTATACCAAAAGAAATTGCAGAAGTAGAAGCGATCATTCCTGAAAATCCATTAGGGACGATGCCAACTGTCAAAGAACTAGAGGAGAATGACTTAATAGAATATATCGATATGGAAGACATGTACCTGACCCATATCAAGGATAACTTCGATCTCGATCTTATTAAAAATTCGGGAATACATTTAGCTTATGATGCCATGTATGGTTCAGGGCAAAACATTGTCCGCACATTATTTCCAGAAGCTGAATTGTTGCATTGCGAATACAATCCTTCATTTCATGGACAAGCGCCAGAACCCATTAGAAAAAACTTGTCAGAATTATCAGATGTAATCAAACAAAATCCATCTATCAATCTTGGATTGGCTAATGATGGAGACGCCGATCGAATTGGCATGTTCGATGGCAATGGTGAATTTGTAGACTCGCATCATATATTATTGTTGCTCCTTTACTATCAAAAAGAATTCAAAAAACTAGATGGCAAGGTTGTCATTACTTTTTCTGTTACAGACAAAATGAAAAAATTGGCAGAGCTCTATGGGCTTGATATTGAAGTAACCAAAATTGGATTTAAATACATAGCTGAGATAATGATTGAAGAAGACATCATTGTTGGAGGCGAAGAGTCCGGAGGACTTGCAGTTAAAGGTCACATTCCAGAACGAGATGGCATATGGATAGGACTGATGATCATGGAATTTATGGCAAAATCTGGAAAATCAATCAGCGAGTTGATTCAAGAAATATATGATAAAGTCGGCCCATTTTACTTTGACAGAGATGACTTACATATTACAGAAGAATTGAAAAAGTCAATCATTGATAAATGTGCAAATGATGAAATTAACTCCATTGGGGATCAAGCTGTGTTATCAGTGGAAAAGCTCGATGGGTACAAATTTTATCTTGCAGATGATGAATGGATTATGGTCAGACCTTCGGGCACAGAACCTGTCTTAAGAGTTTATGCTCAAGCTGCAAACCAAGAAAGAGTCAGGCAAATACTTGACGCTGGACATAAAACTTTCCAAGCTTAGTCAAGAAAATCTACAAGAGCAATAGCATTTTGCTTTTGCATGGTGTTCCCATTTTCATCAAACAAACTGATGTGGAGGACATATATCCCAATCGGTGCTATCTCTCCCGAATCCAATCGTCCATCCCAAGTGATTATATCTTGGGTGCCCAACAATATATTGTTACCTATTGTAGTGATATGAACACCTGTATCAGAGTACACATTGATGGTTGCCAGAAAACCCGGATCTGTATTAATTTGAATCATTAATTCATCTTCTTGACCATCACCATTTGGAGAAAATGATTCGTTTATATCTACTGTAAAACCGTTGTCTGAATTTCTTACAGTTGAATTTTGATTTCCTGGAGTGGCGAACCCAGAGGTTTGACTAGCTGAGGTCCAATTGTCTGAATCGTTTGTAGAAGATTGAAGAGAAATTCGTTCGAGACTTACACCATCCTCATCGTCTACTAGTGGATTATGAAAATCTTCGTCATAATCAAAGACATCCAGCACCTGACCATTAAAGAGAAGACTAACATTGCCATCACCATTATTAAATGCCGGAAGATCAGTATTGATTATATTATCAGCAATGCTAGATGGATACAAGGCAATGGTCTGTTGAGGATCTTCAGTAAACGCCAAAATTCCTCCAGAACTAATTTCAATTTGATTGGATAACTCTTCTTGCTGATTGTTTGTTGAATTGAGAATAACGAGGTTCTGAAGGTTCAACGAACGCGTTGACTGATTGATAATTTCAACAAAGTCAACGCCACCAGTTACTGGATTAAACAGAATTTCATTGATCAATAGATCACCCAATTCAGGCGTAAATAAAGGCTTCAACATAATGGAGGTATCTAACTCATTTCCAGACAAATCTAAGATACCAGATATGGACAACAGAAATTCTTCAGGTGCAATATCTTCAATTGCAAATTTGAGTTGACTCTCTGTAAGTTGTACATCTCCAATTGTTTGCTGATTGGCTTCTAGTTGGACATTACTATTATCTATGTCAATAGACTCATTAAATAACAAACAAAATTGGTTGTCAGGCACAAATAAGGACTCTACAATCTGAGGTGCAAGGACGTCCTCCTCAGCTTGGCCAGCGGAAATGTCGTCAAATGAAAATGCATCTGTACGAGTGGATGTATAGCTGCACTCTAAACCAAAAAATCCAGGCCCTAGAAAATCATCACTGATAAGTGATTCAATTTCTGTCGTGAAAACTCGCTCGCCATCTTTCCTAGATTGAACGGTCAAGAAAGAATTTTCCAAACTCATTCTTAATTCCATGTTTACTGGGTCAGTTGCTACTCTACCTGAAACACCTTCCGCCAAAATAGTATTAGACGGAAATTCTACTAATGATATTGGATCATCAGAACCAGTTTGACCGATACGTAAAGCAAGGGATCTTTGGGCGAGTTCTGCCGATTCACTCCACAGATATATAACCAATTGATTGCTGTTTGATGGCGCGAAATCGAGAATGAATTTCAATTCCCACTGATAATCATCTACCAGACTAATTGGAGTAGATAACTGACTTGTACCAGCATCTGAAGCATTGAGTCTCAATATTCCTTGTTCGACTACGAAATCGGATAGATCGCCTGTCCATTGGGGGTTTGTGACCAATTCATTATCTGTAAAATCGTCAGTAAACTGAGAATGAGTAATTACAGAGACAAACAATAGCCCTAGAGTAAAAAATCTACGCATTAGCATGGAGTAAACATAGCTTATTCTTTGTTTAGAACGTATCTTTAGCACCTAATATGATTGTCATTACAAAGTTAAATTTATGAAAGTAGCAGTTGTTGGAGTCACAGGGCTTGTTGGCCAAGTGATGTTAAATGTGCTGGAAGAGCGAAATTTTCCAGTTTCTGAGTTGCTTCCCGTTGCATCAGAAAGATCTGTAGGTAAAACTGTTGAATTCAAAGGAAGTAAACATACGGTGATCGGTCTGCAAACTGCAGTTGATAGCAATGTAGATCTTGCCATTTTTTCTGCAGGAGGAAGTGTATCAAAAGAGTGGGCACCAAAGTTTGCAGAGAAAGGAACATTTGTTGTGGATAATTCTTCAGCCTGGAGAATGGATCCTTCAAAAAAACTAATTGTCCCTGAAGTAAATGCGAGCGAATTAACAGCAGAAGATAAAATCATAGCCAACCCCAATTGTTCGACGATTCAAATGGTAGTGGCTTTAGGTCCATTACATGAACAATATGGAATAAAGCGATTAGTTATTTCGACATACCAATCCTTTACTGGTACAGGAGTTAAGGCTGTCAAACAATATACCTCTGAACGAGATGGTATAGATAATACTGAACCAGATGCTTATCCTTATCAAATATTTGAAAATTGTCTTCCACATTGTGACATATTTTTTGAAAATGGATACACGAAGGAAGAGATGAAATTGGTCCATGAAACCAGAAAAATTCTAGGTGATGATGACTTGAAGATTACTGCAACTGCAGTACGTGTACCTGTGGATGGTGGTCATTCTGAGTCAGTAAATATCGAATTGAAGAAGCCATTTGACATTGATGAAGTACGCCAGTTACTAGAAAATAGCGAAGGCTTAGTAGTTAAGGATGATGTAGAAAATAACATCTATCCAATGCCATTGTATTCTAAAAATCTGGATCCAGTATTCGTTGGAAGAATACGTCGTGATGATTCAGTAGAAAATGGACTAAATATGTGGATAGTAGCAGATAATTTACGTAAAGGTGCCGCGACCAATGCAGTACAAATTAGTGAATATTTAGTGAGTGCAAACATCCTTAAGGAATCGGTTTTGGCTACATAAGCAATTCTTACCAACATTTAAGCCATTATTTTGCAAAACAGGTGAACAAAGTAGGTCGCTCATACGTCTAATATAGAGGTCTGCTCTATTGAATTTACGATTAGAAACTAGCGACATGAAAACTAAAATGGTCATTTGGGGGTCCAACGATAAGGACGAGAAAATCCTCCTCGCACTTGAATTATTGAACGACGAAAATAAAGTGAAAATTTACTCGTTTGAAGCGTCTACTGTTACCGAAGTCTTTTACAATCAAATGATGAATCTATGGAGAAACGGTGGTCCCGTTTCTTTTCCAGAAAATCACACTGTAATTGAACGTGAGCTCTCAATGGCCGAAGGTTTATTGCCAGATGATATTCGAGTTGAGCGAACTGATTTGATCAATAGGGCGAAAACGGAATGGCACTTCGTCGTCTTATCGGCAAAGCTAAGAGAGGCATATAATGGTGAGATAAATCAATTTAAAGACAAAATAGAACAGTTGTCCTCATTTGATGAGAGTGTGTGGGAAGAGTTGAAAGGTTTTTGGTCAAAGGTGCAAGGGCAGGTGAGAGAAAAGAATTTATTTAGAGAACATGCAGACGAATTGCGATCCAATACCAATGATCTTTTTGGAAAATTGAAGGCGCTTAGAAAATCACTTAATGATGAATTTTCAAAAACCTCAAAAGAACAAGCCAATACCTTTTTGGATGCCTTGAAGACTATTGAGCAAAAGGTAAATGATGGTTTAGGTCTTCACCCTATATTTAATGAATTAAAAGACTTGCAGTCAAAATTCAATTCGACAGACTTTACTCGGTCAGACAGATCTCATGTTTGGAAAAAGCTGGATGCTGCTTTCAAATTAGTAAAGGAAAAGAAATTTGGTTCTTCAGGTAAAGATTCTACTTCTTCTGAGAGAATTAAGCGTCGACATAACGGCCTGATGTCTGCGATTAAAAAAATGGAAAATTCAATCCAACGCGATAAGAGGGATATTGAGTTTCAAAACAAGCGGATCAATACGACGGATGGTCAGCTTGAAATGCAAATCAGACAGGCTAAGCTTGCTATGATTGAAGAAAGAATCAAGTCCAAAGAAGATAAGCTAGCTGACATGTTGAAGACAAGAGAACAGATAGAAAAGAAATTGCAAAAAGAGGAAAAGAGAGAAGCTGAGAATAAAGAGAAACAGGCTGCCCAAAAAGAGAAAGCTCCCGTAAAAAAGGAGTCGGCGGACGCGAAGCAACCCAAAACAAACACGCAAAAAGCTGATGCGGGTTCTACATCAAAAGCCAAAACAGATGTTGAAGCTTTAGCTGAATCTACAGTTTCTTCAGAATCAGTCCTAACGGCGTTATCCAACACTGTCGGTGAATCCATAGAAGATGTTTTCGATTCTGTAAAAGCAGCTGCTGCAGTTCTCAGTGAAAAGGCTGAAGATGCAATAGAAAATTTAATCGCTTCAGACCAGGAGGAGTAGATCTTGCTGCTAATGTTGCAGTGCTTCCCAATACTCTACAGCCCTTCTTGTATGCGGAATACAAATTGAACCACCAACGATATTTGCGACAGCCAATATTTCGTATAATTCCTCAGTAGTCAGACCCTCTTCAAAAGCAGTGCCTAAATGATAGCTGATGCAGTCATCACAACGCAAAACCATTGATGCTACTAACCCGAGCATTTCTTTCGTTTTTACATTGAGTACCCCTTCAGCATATGTTTGTGTGTCCAAGCTAAAAAAGCGTTTCATTACCTTATTTCCGCTGTTGAGAATTTTCTCATTCATTTGTTCGCGATAGCTATTGAACTCATCTACTTTCGTATTCATCGTTTAATTTTTTTTGTTTACGTAATTGACTTAAAGTTAAGATCAATTTCATAGAGGTATAGTAAGTAAACATTTAAAATCTTAGGAAGAATATATTTAGAAAATGCCTGGAGGAGGAGTATGAATATGAAATACCTGACAAGAAAAGGAAGCAAATAGATCAGGAGAATAAGAAAAAGTAGGAAGCTGAATTAATCAAAAATTCAACTTCCTTTATTGAACTTCTAAATTAGTTATTACACAACTGTGGCACACCAATCAGGCTACAATCTACACTACTTATCGAAGCCTCTCTAATCTCACAAATAGTATTTCCTTCTGAATCTTGAGCATCGAAATCAATCCACGCCGTACCAATTGGGGTACACAATATGTCCTTTTGAAAAAACATACAATTTGATTGATTCATACTACCAAATAGTATTTTCAATGTCCATCCACCAATAATTATTCGCGATACTGCACCAAAACAATTATTTTGATTGTAGGTACTACAATTAAGAACAGAACGTGCACTAAAACCTGTTGTTGATACAGTTGTACATTTAGTTGAAACCAATGTCCGGGCAGTGTAAGGAGGCAACACAGATTTATTGGTGCTGAGATTTAAGGCCCCATAATTCAATTCGTATTGCTGTATAGCAAAATCAATTTGGGAGTTTAATTCTTCAAGATTAGATTCATCACTATTTTCATTAATCCACTCTGATGTATTTCCGATGAATTCGACTACTATAGAATTATCTTCGTCTATTTTAACTGAGACATCATTTATATCAAATACATCTTCAAACGTAAGTTGTGAAGTCTGTGGAGGTTGAATTTCATCTTCAAAAGATTGCTCAGAACAAGCAAACAAACAAATAGCAAATGCAAAAATAAATAAGTTCTTCATTGTAAAATTTTAATGTGATAAAATTAGAAATCTTAATAACTGAGTAGTGTATGTGCATTGGTTAATGCAGCTACCCAATTATAAGATGCATGAAGAAATAATAGTGACACAAATAAAGGTTAATCTACCAGATCCATTTTTAGGTATAGTATTTAGA
>CAYNMW010000035.1:0-29536 GCA_964398295.1 uncultured Saprospiraceae bacterium | reverse complement strand
TAATTAGATGACGCACCTAACGGCGCTTTGAAATTCTCTTAACTAAATGGCATTGCTTAATACCACCCCTTACATTCCCCTTTCTCACATCTGTTTGTTATCTTCCATACAACAAAATTAATGACATGAGACTGTTCATATTAAGCTTAGGATTCTTACTCTTTTCTAGTATATCTGTTCACAGTCAAAAGAAAGCTGGCAAATCAGGTGGTGATGATATTTTTGGCGCACTAAAACTAAGAAGTGTAGGGCCAGCATTTACTTCCGGTAGGATTGCAGATATTGCGTTGCACCCAGATGATGATAATATGTGGTATGTGGCTGTAGGATCTGGTGGTGTATGGAAAACAAAAAATGCAGGTGTAACCTGGAAACCAATATTTGACAACTATGCATCATATTCAACTGGATGTATTACCATTGATCCCAATGATCCGAATACCATATGGTTAGGAACAGGAGAGAATGTCGGCGGTCGACATGTCGGTTTTGGTGATGGTGTTTATAGAAGTACAGATGCTGGAGATTCATGGACAAACATGGGGTTGAAATCTTCAGAGCACATTTCTAAAATAATTGTACATCCGTCAAATCCTAACACTATTTGGGTTGCTGCACAAGGCCCACTGTGGAGCAGTGGAGGCGAACGCGGGTTGTACAAATCAACAGATGGCGGAAGCACTTGGAATAAAGTACTGGGAGGTAATGAGTGGACTGGCGTTACAGATCTTGCTGTCGATCCTAGAAATCCAGACCATATGTATGCAGCAACCTGGCAACGACATCGTACCATAGCGGCCTATATGGGTGGTGGACCAGACTCTGGTATACACCGTAGTACAGATGGTGGAGAGACTTGGCATAAACTGACTTCAGGTTTGCCATCTTCTAATCTGGGAAAAATCGGCTTGGCTATATCTCCTCAACAACCAGATGTGTTATATGCAGCAATCGAGTTGGACAGAACAACTGGTGGAGTCTACAAATCAGTAGACAGAGGTTCGTCCTGGAGCAAAATGTCAGACGCTGTATCAGGTGCAACTGGTCCTCATTATTATCAGGAGTTGTACGCTTCTCCACATGCATTTGACAGGTTATATCTGATGGATGTTCGCATACAAGTATCTGATGATGGAGGAGCCAATTTCAGAAGACTGAAAGAAGAGAAAAAACATTCGGACAATCATGCTATTGCCTTTCGTGCAGACGATCCTGATTATTTATTAATTGGGACAGATGCGGGTATTTATGAAAGTTTTGACTTAGCAGATAACTGGCGATTTCTTGCAAACTTACCATTGACTCAATATTACAAAGTAGCAGTGGATGACAGTGAACCATTCTACAATATTTATGGAGGAACACAGGATAACGGATCTCATGGAGGTCCTTCCCAAACAAATTCAAGACAAGGAATTCGTAATGCAGATTGGTGGAAGACCTTATTTGCAGATGGACATCAGTCAGCGACTGAACCTGGCAATCCGAACATTACGTATGCTGAAACACAACAAGGAGGATTATTTAGAATAGATCAGATTACTGGCGAAATGACAGGTATACAGCCTCAACCTGGTGCTGGTGAAGATTTTGAGCGATTCAATTGGGATGCTCCTATAGTAGTTAGTTCGCATGATCCAAAGCGTTTGTATTTTGCTTCTCAGCGAGTATGGCGATCAGACAATCGCGGTGATAGCTGGACAGCATTATCTGATGACCTGACAAAAAATCAGGAACGGATCACCTTACCAATCATGGGAAAAGTACAAAGTTGGGACAATCCGTGGGACGTTGGAGCTATGTCCAATTTCAATACAATTACCTCGTTAGCAGAATCTGCAGTAAACGAAAACGTTATTTATGCAGGAACTGATGATGGTATTTTCCAAAGTTCACTTGATGGTGGAGATACCTGGACAAAACTGGAAGTAGGTAGACTGCCAGGAGTACCCCAACGCGCTTTTGTTAATGACATTAAAGCAGATCTTCACAATGAAGCGACAGTGTATATGGCACTCGACAATCATAAGGAAGGAGATTTCAAACCGTACTTATTTAAATCAAATAACTATGGTAAAACTTGGAACTCAATTAGTGGCAACATCCCAGACAACCATATGGTGTGGCGGATGGTGCAAGATCATGTGAGAGATGATTTGTTGTTTGCGGCCACTGAATTTGGTATATTTTTCAGTTTGAATGGCGGAGGTGAATGGAATAAACTTAAAGGTTCTCCTACAATTTCATTCAGAGATCTGGTCATTCAAAAAAGAGAAAATGATTTGGTTGGTGCTTCTTTTGGAAGAGGATTTTATATACTCGATGACTATAGTGTTTTAAGAGAAATGACAGAAGCTGACCTAACTGCAGATGGCAAGTTGTATGCTGTACAAGATGCACATAAATTTCACAGACGTGATCTTGATGGTTCTCAGGGAGCATCTTATTATGCTGCAGATAATCCACCATACGGAGCTATTTTTAGATATATGCTGCCTGAACAGCCAAAATCATCAAGTTCAATTCGAAAGAAGAAGGAAAAGGAATTAGCAAAGAATAATCAGGCCATACCATTTCCAGGTTGGGATGCACTTGCTAAAGAATCCATGAAGGACGATAGTGATCAAGTCAAAATTTGGCTGACCATTAAAGATGCTGACGGCAATATCATCAATAAGGTAAAAGGATCAAAAAAGAAAGGATTGAATCAGTCAAGCTGGGGATTGAACTATGCATCTAAAGGTGCAGTGAGTCTGGAAAGCAGATCTGGCGGCGGTGGTTTCAGAAGAGGTGGTCCACAAGTGCCTTACGGTAGTTATACGGTGACATTAGAGAAAGAACTAAATGGTGAAATACAAGTTTTATCTGGACCAGAATCGTTTAATGTTATCCCTTTGATGAAACCTGCATTAGAACCAAAACCTTCATCAGAGATTGCTGCATTTAAAAGAGATCTGGACAATGTAAATCAGGCTATAAGTGCTGCTTCCAGCAGGTTGGGTCACCTTAAATCAAAGTCTGCTGCATATGAAACGGCATATAACAGAGCAGATAATACGTCGCCAGAATTGTATCAAAAAATTAAAAATGTTCAGGCTGAACTAACTTCATTAACCTTATTGATGGAAGGCAATCCGGCTAAAGAAGAAATTGGTGAACGAAATAACCCCACAATGAGAGGTCGTATGTGGAATGCTTATCGTGGTCTCACAAGTAGCTATGGTCCTACCAAAACTGCATATGACAATTTGCAAATTGCAAAGAATGAGTATGAGTCAATTAGGCAAACGCTAAATGAGATTCATGACAATAGACTACCGAATATCGAAAATGAGCTGATCAGATTAGGCATACCCTATATAGAGGGTCAGACTTTGCCTAAGTTGGATGTGGATAATCGCAATTAATGAACCCTGATTTTTTACTAAGGCTTTAGAAGAATAGATAAAGTGACCACAAACTCTAATTGTGATCACTTTATAAATCATTCATAAATAAAAATTGTCTTTTTATTGAGTCTTGCCTGAATTCAAAATTTTGCGGTAAACAGCACACAAAAGCAATGATTGTCTACTATTTAAGCGTCAATCTTAACTTAGAAAATACGACATTCTAAAAGATGAATGGTTTAATGTTAGGATCTATTGTTTAGAAATTAGGCCTGTTTTTGCCGTTTTAATTCATTTTACATCTTTTTACAATTCTAATCTTGCTTCAACCAATCAGCAATATGTATACTGCATAACGATTGGTTTTTATAGCATTAATAAACGTGCTCTACTTCAGCAAATATTAGTATTTTCGAGCCAATATACTATCCAAATGACACATGAAATTCAAGAAGCATTTATCATTCTCATTGTAGGAATGCTAAGTGTTTTTTTCATTCTTTCCTTGGTTGTCTTAACAGGCAATCTTCTTCTTCGATGGTTGAAATCAACACAATTTATACTTAATGAGGAAGAGTCAGAAATTGCAAATAAAACTGTTCCAAAGGAGTTAATAGAACAAGCGATACGCAAATGGTCTGGAGGAAAAGCAAGCGTCAAATCGATTAAAAAAGTCTAAGCATGAGAAGAAAGGAAATAAAACTGGCGTTGGTCTACAGAGATATGTGGCAGGCTTCAGGCAAATACATGCCACGGAAAGACCAGCTAGTGAGGGTGGCAGAACCGATTATTGAGATGGGTTGTTTTCATCGCATAGAGACCAACGGTGGAGGATTCGAACAGATCAATTTATTGTATGGCGAAAATCCCAACCATTCCGTAAGAGAGTGGACTACACCTTTCAATAAGGCTGGTATCCAGACTCAAATGTTGGAGCGAGGACTCAATGGCATCAGAATGAGTCCTGTACCTAAGGACGTACGAAAACTGATGTTCAAACTCAAGAAAATTCAAGGAACTGACATTTCCAGATCTTTCGATGGTCTCAATAATCCGCAAAACCTAGCACTATCATTTCAATATGCCAAGGAAGGTGGTATGATCGCTCAAGGCGCATTGAGTCTGACACATTCTCCAGTGCACACAGTAGACTACTATATTAACCTTGCAGATCAATACATTGAATTGGGCGCTGAGGAGATTTGCATTAAAGATATGGCTGGCATTGGCCGACCTGCCTCAATAGGTAAAATCACAAAGGGAATTAGAGAAAGACACCCTGACATCATCATTCAATATCATGGACATTCCACTCCTGGATTCTCAGTTGCTTCTGCATTAGAAAGTGCTAGAAATGGAGCCGATATAGTTGATGTAGGAATGGAGCCATTGTCATGGGGTACGGGTCATGCAGATTTATTGACAATACATGCCATGTTGGATGATGCCGGATTTCAAGTAGCTCCAATAAATGAAGATGCTTACATGGCTGCCAGAGCTATGACTCAAGAGTTTATGGATGACTTTTTGGGTTACTTTATCAATCCAAAAAACAGGTACATGAATTCATTGCTCATTGGTCCAGGCTTACCTGGTGGCATGATGGGTAGTTTAATGTCTGATTTGGAAAACAATCTGAAAAGTCTAAATAAATGGTTGACGAAACGAGACAAACCAAATGTCACACAAGATCAGTTATTGATTAAATTGTTTAATGAGGTGAAGTATGTTTGGCCTCAATTGGGTTATCCTCCACTGGTAACGCCATTTAGTCAATATGTGAAGAACGCTGCATTAATGAATGTCATGCAGATGGAAAAAGGAAAAGAACGCTGGTCCTTGCTTGATGAGAATACTTGGGGAATGATTATCGGTAAAAGTGGAAAACTGCCGGGCGAGCTGGGACCAGATATTCAGACTTTAGCTGAGCAACAAGAAAGAGAATTCTATACTGGAAATCCGCAGGACTTATACCCTGATGAGCTGGATATGTATCGGAAAAAAATGGATGAAAAAGGTTGGGATTATGGTCCTGACGATGAAGAATTATTGGAATATGCTATGCATCCACCTCAATACGAAGATTTGAGATCAGGTAAAGCGAAAGAGAATTTTGAAGAGCTATTGGCTGCTAAAAAGCAGGAAGCCAATGCTGCTGTAGCACCAGCTGCCACTGGCAACAATGCAGCGGCATTGCCAGACAAAGTAGAACTTAATATTGGAGGTCAATTGTATAAAGTTGATGTCAGTTGGGACGATCAACTGAAACAAGATACGAGTACAGCAGGTGCAGCTGCGACTGGTCCTTCTGCAACTGACAATGATGATAGTAATTTTAAAGAAGTGCTTGCTCCTCTTGAGGGAAGATTTTATTTAACAAAAAGTTCTTCTGAAAAAGCTGTAGCTATTGGTGATGTCGTTACTAAAGGAGAGACCATTGCCTATATTGAATCCATGAAGGTCATCAATGCCATCACCTCAGATTTTGATGGAACAGTCGTAGAAATATTATACAAGCACGGCGATGATGTCGAAGAAGATGAACCAATTATAAAATTGAGCTAGTGTGAGTGAGGTATTAGAAAAACTGTTTGACATGACTGCTTTTGGAGAGATCTATCAATCTCCAGGTAGTCTATTTATGATCCTCATTGGCTTTGGGTTTTTATACCTGGGTATTCAAAAAAGATACGAACCATTGCTGTTGGTACCAATAGCATTCGGCATTCTAATGGCTAATTTTCCAGGTGGGAACATGAATGTCATTCCCGCAGAGACTGTCCCAGAAATTGAACAGATGACATTAAATCAAATTGCAAAACAATTTGGCATTATGAATCTCATCTATTATAGCCTCATCAAAACCGGTTTATTGCCGCCATTGATCTTTATGGGTGTTGGTGCTATGACAGATTTTGGACCGATGCTGCGAAATCTGAGATTGGCATTTTTTGGTGCTGCAGCTCAGCTGGGGATATTCTCCGTCATGATTGCAGCTGTGTTTATGGGTTTCTCACTGAAAGAAGCTGGCGCACTTGGTATTATTGGAGGAGCTGATGGTCCTACGGCAATTTACACATCGATAATATTGGCCCCACATTTATTGGGCCCAATTGCTATTGCTGCATATTCATACATGGCACTTGTACCTATCATCATTCCTTTTGTTGTCAAGATTTCTATGTCTAAAAAAGAGCTGTTGATCAATATGAAAGAACAGGACAAGCTTTATCCGTCAAAACAAGTGATCACTGATTTGCGAACTGCAAAAATCCTATTTCCGATCATTTTAGGGACAATTGTCATTGTGCTGGTCCCAACTTCTGCTCCTCTAATCGGCATGCTGCTGTTTGGAAATTTAATCAAAGAAATTGGTTCTGATACGAATCGATTGTATGCTGCTGCAACAGAGACAATAATGAATACCTCAACTATTTTTCTAGGCCTGGCAATTGGTGCGACAATGACTTCTGCTACATTTCTTAATAAAGAAACCTTACTAATCGTGGTTGGCGGATTTGTTGCGTTTTGTATTTCTATCCTTGGCGGAATTATGGCTGTCAAAATATATAACATCTTTTCTCGCAAAAAAATAAATCCGTTGATTGGAGCAACTGGTCTCAGTGCTGTACCGATGGCTTCAAGAGTTGCCAATGATATTGCACTGAAATACGATTCTAAAAATCACCTATTACAGTATGCAATGTCTAGTAATATAAGTGGTGTTATTGGATCGGCAGTAGCCGCTGGGGTCTTGATATCATTGTTAGGTTAAGAATACCAATATCAAAAGCGAATAGGTTGAATCCCATTATTGGAAGAGTACCAATACATTGAGGTTTCAATGTTAAAGTCATTCCTACTCTCCATTTTGTTTCACTTCGTTTAAGCCTCTACAGCTAATTCCTTAGCCAAAGTTTGGTTTTTAGTGTCTTGCGCCAAATGCGAATCATCACAATACGGAGGCGTCTTTGTCATTTTACAGGTACACAAAGAAACCTTTCTTTTCTTTTCAATCTCAACGAGCATTGGTTTGTGTTTTGTACCATGGTGACTGCCATTGCAAAATGGTTGATCGCTGCTATATCCACATTGACAATACAAATAAGTACCAGCTTCCAATTCCGTCCGCAATGGTTCTTTGCCAATATGTTTTTCTTTCTTAAAGCCCTTAGCTATCTCACTTCCTTCTTTATTGGATTTCAAAAATGGGTACAACAATTGAGAGTACCAGGGATCCTTAGGATCTTCCATCAAACCAAATTCAGTAGGGAACAACCTTGTAAATCGTGCAGTCCCAAACATTTGATCCCACAAAGAAAATGTGTTGCCGAAATTGCCATTAGGGTCACTGATGTGATCAGCCTTGGATTTACCATGATGGGCAAAATGAAACGCCGGTGTGATGAATATATGTTCAACAAGCCACGCAATAGGATGCAGTGCTTTATATCTGTATAAGTACTCATCCCATTTCCAGGTACTATGCGTACTTGTCACGATAATTTGTTTTATGATCAAACCAGCAATGACGGCAGGAGCAAGGCCAAGATAAGTGGCAATCCCTCCCCACCATAAATTCGGCATTAATAGGTAATAGACCCAACTATTCCGGTACGCTACAAAGATCCCCATATCCTCAGCTTGATGATGAACGCGGTGGTGTTTCCATAGCCACTCATATTCGTGCGCTGAGCGATGGTACCAATATTGTGCTATGTCATCAATCAGTAAGTAAAAAGGAACTGATAACCAGAGTGACCAACCTTGGAAGATATTGGATGTAGAAGGAAAAAGTAAATCTCCGCCAAAAATCACAACAGCAACCAACAAGAGTTTTGTAAAAATGACCACGAAGAATCCCAGAGCTTCAAGAATCCAATCATCCTTCGTTCGTTTGGTTTCAAAATAGTGCCCTAAGACAAACTCTAAAACTCCAAAAAATCCTAAGATTGCCAAAACTGCGTAGGCATCGATATTTGGAATAGCAAGAAAATTTTCCATAGTCGTAATTTCTAGTTCTTTAAATATACGGGCAAGCTGGGAAAGAAAATGTTTACACGAGTTAATTTCTGTTATCTAACTTTCGTTTTATTATCCTCGAAAGTGATACAGAAGTGATGCCCAAATAGTTTGCTATATGCTTGTTATACGCTTTTTGAAAGAACTGCGGGTGAGTATCAATCAATTGTTCGTAGCGTTCTTCAGGCATTTTATCTATTAAGGATTCTACTCTGAAGATGAGTATTTTGATTACCTCATGCAAACCATGAATATACATTTTAGTAAACCGAGAATTATTGGTGGATAGATTTGCAAAATCATCCTGAGTATATTCCAAAAGCACGCAATCACCTACAGCCTCAAAAGTGTATTTAGCGGGGATATTGTTAATTAGGGAATTTGGAGCTCCCGTGACTGTTCGCTCTGGTCTAAGGAAAATGTTCTTTTCTACTCCTTTGTCATTGGTAAAATAACCTCGTATTAAGCCTTCGGCAATGAAGAATATTTTTTTTGATTTCTCACCACCCTTAATAAGGACTGTTTTATTTGAAACTTGTTTTACTTTCGCGATTGTCAACAATGATTCAATATCATTATCAAGCAAAAATGGGTACGTGTCTTTTAATATATCAGTTATTTGAGTCGAATTGAACACTAGATATACATTTGTTAATCACCAAATATAGAATTAATCAACAAGAGTTGAATCAGTTATAATGGAATATCATCAATTAAGGCAAAATAATTTATTAAAGCTCCTTAATCAGATGCTTAAAGTGCGTGATTTGGATATGTTAAATTCGGTCCAATTGATCGAAATTGCCAAAAAGAGTGCTGGATACCACGAATTTGGTCCATTTTTCAATCGCGAGGCCTTTGAAGTTTATGTAAATGACATTAATTCTTCTAAGACATTTCACCAGTTTGGTAGATTAGCAATCAAACATAAAATCATTCACCATCTAATTGATTCACTTCACCTCCAGCAAAAGATGAGTCAAACTACAATCAAGGAAGACTTGTCCAATGTTGTACTCATTACAGGTTTGTGGAGAACAGGGACAACGTATCTCCAAAGACAACTGTCTGGTCATACAGATTTGCAATCCAGTTTAGGATGGCAGATGCTTTACCCCTTATGTCCTTCTTACAAACAAGTGAAAGGTCGTGTTAAAGCATTCGGGACTGTCAAACTGTTTAATTCAATCAATCCTTTATTCAACATCGCTCATCCAGTAAGTTATCACCAGGAAGAAGAAGACATGCCCTTATTTGATATGGGTTTTACAAGTTCCATCAATGACATCATCACTGATCTTAATCACTATCCCGATTTTGTAGAAGGTCAGAATTTATTTGAGATGTATAAAGCTGCGAAATTTGTCCATCAAATCCATTTACGAGAAAAAAGCAAAAGCAAATGGTTTATCATTAAGTCGCCTCATCATATGGACCAAATTGCGCATATGCATAAACTTTATCCAGAACTTCGCGTCATTAGAATTTTCAGAGAGGAAGCGAAATCTGTTGAGTCCTTATTCAATCTCATTTATCACGGTTACCGCACATTTCATCATAGCATTAATACAAAAACAATAAAAGATCTATGGCTACGAAGAACTGTCCATCTATCTGAATCATACATGCAAACAAAAAAACAACTTGATGATGACAGGTTTATCGAAATCCGCTATGATGATTTAATCAATAAATTTGGAAAATCTATGCATTATATAGGCAAAAGGTTATCAGTAGATATTGATCCTAATTTCATCTATACCAAAAAGGCAAGAAAAACATTAGGAGCGAGTGACAAATTATCACTGGAGGATTTTCAGCTTACAACCGAAGAAGTAAACGAACACTTTAAGCATTGTACATTTAACCCACCTCCTATCGAAGAATTATTAGCTAATGACTAACCTTAGCTTCAGCAATTGGCTTTTAATTTGGTTAGGTATTGGTATCCTCACTTTTATTGCAGCATTAAAATTCAAAGCTCCATATGGTCGGCATATAAGTGAAAAATGGGGGCTGCAAATCGACAATAAGTGGGGTTGGTTTTTAATGGAACTTCCTGCAGTCATCATACCGATTGCATATATCTATATTAATTACAACTCGATACATTTTGTATCCGTCTTTATTCTAGGTTTTTATTTGCTTCACTACTTTAATCGTGTATTCATTTTCCCCTTTCGATTAAAAACAAAGGGTAAAAAAATACCTATTCTTATCGCAGTTTTTGCTGCTATTTTCAACATCATTAATGGATCCATCATGGGTCATTATTTTACTTCTATTTCTCATCTTGATCTAAAATGGTTTGCCGACATACGATTCATTTCTGGTGTCATTATTTTCTTTATAGGTATGTACATCAATCATCGATCGGATACTATTCTAATCAATTTGAGGCAGCCAGGTGAAACAGGTTACAAAATCCCAAGAGGCTTCTTATTCGATAGAATAAGCTGTCCGAATCATTTTGGTGAAATAGTCGAGTGGATTGGTTTTGCAATACTTAGTTGGAGTATGCCTGGGCTCGTTTTTGTGATTTGGACAATGGCTAATTTAATTCCTAGGTCATTGAATCATCATGATTGGTATAAAGAAAGATTTACTCAATATCCTGAAAATAGGAAGGCTGTTATTCCGTTTTTGGTTTGACGATTTTGTGGTTTTCAAGTGGTTGAAATCACTTGGACTTAATACCTAAATTATATTACAAGCAATGCTTAAGTCCAAGGTACTTTAGTGCCTTGAGTCCGTTTTCAAAGTGGTTGAAACTACTTGGATTAAATACTGGGTAACCTTTACAGTTTGTAATGAATCGTAAAATAGTACGCACGAGGAAGTGAACGCTGAACTTTAAATCTCGTGTCTGGATTTTCTTCTACAAATTCAGGAGTTACATTTTCGGGAAATCCTGCAACAGCATCGAAACCATTAAATCTCAGAATACCTACATCATCAAAAACATTATTGATGTTTACCGCTAGACTTATATGCTTATTTAATCGGGCAGTCACACCAGCTTTAAATATGTGAAAACCAGGCAACGTAAAGGCTTGTTGACTATTGGCAAAACGTTCGGCGAAGCGGCGGTAGTTGATTAAAAATTCTACTCGCTTGCTGATTTTAAATCGATTGGTTATATCAATTGGTGAAAGGTCAAATGTTCTTGCGGTAGATCCTGCAACTGGTTCTCCAGATAAATCTACTATAAAATCATCTTCTGGACCTTCTGCATCTCCAGTATTGACAATTGTGAAATCAAGATTATTGCCTCCACTTATGTTCAAGTTAGCTTGAATATTCCACCATTTTGTAGGCATAACACTAAATTCCAGCTCTGCTCCAAAGTACTCGACGGCATTGAAAATCGGCGGTGTTAAATAGAAGCCACCATCACACGCAATGCAAATGACTAATTGTTGACGGAATATGTTTCTTTCTTGTGAGCGGTATACAGAAGCAAATAAACCAAAGGTTGAATTTGAATATTTAGCACCAACTTCAATTTGATTTACCTGTCTTGGCTTGAATTCAAATGATTCACCATTGATGAACATGTCCTGATTGTAAATAGCATCAAGTAATTTTTCGCTATTACTATATCTCGCATATACCGCAGTGTTATCTGAAAACTTATAATTTGCTCCAATAGAAAAAGACAATGCATTATAGTTATTATCTATACCAAATGTATTGCCACTAAAGTGATTATACGCATTATCGTATACCGTTAAGAAATTGCCGTCCTGACCGTTAGGGTTTTCAGAAATGTTACTTTCATCTGTAATCCCTGAAGTTCCAGAATGATTGATCGACTCAAAACGTATTCCTGCTTCAGCTGTAAATGAATCTGAAATTTTCCATTCATCATTCAGGTATACTGCGATAACTCTTTCTCTTAACTCATTGTATTCATTCACTTGTGCATTAAACCCATGAAGACCAGTGGGAGACGCGAATTGAAAAGTTTGACCCGCAAATGGCACCAATGGTTGTAGTGAAGGTACAAATTGGGCAACATCACTAAAATCATCCAAAATAACTCTGGTACCAATAAGACGAGGCCTTGCTTCCACTGTCAGAAAACTGGTCGCACTATTTAGAACCCGGCTATTATCGACGTTGTGGTAATACCCACCAACCGTTAGTTGATGATTATTGATATTGCCATTCAGATTAATCTGCTGGATAAACTCAGTCATATCAAGTTCATCGTTATCAACCAAACCCCAGAATATTTCATTATCACCTGGAAGATTGTTAAGCGTAACTTCTGGACTCCCACCTCTTAGGAGTGGTGCATTATCAACAATTGCAAGCACTTCATCGGTATTGATATCATAGAATTCCATTTGCCCGAAGACTGTATTTCTAAACACCTCATTAACATCACTGACAGGTGACAGCCAGTTGAAATTCGGAAACAGTCTTGGGAATAAACCAGTTAGGTCGACACTTGCAAAACCACCTTCTTCTGCAAGATGATTGACCACTAGTGATTTTCTTGAGATACGAGTATGACTAGTAACATTCCAATCTTTTGCTAAAGAATATGAAAATTTAATCCCACCAGTAAATTCATTAATCTTTTGTTGATCTCTCGTGCTTATTGCTCTTGTTTGTAGGGATTCAGAAGTAGAAAATTCTCCATCGATCATGTCGAATTGTGCGTCAGGAAGAATTAAATTATCATTAAAGGTAAATCCTTCCGCAGCTTGGATATCTGAAAAATTTTGCACCCAAGTTGGTCGGTTCAAACCTACCCTATCATTGAGATATTTACCATAGAGTTTCACAGAAAGTCTGTCACTAAATACCCGTTGAAGATTCCCCTTTAATTGCCCTCCCTGAGAATGTGGAAAAAGAGAGGTTCGATTGCCACCATCATATCTGTAATGTCCTCCAATCGCATATTTCCAATCAGTCCCTTCAATAGGGCCAGCCTTGAATATTTCAAGTTTATTGAATACTTCATTGCCATTTGCATGTATCCCAAACCTATTTCTTATTTCAAATTCAGGTCTATCTGTTCCTGTTCGATTGATGTAATTAAATACACCACCAGGAGCGTTTGCCGTGGTCACTGCACTATTGCCACCTCTGACAGCTTCTATTCTGGAGACTGTTAAATCATTACGAAGAAACATATCTCTTGTAAAGACTTCGTTGGATGCCAATTCTGATATCGCAGAAGGCAGGCCATCCTCTTGAATAGAAAAAAATGAAGTACCTAAACCACGACCAATAATCTCGACACCAACCTCACCATTTGCTCCATTGACATATATACCAGGAACTTGTTTGAGTGCCTCCAGTGGTGAAGCAGGACTTAACGACTCAACAACTGAATTATCCAAAGTGGTAATAGCTACCGAAGATTCAAGCTTAGATTTTTGATTGAAGCCAGCACTTATGACAACTTCGTCCATTTCTAATACATCAATTTCCATGTCAATGGACAACTCTCGCCTTTCACCTGCTCCCAATGTGATTTCGTATGTTCTTGAACGAAAACCAATATAGCTTACTTCAATTTCATGTGTTCCTTCCGTTAATATAAGTTCAAACTTTCCCAATACGTCTGTAGTTGTTCCAAGTCCAATATTCGACTTTACATTCACTCCTACTAATACATCTCCATCTGTTTCTTGAATTGTACCACTAAGCACAGATTGAGAACATACCACACAAATAAGGGTTAGTGTAAATATGAGGGTAAACAAAATTCGATTCAAAAGGAAGGTTTGGCTCATAATGGATCAAATATACCAATAAGGGTTAAGTATAACTCTACATTAAACTAGGATTAATATATGGACTTGCAACGCTAAAAACTGCTTTTATTTCGTTAAATTGGTACAAACAACTCCTAGATGAATAAGAAGATCAAAATTATAGAGGCAATCAATGCAGGATATGTGATAAAGCATATGGAGACTCAATTTATTCAAGTCATTCCAACAAAACTTCTATTAAAGCGAATAAAATGGGGGATTTATACACTTATTAATCCTGAAATGATTCAATCTTAAGCATCATTAGTGTATATCTTTAATGAATGAGATATGCACACACTAATATCATCTCACCTGATTGGCGAAAATTAGCCGACTTCTATATCAACGTATTCAATTGCAAGATCTTAGCTCCTACCCGTCAACAACAAGGAGACTGGCTATCAAGAGGAACAGGTGTGAAAAATGCAAGTCTTGAAGGTGCTCACCTACTTCTACCAGGCTACGGTAGTAATGGTCCAACTCTCGAAATATATCAATATCAGCATACATTGCCTTTACCTGAAGTTGAGCCCAATCAACGAGGATTTGGTCATTTGGCCTTCGAGGTTGAACATGTTGAGAATGTTGTGGAAAAACTTGAATCTCAAGGAGGAACAAGTAATGGTGAAGTGACAGTAAGAGAAATAAAAGGTATCGGTACGATTACCTTTGTCTATGCTAGAGACCCTGATGGCAATCTGATAGAGATTCAGAATTGGAGCGATCGTTAATTATAATAAGGGAAAACCCTTGGGCAATACCAGTAAATACCCTAAAACACACATATAGCAATCTTCTATATATTTGAATGGCCTTCTAAGAAAGGCAACCTTACTGCTTCATTCTTCAACATATTATCAATAGTTCTACAGTGTTTGTCATTGCCCCTACAGAGTGGCATACATAAATGAACATTCTACTGACAAGTACAAAATGAGTTAAAATAAATGTTGCTTTCCAGTACTTATCCGTCTAATTTGAATGTAAATACTAAGGGTGTTAAAAATTTATTCTCCTATGAAACAACAAATCCAAATCATTGATCAAAAACCATTTGGTTTTATCATTAAAAATCTGTCAACTAACGTGATTCAGTTAATACCAGAGTCGGAGTTGAAAAGGAGAATACAATGGGGTATTTATGAGATCGGAAACAAGATATCCAAATTGTCTTTAACTCATGGAAGCACGGACATTGCGCAATAAATCTCTGGTTGCGATTATTCCATCTACTTCACTTAAATCCTTGCCTTCATACTCAATTCCGATATAACCACGATAGTCATGTTCTTTCACAATGGATAACATTTGGTTGTAATCGATAACAGCTTCTTTACCGTTTTCATCAAATACATTTGTTTTAGCACTAACAGCCTTCGCATACGGCATCATTTCTCTGACTCCTTTGTATTTATCATACCATTCTTCACAATCCCAACTTCCTTTCTTACGAGTGATACAAAAATTTCCGAAATCTGGTAAGGTTCCACAATTATCCATATTAATCTGTGCCATCACATTGGCAAGCCATGCCCCATTAGATGAATGCCCTCCGTGGTTTTCAACGATGATATTAATGTTTTCTGGCGCCGCATACTCAGCCAATTTCCCAAGCCCATCAATTGCTCCTTGCCCTACTTCCTCCGCAGATCCTTCACCATATGCGTTCACCCGTATTGAATGACAACCAAGATATTTGGCAGCACTTACCCACTTGTAGTGTTTCTCTACGGCTTCCTGTCTTTTAGCTTTATCTACAGAACCAAGTCCTCCTTCACCATCAACCATGATCAATAATTGCTTGACATCATTATCGGCTGCTCTTTGATTCATCTGATTCAGGTAATCAGTGTCCTCAGCTTTAGTTTTGAAAAATTGATTGACATATTCAATTGCACCAATATCCAGACTCCTTGTTTTTGAAGCAAAATCAAGATGATCTAAGTCCTTGGCAAAAAACGTTTTGTGCAAGGACCATTGCGCCAATGAGATTTTAAACCACTCCGTTTCTTTTTGTTTGTTCATTACAGTTTCTGTTGTTTTTTGAGTGTCAATAAGTGAACTGCTTTGTTTACAAGAAGTAAAAAGTATTGGTCCACCGATAATTGCAACTGCTGATGATCGAATGAAATGACGTCGTGATTTTTTCATGAGTTGAATTTGATTTATTGATAGAGTTGGTTTCGAATTAACAGATCACAAGGCATATAAACCACCCACTTCACTCATATCCACACACCCGTTCCATTCCCCGGGAATAGGATCATATACCAACGCTTTGGTGGCTCCTATTTCTGAAGTAAAGAAACCAGTTACAGCCATTCCTTTCAGTACAGGCCAAATATGTAGCACACCTTCTTCTTGACTTTTAAAGTCTGCTACCACATCGGTAAGTACGGCATTTTGTTCGTCAGTGGTCAAGTCCAAAAATGACTTTCCAAATTTATTATCGCCCATTACATCAAATAGCTCAAGGCCCTTTGAAAACATGGAAGATTCTTCATCAGTAAAATTTAAAGCAATTTGTTTGTCTATGAACTCATGGACCTTTGCATCTTTTGCGCCTGGTGTATCTGTTTTAGGGATAATCCGCTCAGCAACATCAGCGATTAGGTCCAGTTGTGTTTGGCTCAGACCAGAACCTTTGACATCGGAAAGTGCCTCTGTTTGACAACTCGCAAATATAGCACTGATTGTTCCTGCCGAGAGAGCTGCTCCGGCAAATATGGTCGATTGTTTTAAAATGTCTCTTCTGTTCATATTCTCTGTTTAAATCTCATTATTGTTTAATGCCTTTACTGCATGATTAGCTGCCCGTGCAGTCAAAGCCATATAGGTTAAAGAAGGATTCTGACAACCAGCAGAAGTCATAGCTGAGCCATCAGTCACATATACATTTTGGACAGCATGCACTTGGTTGTTGGCGTTCAGAACAGAAGTTTTTGGATCTCGACCCATACGAGCCGTACCCATTTCATGAATACCTAATCCAGGGTTACAGCCAGAATCATATGTGGTAACATTCTTTAGACCAGCTGCCTCAAGAATTTCTGCTGCTTCGGTCATCATATCTTTTCTCATTTCATATTCGTTGTCTTTCCATTCAGCATCCATTGTTAATGTAGGGAGACCGTGTACATCTTTGACGTCTTCATTTAGGGTAATCCGATTCTCTTCATATGGCAAACATTCTCCAAACGCCATTAGTCCCATTGACCAAGGTCCTGGTTGTGTCAATTGCTCCTTCATTTCTGGACCAAAATCAGCTTCTTTGACATCTCTCCACCAGCCTTCACGTCTACCACCACCTTGGTAACCCCAGCCTCTCAGGTAATTACTCTTTTTGGTCTTTGCATTTAAATTTACAAATCGAGGAATGTAAATACCATTTGCACGTCTTCCTTTGAAATATTTGTCTGCAAACAAATCTGAACTGCCATTTGCACCAAGTCTAAAATGATGGTCCATGACATTTCTGCCCAATTGATCACTATCATTTCCTAGTCCGTTGGGGAATCTATCAGACTTAGAATTCATCATTATCCAACTGGAGCCGAATGAACTTGCACATAGGAATACTACTTTTGCAAAATAGTCATGCCATTCATTGGTCTGACTATCTAAGACTCGTACACCTTTTGCTTTTTGTGTTTCCTCATCATAAATAACTTCTGTTACAATCGAATTTGGTTTGAGGGTCATGTTACCAGAAGCATATGCACCAGGTAGTGTTGATGCCTGACTGCTAAAATAAGCTCCATATGGGCAACCCCTCATACATCGGTTTCTGTATTGACAAACACCTCTGCCTTTGTGCGCTTGAGTTAAGTTGGCAACTCTACCGATTGTCATGATGCGATCGTTAAAATTCTGCTTGATTTTTCCAGCAACATGTTCTTCTATACAGGTAAAGTCCATGGGAGGTAAGAATTTGCCATCAGGCAATTGAGCAAGTCCTTCTGCTCGTCCACTAATTCCTGCATGAGATTCCACATAATCGTACCAAGGAGCTAAGTCGGCATATCGTATTGGCCAGTCTACAGCTATTCCTTCTTTGGCATTAGCCTCAAAGTCCATCGGACTTAACCGATAACTTTGTCTACCCCACAATAAGGATCTACCTCCAACATGATAGCCTCTTATCCAGTCAAAAGGCTTAGTCTCAGAATAGGGATGCTCTGTATCTTTTACCCACCAATGCTTACTTGAATGTCGAATCGTGTATCCCGTTCTGTTTTGTTTTTCGTAATCCTTAAGTTCTTCTTTTGTTAATCTGTCATTATTTGGGAATTCCCATACATCCTGATTGGCTGTTGGATATTCACCATGTTTGATGTCCCTTCCCCGTTCTAGAACAAGTGTTTTCAGACCTTTTTCACTTAGTTCTTTGGCAGCCCAACCACCACTTATTCCAGTCCCTACAACGATAGCGTCGAAAGTAACTTCCTCTTTTCCATTTGAATTAAAAAACATGTAATATTTTTTATGTAATTTTTAAATGTTCAAGTAATCAATATAAAAAACTATTGAATGTTCATACGTCACAAATATGAACACCTTCTTCTAATGACTCAATAGGGTTAGGGCCCTTTGGTATAAATTCTTGAGAAATGTATCCTGTATATCCTGTTTCCAGAATGGCCTGAGCAATTGCTGGGTAATACAATTCTTGCGTATCATTGATTTCATTACGTCCAGGTACTCCACCTGTATGATAGTGAGAAATGTATTTGTGATTCTCACGGATCGTACGAATGACATCACCTTCCATAATTTGCATATGATAGATATCATATAACAGCTTAAAATTAGGAGAATTTACCTTTTCTACAAGTTCGACGCCCCATTTTGTACGATCACACATATAATCCTTGTGGTCGACCTTACTATTTAGCAATTCCATGACAATGACAATACC
This sequence comes from uncultured Saprospiraceae bacterium, assembly GCA_964398295.1. GTDB lineage: Bacteria > Bacteroidota > Bacteroidia > Chitinophagales > Saprospiraceae > CALFUK01. The sequence continues at coordinate 10,430 of CAYNMW010000035.1, read as the reverse complement.
ATGTTTTTCAGCAAGTTTAATTACGGGTTCTAAACCCACAGCTGCATTTTCCATTCCTTGCTCATCAGTCATTCCTCTACGATTTCCAGAAAAACAAATGATTTGTTTCAAGCCAAAATCTGCTCCTCTTGGTATTAACTCAGTGTATTGCCTTAGCAATTCTTCGTGATTATCGGGTTCATTGAATCCATTAGGAATACCCAAATTTGCTCCATTAGAAATACCACATTCCAAGCCATATTTTTTGACAACAGGCCATTCATCAGGATTTAATAATTCGATTGATTTAAGACCAATCTCCTGTGCCGCTTCTGCCAATTCTTCCAAAGGCATCCTGTAGCACCATTTGCACACAGAATGATTGATTGCTCCTTTTAGTTTCTCTTTTTTTGAAGTAAAGTTGTCATCAGTAATAAGCGTTGCAGGTGATCTCGAACAAGAAGCGATGGTAATGGCTCCCAAACCCTTTGCAGTATTGGTGATCAATTGACGTCTTTTCATGTATGTCTATTAGTTTCTAAATATAATTAATGAAAAGCACTTCTGAGCCTGGATATAAGACTTGATCATCAAAAGATATCATTTGTAACACTATATTTTTCCGAATCTTTGTGCTAATGATATAATAGGTGCTTTACTCAGCTCAAATTTTGCTTATAAATTGAGTTTGCGATGTCCAATAAAAAGGCATGACTAGCATAATGGATGCTGAATATAATGATGTTTGACTTGTTATTTTTTTTTTGCATCACATCTCTACAAAAGGCGTACAGTTTATATACATAAGCTTTACAATCTGCATCCTGAATGCAAGAAACAGCTTAACTTTGAATTTTAAATCATCTGAGATTGAGGTTTACATTTGACGATACCAAATTAAGAGGTTTACTTTATATCATATGCCTACTTCTAGGTCATCATGTATATATCAATGCGCAGCTTGCATCCGATTTGAACTTTCAAACTATAGACAATACCAAAGGACTTCCAAACAACTTTATCAATGAGATTGAAATGGACAGTCTTGGCTTCCTTTGGATAGCTACTAATGACGGTCTATGTAGGTATGATTCTCCAAAGCAGATAAAGGTTTTTAAGTCGGGTCAATTGGGACTTAATTCCTCAATCATAAAAGCTCTTCATGCTGCAAATGACAGTATACTATATATAGGAACGAGTTTTGGCGGTGTCACCAAGTTCAATATTTTAAATAATACCCATAAAACTTACAGTACCAGGAGTACTTCAAAAGGACAATTGTCTAGTGATGAAATTCTAACTATACATGCAATGGATTCTGGTGAGGTGTGGGTAGGTACTGAAAATGGATTGAATGTCATTTATCCTGATTCTGATAGTATCTTCCAATTTCCGATCGTCAAAGAGGCTGATGATCAAATTCAAGCTACAGCTATATTGGATATCAACCAGGATGATAACGGCTGGATTTGGATTGGAACTTGGGAAGGTAGCTACTATCTCTATTTACCATCAGTGGATGGAGACCATTGCAATGGAACATTTCGGAAATTCACTCTGGAAACGGAAAACACTCCACAACATATTTGGAAAATTTATCAAGATTCAAGGAAAAAGTATTGGATAGCAACACACAACTACGGTTTATATTCAATGAGCTTACCTGAGAATGCGAGCAATCAACAAACAAATCAAGATTGGGATCCCACATTTCACAAATTTAGAAGAGACCTTACTGAAGATTTTGATATATCAAGCGACTATGTGCTGGATATAGAAGAAGACTCAAAAGGTAATTTGTGGATAGGTACAGTATTTGGATTGAACATACTTACACCTGAAGAAATCAATAATTATGATTTTACTTCGACTACTCCAACTACTGAATTAAATTTTATTAAACACTACCATAGCACCGACAAGGTAAATACTTTATCAAGTAATCACATCAAAAAAATCTACCGAGACAAACAAGATTTGATGTGGCTTGGATCTATTTCAGGCATTAATCAATACAACTTATACACAAATCAGTTTAATGTTTGCAACCTGAGCAATAATTCCACGGAGGATACAAATCAATTTCAGCTAATCAACAGTATTTATGGTCTTGACTCTACAACATTGTTATTGGCATCTGACATAAACGGACTTTTTACTTATGATTTAACAACCAAAGAAGTCATACCGAATAAATCCTTCATAGGTCCACAATTTGATTCGCGAGTCAGCTCGTTTTTCAAAGACGAGAATGAAAACAAACTTTACATTGGTACATCTTTGGGAGTAGGGTGTATTGACATGAATGTAAACATGTCAAAACTGGTCCCCTTTTCTTCTTTTTCGAAAGAGGATATCAATAATCTCGTAATAACTGCAATTTTCAAAGATAGCAAAGGACGAATTTGGGGAGGAACAGAAACTGGTCTTTTTAATTTTGATGAAAAGACAGAACAATATAATTGGTTCCACCATAATCATGAAGACAAAACCTCCCTTGCTGACAATTCGGTAACCCAGATATTTGAGGATAGTAAGAATAACCTTTGGATAACTACTTTCAATGGTATAAGTAGATTATCAGAAATAGATAATCAGTTTAAGTTTGAAAATTTTAAAAGAGCTGACCAAGGCATAGGAGATAATATCCTATCTAACAAAGTCTCTTCAGTTGCAGAATATAATGATAAATTATACTTTGGTAGTAGAGGTGGTATCTTCACCTATGAGCATTCCAATTCTAGTTTTAAGCCTCTAGAAGGGTTGCGAACTCAGTATACAATTAATGCAATACTGATAAGTGAAAATGGAATTATATGGGCTAGTACATCTGATGGTGTACTAAGACTAGACTTGAAAAACAATGAATCAAAATTATATGGTAAACTTGACGGAATTGGTTCTATTTCTTTTCGGCCCAATTCAGCGATTAAGGATGACTTTGAAAAATTTTACTTTGGTGGAAACAAAGGATTTGTTCAAATTGATGATTCAAAAATTAAGCGAAACACAGAAGCACCTGAAGTTTATATAACTGATATTAACACGATCAACTCCAATTCCAAGAACTCGTACGTAGGGATTAAGAATAGTGCAATTTGTGTACCTCCTGATAATTATTTTATTTCAATTGACTACACTGCTGTGAATTACAGACAAGCTGAAAACAATCAATATGCCTATAAGCTAGAAGGCTTTGAGGATGAGGAATGGAATTATACGGATAAGCAAGAAGTTGTATACACAAATCTGGATCCTGGTGAATATGTATTCAAAGTAAAAGCCTCCAACAACGAGGGTATTTGGAATAATGAACCCAAGCATATAGATGTCATTGTGCATGCTGCATTTGTTGAGACAATATGGTTCAAATTATTACTTACAGTATTAGCTATAGCTTCGTTACGAATCATCAATCTTGTGTATACGAAAAACATTAGAAAACGAAATGAGCTTTTAAAAGGATACAATGACCGTCTGAATACTCAAGTCAAAAAGACAGAAGCTGCAAACACATCTCTTGAAGAAAGAGAAAAATATATGAAAATCTTACTTGAAAGATTGGACCATTCAAATAAAGAACTTTTAAGATCGAACAAAGACTTAGAACAATTTGCCTATGTAGCTTCACATGATATGAAGGAACCCCTTAGGACAGTTGGTACATTCACAACTCTACTAAACAGAAAATATGGAGCCGGCTTGGACAGCAATGCAAAGGAATACATGGAGTTCATTTCTGAAGGGGTGGAGCGTATGTCTTCTTTAATCAATAGTCTATTAAGCTATTCACAAGTTGGAAAAGAAGATATCGAATTCAAGAGGAGTGATTTAAATGATCTGGTAAAAGCCAAGATCAAAGATTTATCGAAAATTATTCAAGACAAAAATGTAACAATTGACTGTGCAGAATTGCCTTCTGTGTATTGCGCAACGAATCAAATCGGTATGGTTTTTTATAATCTTATTTTGAATGGCATTAAATTCAACAAAAGCCAAAACCCGACAATAAGTATCTCCTCAACTGAGAACGATACTCACTATAAATTTCAAGTAACAGATAACGGCATTGGTATACCAGAGAAATATCAAGACCAAATATTTGAAATATTCAAACGCTTACATAGTAGGGAAGAATATGAAGGAACGGGAATTGGACTTGCTTTATGCAACAAAATTATCCATAGGCATAATGGAACAATCGCAGTAAACTCAGCCTCGAATGAAGGCACAACTTTTTATTTTACAATAAGCAAGGACATCAAACCTACTCCACAACTTGTCAATGAGGAAAACGGTTCAGAATTGGGACAGGCAGTTGAGGAAATCTTGCGAGCATAACAAGCTTACAAAGGGCAAGAGAGGTACGCAACTGTGAGCTTTTGGCTTAAAACTTTGCCTTGGTAAGCTACATTGTAATCTCTGCATTAGTTTTCATACTAGGTTTCTTTTAAATAAATTTAAAAAATAGAGAATATATGTCACTGATATTCAACACTTTACAGTATGAGTAATTTTTTTTTCAAAAAAACATGTGGCTTTTGCAAAATAGATTCGTCCTAATGGTGGAAGTTGTTCTTTTAAATTGGCTTGCGTCCTTCCGCCTGGAAGGTCGGCAGGCCTTTTTTCTTTTAGGGACTTTCTTACAGTACAACAACAACCTCGCTACAATAGTATTACGCTCCTCACATTCATGATCAAGACATTGTATTTTTGAATACAGTACCCATTCATTAATACTTAAGATTAATTATGAAAATTCTTATCGCTGATGATCAGCAAATGATCCTCAAAGCACTCGCCAATAGTATGAGTGACACAAACTATGAGGTCATTCAGGCAGTAAATGGCATCGATGCCATCAGCAAATTTGACCTCCATCATCCTGATATAGCCATTATTGATATTGACATGCCTGGCAAGAATGGTTTTGAAGTAATTGAACACATTAGAAATACAGCGAAATCGGATGTCCCTATTATGGTAATGAGTGGTTCAGAAGAAGATGTTTCTCTAGCCAAATCATTTGCACTAGGCGCAAATGATTTTATTGAAAAGCCAATTGGAGTGAACAAACTTAAAATCAGAATTAAAAAGCTCCTTAAACTTTCGTTGAATGAAGATTTGACCAAGGTGAACACAAAACCCCAGCGGTTGGAAAAATATGGAGTAGGTGTAGTTATCCCTTGTTATAATGAAGAACAGCGAATCAAGAAAAATGAATTCTATCAATTTATTGATCAAAATCCAACCTACCATCTTTGCTTTGTTAATGATGGAAGTACAGACAACACGCTTAAGGTACTGAACACTATAGCCTCAGAACGTCAGGATAATATTTCAGTTTACGATTGTCAAAAAAATGGTGGAAAGGCAGAAGCTGTCAGATTAGGCATGTTACATCTAGCTAACAATTCCCAGTATAATTATATTGGATTTTTAGACGCAGATTTGTCTACAGATATGAAAGACTTCGATGGCTTAGTACACACACTTCACACCTCTTCTTTCCAGATGGTCAATGGTTCTCGGATTGCTAGAATGGGAGCAGATATTCACAAAGATGGCGCTAGACAAATCATAAGTAAAACCATCAATCTGATCATTAGAAAAATATTAGCGATGCCTTTTCAGGATACTCAATGTGGTGCCAAAGTGATGACTCCTGATATTGCAAAAATTGTTTTCAAAGAAAAATTTTTGACCAGGTGGTTATTTGACGTAGAAATATTCATGCGAATGAAAAAAGTATTTGGACATGAAAAAGCGGTATCCATGCTATGTGAACAACCTTTAAAACGATGGGTACATGAAGACGGATCCAAATTATCCATGAAAGATTCCATTAAGATAATCGGACAACTCATGCAGATTGCGGTGAGTTACAGGTAACAAATCGTAGAAACAAAGCTTATTTAGGAATAAATAATAGTACCTTTCAAGAGTACTATGAAAAGCTATATATACTACTACAGGTTAGGCTTGCTTCTACCCTTTCTCCTTTATTTACCATATTGTTTTGGTCAAAATATTGATTGGATTCAATTGGAATTTGGCAATCAAAAGAATGCAACCAATACTATCGTTTCTTTTTCAGGAGTCGTTAAGGACTTGAATTTTGACCTTCCACTAATAGGGGCTACCATTAAAGTTGTCGATGGTGATATTGGGACAACCACAAACGAAAATGGAACGTTCAAGCTAGATCTTCAAGCAGGACAACATCAACTCCTCGTATCCTATATTGGATATAGTGATACCCGAATCAATTTATTGATATACGAAAATGCGTTCACCATTTTAGGCCTTACAGGTTCTGCAGTAGAATTGGAACAAGTGACCATTAAAGAAAAATCGCAAACAGACAACATTGAAAGTGTGATCAGCGGTGTAGAGCGTCTCGACCGAAGGAATTTGGCAATCAAACCAAAGTTAATGGGTGAAGTTGATGTACTAAGGAGTATCCAGACCTTGTCAGGAGTGACCTCTGTTGGTGATGGTGCATCAGGATTTAATGTCAGAGGAGGTAATGCAGATGAAAACCTAATACTACAAGATGGTGCATTAATTTTTAATCCTACTCACACGCTTGGATTCTTCTCTTTGTTTCATCCAGATTTGATCAGGACCGTAAATTTGTATAAAGGTGATCAGCCAGCAAATTTTGGTGGTCGTTTATCTTCAGTGCTCGAAGTCAATCTAAGAGAAGGTGATATGCAAAAATACAAAGCCAATGTTGGTGTAGGTCTTATCTCTTCCCGACTCACTTTAGAAGGACCAATAATAAAAGACAAGGCATCTATCATTATAGGTGGTCGAGGTAGTTATTTAGATTGGATATTGGATCGTGTAGATGACATAGATGTGAGAAACAGTAGTGCGGTTTTCTATGACTTTACTGGTAAGCTAAGCTACCGAATCACGGATAAGACTAAATTAACTGTTACAGCATTCACCAGTGCTGATGAGTTTCGATTTGCGGATCAAGTTAATTTTGAATATCAAACAAATACGCTATCGGGTTCTTTAAATCATTTGGTGACGGATAAATTTAATATTCGTTTGAACGTTAATATAGGCGAATACAATAGTTCGTTATTTGACATAAATGGCAATGACATATCAAGATTCAACAATGATATTTCTTATTTGAGAGGTGAATTGAAAGGACTGTACCAGATTACAGAAAGGCAAAAATTATCCTTAGGAGTTGAAACAAACTCCTATAATGTTAATCCAGGAAGTATAGAACCAAGTAGCACCGAATCTAATGTTATCGCTGAAGAACTGGATGAAGAAAGAGCTGTAGCATTGAGCCCATACTTGCAATACGACCATGAGCTTACGAACAAATTGAGTATTTCAGCTGGTATACGGTACACGACATATTCATTTAATGGGCCGGGTACAATAGCCACGTATGAAGAAAATACACCTAGAAGCATTACGAGTTTTACGGGAAATCAGACATTTGAAGATGGAGAGACCATACAAAGTTACAGTGCATTTGAACCAAGGTTTTCGGCTCGATATATTTTAAATGAGACGAGTTCTATCAAAGCAGGTGCTAATCAGACTTTTCAATATCTAAATCAAATTTCGAATACAGCTTCGGCAACTCCAGTTGACTTATGGAAGCTATCTGATTTTTATATTCAGCCTCAGCGATCAACTAATTATTTCGCTGGTTTTTTCAAAAATTTCGCTGACAACAGTGTTGCTAGTTCTATCCAATTATTCTATAGATCACAAGACAGAATAATCGAATACAAAGATTTTGCTGTATTGCTGCTGAATGATAATCTTGAGCGCGAATTGGTTGACGGGAGAGGTCGTGCATTTGGAGCAGAGCTTAATTATTCGATGACTTCGAATCGCAATTTCATTCAATTCAATTACACTTATTCCAAATCACAGCGACAAGTAGAAGAATCAGTGTTACAAAACAGTATTAATGATGGTGAGTGGTTCAATTCAAATTATGATAAACCGCACTCCATATTTGTCACCTATTCGTATAAGACATCCAAGAATGGAAAAATTGCTGCGAATTTCACGTATAGTACTGGGAGGCCAACTACTGCTCCGGTCAGTAACTTTCGGGTAGACAATCTTTTAAACATTCCAGTGTTCTCCGACAGAAATCAATTTAGAATTCCGGACTATCATCGACTGGATTTTAGTTATAGTATCGGGCCAGTAAGAAACAGAAAAGATACATTCAGTACGGAGTTTGTCTTTTCGGTTTATAATTTATACGGAAGACGAAATGCGTATTCTGTCTTTTTTGAGCAGCGAGTAGCGAGAAGTATTTCTGCTTTCAGAGTGGCAACCTTGGGCACTGTATTTCCAGCGATCACCTTAAATTTTTCCATCTAGTATATGAAGAAGTTATTTCTGTTATCTATAGCAATCCTTTTTATCTGCTTGTATTCCTGCGTTGAGGAAATAGATTTGGATATCGATACAGACGAACAGTTTGTAGTTGTAGATGGATTTATTAGTGATCGATTAGACGAGTATGAAGTAAGGATTAGTACGAGTGCGATTATTGGTGTAGGTAATGATAATATTTTCGATGATGTATCTGGTGCTCAAGTGAGTGTTATTGATGAAAATGGTACTAGCGTAATGTTTCAAGAAGCAGAAGAAGTGCCTGGAACTTACAGAGGTACGCTACAAGTAAATCCTAACATAGCATATGAGGTAAGAATCGAAATGCCAGATGGCGAAATTATCAGAAGTGAACCTGCACGGGCTCCAGAATCACCCTCAATTGATTCTATCACATTTGAAGTCCTAGTTGAAGAAGAACTGAATAGTGCCGGCAATCTGGTAACAAATGACTTTATCGATATCTTTGTCAACACTACCGTTACTGATCAATCGAAGCCATTTTTACGATGGAGGGTTTCTGGTCAATATGAATTTAAAGAAGTATTTCCTGGTGCGTTGGATCAATTGCGATGTTACATCAGCAACAATCTTGATTTAAATAATATTATCATCTTTGGAACTGATGATTTAAACAGCAATGTCCTTACAGACCAATTTCTCGTCAGAACAAGCATTGATGATCGGTTCAACACACTATATTGTTTTCATGTCGATCAATTTAGCATTTCAGAACAGGAGTATAATTACTGGACGAATGTCTTAAAACTCACAGACTTAGATGGCGGAATATTTGATCCACCACCTGGAGCATTGTCGAACAATTTATTCTCAGAAACAAATCCTGATAACAATGTGTTTGGTTATTTCTCTGTATCTGCAGTTTCAGAGCAACGACTTTTCATTGGCCCATCTCAAATTGGATTTACTCCAGGAACAGAGTGTCGCTCTTTTCGCTTTACTACTCCACGTTGTTCGGATTGTACAGTAGTGATTGGCAGTACGAGAGAGAAGCCATCTTTTTGGCCGATATAAGAGAGTTACTGTGAATCAAGAGAACACTCCGAAAAAACGATCATTTTAAGGAAACATTTTGTATCTTGTATTCGTTAACTCAGTGAATGAACAAAGAAATTGAAATCACCTTTCTAAAGGAGGCTGAAGATTACTTCAACAAACTTCCTCAAAAGATGAAAGACAAATTCACTTACTCATTCAAGAAAACTGAATATGGCTACAAGGGAGAATGGTTTAAAAAGTTGAACGACTCCAACGGAATCTTCGAATTCAGGCTTAGAGATCAAGATAAGTTTTACCGAATCTTTTCCTTTTGGGATGGAACTGGAAAAGACAAGACTTTGATAGTTGCGACTCATGGAATTGATAAGAAAAAGAATCAAACCCCAAGAAAAGAAATCAAAAAGGCTGAAGCCATCAAAGCCAAATACTTTAAACAAAAAAAATGAGTCATGAAAACTACATCTTTAGACAAAGTCATTGAGAAAAACTATGGTAAGGTTGGAACTTCGAAACGTGATATACTTGAACAAGAATTAAAAATGGAACTCCTACGTGAAGAAATCAAGCGCTTACGAAAGGAAAACAATCTCACGCAAGAACAACTTGGCAAATTAATTGGTGTTCAACGTGCTCACATATCGAAACTTGAAAACAACGCAACAAATATTACGATTGGAACTTTGTTAAAAGTACTAAATGCATTAGATGCAGAACTAAATTTTAGTATTCAGCCAAGGGAGAAAGTAGCCTAAGGAATGACTCACAGTAACATTAGGTGAGCACGTCCATACAGCCAAACGCAAAATCCGCGCACAGTACGGCGGCTACCATTATACGTTATGTGTGATATAGACGAACAACTTCAATAAACTTGCACAATTTACCAATAATTGGTACTTTTAGTAAAACAATCCAAATGGGAAAGAATACGTCAATAGCGCTAGGAGAACATTTCGAGGAGTTTGTTAAATTCCGAATCGATGAAGGAAGATATAAAAATGCAAGCGAAGTTATTCGAGCTGGTCTTAGACTATTTG
>CAYNMW010000034.1:0-30135 GCA_964398295.1 uncultured Saprospiraceae bacterium | reverse complement strand
TGGATTAAATACGCTAGTTATTATTCATAAAACAGCGAATCGAATCGGTAAGAAACTGACAATCGCGGCTTCCTCAAATTCTAAAGCATTAAAAGTAATTCATTTAACGAAGTTTGATCAGATTCTAAATTTCAGTAGAGCCTAAATCATGCAGCCGCTAATTCATGTCCACAAACTAAAGTCTTATATTTTATCAGGAGCAGGATTTCTGATGATATCTACCTTAATTGTGAATATTGGAAATTATGGTCTAAATGTAATTCTAGGCAGGTGGCTAGGGCCAGAGGGTTTTGCGGACGCAAATATTCTTGCAACAATTGTCATGATGTTGTCCTTCATTGCCATGGGATTTCAATTGATTGTCGCCAGAGTGGTAGCAGAACTTGTTGGTCTCAACAGGGAAGATGAAGCGGAGCAATTAACTGGATATTTGCAAAAGACAGCAGTCATTGCTTCTTTAATTATTTGTTCTTTACTATTGATTTTTAGCCAAGCGATTAATCAATTTTTACATCTCAATTCAATCAGTTCTGTCTATATAATGATTTTTGGTATTCCTTTCTACTTTTTACTAAGTGTTTCAAGAGGATATTATCAAGGGATTTGTTCATTCAAGCAATTGGCAAATACGTATATCTTAGAAATGTCGATTAGAGTGATTGCGACAATAGCCCTGCTATATCTGGTTAAAAATTATCAGACAGAAATGGTTGCACTTGGATTTTTGAGTTCTTTTATTATTTCATCAATATACGCCACAAATACATTTAAGGTTAATGCAACTATATCCAGTGATTTGAAGAAGAAACTTGTTGCTGGCTTTTTTATTATCAGTATTTATGAACTTAGCCAAATTTTAATCAACAACAGTGATGTCATTCTTGTCAAACATTATTTTGATAATTATCAGGCAGGTTTATATGCATCACTGGCTTTGTTAGGACGGGCTGTATTTTTTGCAACTTGGGTTGTGGTTACTATTTTATTTCCAAAAGTTATTCAAGCAGAAAAAAGTGGTAAGGCACATATTCAATTGTTTATAAATGCCCTTGGTATAGTTGCAGGCATAGGAGCGATCATGGTAATTGGATGTTATCTATTTGATGAATTAATTATCCGATTGGCTTTTGGTGCTGAGTATTTAACAGCAGCTCCCATTTTATGGAAATATTGTTTATTCACCAGTTTCTTTGCATGTGCTAATGTATTTGTTTATTACCACATGTCATTAGAACGTTATACACCCATTTATATCAGCGTTGCAATAGGAATTTTACAGATAGTATTAATCACGCTGTATCATCATAATCTTGGACAAGTAATATTTGTACAACTGCTGTTGATGTCATTGTTTTTATTAATAGTCACAGTGTATCATTTGGGTTCGGTAAGAGATCGAAGCAGAGTGTACAAGTCATCTCACATTAATTCTCAATTATCATGAAAGCATTACAATTAGCAATCGTAAGTCCGTATCCACCGAGCAAAGGAACGTTGAATGAATACGCATATCATTTAGTGAGGCAATTGGAATTAAAAGAAGATGTTGAATCTATTTTCTTATTAACAGATGATATTGAAGAAGCATATCCTGAGGATACTGCTAAGAGAAAGTTTATTCCAGCATGGAAATTTAATTCAATAGGTAATGTTTTTAGAATCGCAAAGGCCGTTAAAAAGTCAGGAGCAAATGCTGTTTTGTATAATATTCAGTTTTTGTCTTTTGGTGATAATAAAATTGCTGCCACTATTGGCTTATTTACTCCTTTACTTACTAGATTGATGGGTGTCCCTTCTATTGTTTTGTTACACAACATTACAGAAACTGTGGATTATTCTTCAGCAGGAATTACAGACAATAGAGTATTGCAATGGATTTATTCAGCTTTTGGTACAATCATCACATTTATATTGCTAAGAGCAAACATGCTTGCTGTTACCTTACCTAAATATGTTGATATACTTGAAAGAAAATATAAGGCTAAGAATGTAGCATTAATACCACATGGTAGTTTCGAACTGCCCCCATTACCGACATTCGAAGAACATGATAATGAACAATTAACTGTTATGACCTTTGGGAAATTCGGGACATATAAAAAAGTTGAAAATTTAATTGAAGCAGTTGTAAAAGTGAGAAAGAAAACAGGTAAACAAATCAAACTTGTGATAGCCGGAACAGACAATCCGAATGTTGCAGGGTACCTAAAAAGTGTACAACAGAATTACCACGATGTATCTAATATTGTGTTTACTGGTTATGTTGAAGAAGAGGACGTGCCAATATTATTTAATGACAGCAGTTTTGTTGTCTTTGATTATACGAGTACAACAGGAAGCTCAGGAGTATTGCATCAAGCAGGAAGCTATGGCAAAGCCGCGGCATTACCTGTAATTGGTGATTTAAAGGAATTAATTGAAGAAGAAGGGTACACTGGAGAATTTTTCAAACCAAATGATATAGAAGATTTATCCCGTGCCATAGAAATTCTTGTGGAAGATGTGAACCGCAGAAATCAAATTGCAAAGCAAAATTACTTTGCTGCATCTTCATTGTCCATGGAAGATATTGTTGATTGGTATATTTTACATTTCCAACGATTTTTAACAGAACATGCAGAAGTTACATTAGCCACATAATACTTGTTGGTTTTAATTCATGTACAATGTGCAAGCGTCATATAAGTCCTACTATTACCTAGCTATTTTTATTGGTGCGGTATTGCATGGGAGTTTATTGTTCTTCACTCATGGACAAACCTACGATGCTTATGTCCATATGTTTTTTGCAAAACACTACGCAGGTAATTGGTTTGAGTCGTGGAACTATCAATGGTATACTGGATTTACGATCACAAGTTATCCGCCACTTGTTCATCAATATATTGCTCTTGCTTCAAAGGTCATTGGTTTAAAGTTAGGGTTCATTAGTTGGGGTGTTTTAATCACCATGGCATTCATCCGAGGTGTCTACCAGTACAGTAGATTATTTGTAAGTGATAAAGCTGCTGTTTATGCAGCATTTGCTGCTGCTTTTTCTTTTTCGTTTGTTGAAGCGCTTCATGTCTTTGGACAATTACCTAGTATCACAGGTATCACATTCGTATTAAATGCTTGTCCAGAAATTTATAAATACTTCAGGCATCAAAAAGCCAAGTATTTATTTACAAGTCTGACTTTATTGGCAGCTACTACTGGGGCTCATCATGTATCCACAATTTTTGGAGCAGTATTTTTTGTGGCACCTGTAATGTCAATTGCTGTAATGGATTTATCAGCTGATAAATATAACGGGATTCATACAGTTGGTATTCCACAATTCCTCAGACAAGTATGGAGACACTTGCCGCGGGCGATTATTTTTGGACTTTTGGTTATTGCAATCGTAGTGCTGGTTGTTTTCCCTTATTGGTATTGGTCCAAGACTGATCCAATTAGTCAGGTTTCAATACCACATGGGTCAAGGGGCAATTTTATAGCCGATCCAAATTTAGGCTTAGTCTTTTTTTTGATTCCTTGGGGTTTGATGGCATTTCTTCTTCCGTATTTTTTCTTCAGGATGTTTCAAAAAAGAACAATTTTTATGGGTTTATCTTTTAGTCTAGCTGTATTGCTCGGAACGGGTGGGACGACACCACTACCGAGGTTACTGCTTGGAGCGAATGCATTCGATATATTGACCTTGGATAGATTTACATTTTGGGCTACGCTAATGGCATTACCATTTTGGGGTGAATTTTTATTTCGTTTTGTGGAAGGTGATTTTGCAAAACGAATCACAAGAGTTGCCGGAAGATTAGTACACAAAATAACTCTAGCTATTCTAGGCGCTCTTATTATTGGTGCCACAATATTAATTGTGAACGTTGGCTTTTTTCGGCCGTTACAGCCCAAAGCAATTGATCCCAAACCAATCACTAAATTTCTAAATAGCGACAATCATGACCAATGGCGCTTTTTGACACTTGGTTTTGGAGACCAAATTGCCTGGTTGTCAGCTAATACTGATGCATTGAGTGTCGATGGTAATTATCATTCAGCAAGACGCTTACCCGAATTGACGACTCGAGCTGTTGAGCGAATCGAAAATTCTAAATATTTAGGTCTTGAAGGATTAGGTGCGCTGCAACAATTTCTTACAGATCCCGAAAAATATCATTTAAAATATGTTTTCTCAAACGATAAATACTATGCACCAGTGCTCCATTTTTTGGGATGGCAAAAAATTACTCAATTAGAAAACCATATTGTGGTTTGGGAAAAGCCTGATGTAGAACCACTTCCAAAATTATTACCAAAGAAAACGATACCAACATATCAGAGAATCATTTGGGGAACATTGCCTTTGTTCTCCTTACTGCTCATGTTAATTACAGTTATTTATGTAAAATATACTGAATCGAAACATATAGTAAATTCAAAAACTACTGGACATGTTGAAAAAATAAAGGAAAGCAAAGTTGTTTTTAGATTGACCGCATTGTTTTGTTTTATTTCTGGCTTATCCTTAATCGGATGGATAATCATTTCAGCACATTCGAGAGGAGAACAAGCAACACCAGAAAATACATTAAAAGCTTACTATCAACATCTTGACTTCAGGCGATTTCAAGAAGCATACGATTTGCTTATTCCCGAACGAAAACCTTCTTTCAGCCAATACATGTTAGACCTAAGTATAGAAGATGGTATTACTGCTTCATATGCGAAATTGGATTCTCTTGAACTATTAAGTGTTACTGATTTAGAAGAAAATCAAATACAAGTAGATGCTAAAGCACATTGGTTGACCTCGGTGATGAGTTATCAAACAGAGCATACACATATGCTACAAAAAAGAGAAAATAAATGGTTCATTGACCATGTATCTTATGAGTCATTCACACCACCAGAACGAATGACTAGTCAGGCAAATATTGAATTTTTAAGCCAGGGAAGAAGGAGGGCAATAGTGGATCAGACAGATCAAAGTGATGTGATGGATAGACCAACTGTTGAAGTGCTGTCAAGTTCTTTGGTTGAGAATGAAGGCTATTATTATATTATTGGAGAAATCATAAATACAGACAATTTTCCTGCGTATTTGACTGTCGAATCGACTATGTATGATCAGCAAAATAATCCAATTCTTACAGCAAACACAGCAGATGCGATTATACATCATATCCGTCCTAAAGAAAGAACTCCATTCAAAATTGACTTTAACAGTAATGCGGTACAGAAAATAAAATCAAATTCGGAGTTTGAATTCCAAGCAGGTGATAATCCATTTTCCTTTATGGATAAACCAAGTTCATTTTCCTTGGCTGTTAAGTCGCTAGCGACTGATTACAATTTTTATTCAACTATTGGCATTCAACACCTTAAAGTAACAGATAATTTTATTAATGGAGAAATTAGAAATAGTGGTGTCAGGCAAATTAATATTCCTCAGGTTTTAATTGCACATTATGACAAGGGAAGAATGTATTGGCTAGATAAGCAATACCAGGAAAACGGCATTCGTCCCAAGAGAAAGAAAGCCTTTGCATTTGAATTACATAAGCAAGACATAAATGTAATTCAACATGCTAACGAATCAAATGTAATTGTGAATGGCAGTCGTCAACAGAATGTACGAGAAGTCGATACAGGAGAAAATACTATCAAATTATTCATTAATCCTTTTGTATACGAGTGAAGTATTTAATGTACATAGCATGTTTATTGAGCTTTTTATCGTGTAAAAAACAGTTAGAAGTAACTGGTCCTGGCATAAAGGTATTTCCAAAATCGATTCCTTCCATTAAAGCTGGTACCCAACTGAATTTGAAGTTACTTCACGCAACTAGCAAGCATAACATATTTGTAGAATACATCAATGGGTTTGGATCATTCAGCATTACTTCATTTGAGCAAATAGAGAATGGATTAATTTGTCATATACCATCAGTCTATTTAAAACATTCTGGTTTTACGCAAATTAAAGTGTATGAAAAGAATCATTTACTGAAAGAATATGAATTTCAAATTAATCCAGGTAATGCCAACCGGTCAATTTCGTATCACATAGGACCAAAAGCGTTATTCATTGATAGAGATGATCGTTCGATGTATACGATACTACCTACGGATGATTTTGGTAATCCGATAAAAGATTATACTATGGCAACAATTGATTCTCGACATCCGAAAAGTGGAACAGAAACCTATCAGACAAGTATTCTGCATTTTACGGCACATCAATTTTTTAATTCTAATTCATTTACGGGTAATTTAATTATAGGGTCTGCTGTTGATTCTGCCTATAGCAAGGAATCATCTGTGGATATTCAAGCAGGATATGCTAGTAATTTTACCATATCAGTTGATGATTATTATCCGTTTGCGGACGGTAGGCAACATTTTAATGTGCTTACCAGTGTCATTAAAGATTCATTTGGAAATACAATTGCTGATGGTTCAAGAATCAACATTCAGGTGAAACAAAGTAATGTATTAAGTGAATACTCTGCAAGCACAATAAACGGAATAGCTAGTTTGGAAATAGAGAATCCTACTGTTGCTTCGCAGTTATCAATTGAAGCTTCAGCATTTCCTCAGGCAAAAAGTAATGTCTTGTCTCTACCATTTAAAAAGAGTATTCAGAGTATTGATATCCAATATGACTCATTAAGTAAAACAATAACTGTAGGACCAATTAAAAATCTACTTGGAAATGCTATTCCAGATGGAACAGTTGCTCATTTACAAATCGAAGGTGACAAAATCAGAGCATCTGTAAATGACGGTATGATAAATTATAAGATCCCAAGTAAGTTCATAAATCAACATATTGATTTTAGCATCGAAGTTCTGGGGATACTAAAAACAGAATCCATCAAGATTGATTAATTCTTATACATATAATCCTTTCACCAAATTGGCATTAAAAGTATTTGCTTTTATTGCGCTAATTATATGTGTGTTTTTATTAGGTCAAGTTGTCAGTTATTTCAAATCTGGAGCAGATCCCAATAATGTGTTGAATTTGACAAGTAAACAGTTGCAGCATCACACACCATTTTGTGAATGGAATATGAATGATGCAATTATTGGAGGAGATATAGATGCATTTACCCAACAAGAAATAGAACAGGAGTATTTGAATGCATGGCAAATGCTGAATTTATCAATGCGACATAAAACTATAGAACAGTTAGAAGATTATTTTAGTGACTCCCTTATTGTAAAAATTGCGGCACAATTAAGTCAATCCAATCAAATTGTTGAACAAGTAGACATTAGCCATCATATCACTCCTTTATTAAGTACACTAGATAAACACCTGTTTGTTTTTGATGACAATTGTATTGAAATTAAAAAACGAATTTACTCAGAAGATAAAGAGGAGATTAGAGCAGAAACAACAGATTTCATTAATGTAAAAGTAGTGATGAAACTAATTGATGGGAGATGGAAAATTCACCATTTCGTAAGACAAAATTCTGCTGACTGTAACAAAGTGAATAGTGATAAAAATGTAACAGCTTTAGAAAAGATTCAACATATAAAAGGAATCAATTATTATCCAGCTAACTATCCGTGGCATTTATTTTGGACTAATTATGATCCAACTATCATCAAACAAGATCTTGCATTAGTAAAATCGCTTGGCTTCAATTCAGTTCGGTTTTTTATCCCTTTTACTTTGTTTTCTGGAAATGACATTCAACCTAAGTTAAAAGAACATTTACGTTCATTTCTAGATTTAATTGAGGAAGCTAACATGACTTGTATGCCAACACTATTTGATTTTCCAATCGGATTTTCATGGGACGTGTATACGAGATCTGATAAGTACTTGCATAATATATTGAAGTTAACCACATCACATCCGTCTGTAATAGCTTTTGATATAAAAAATGAAGCTGATTTAGATATAGACCTGTATAAACAAGAAGTAGAAGATTGGCTCGATTTTGTAATAAAGAGATTTAAGGTTTACGCTCCCCAACACATTTGTACAGTTGGATGGTCTTCAGCAGAAGCTTCAATTCAGCATTCCGGAATAGGAGATTTTATTTCCTTTCACCACTATCGATCTCCAGAAGAACTGGATTCTGCAATCGTTAATTTAAAACGACTTACAGTTGATAAACCAATTCTACTTTCAGAATTTGGCCACCATTCCTATAATTCTTGGTTTTACCCAATAGGACAAACTGAAAAACAACAATTTGACTATACACAGGAGGTCATTGATGTTTTGGACAAACATCAAGTAGCTTATTATTTTTGGACCTTATATGACTTTCAAGACATTCCAAGTTCTGTAGTTGGTCGATTGCCATGGAGAAAAAATATGCAAAAGCACTATGGCATTTTTGATGCTGCAGGCAAAAAAAAGAAAGTAGCCTTGGTCTTTGAAGAGTAAATCGAGTCTAACATTTATTACTTTTACATCATGCCAAAATTACTACCAAAATCATTTTACACAAGGCACGATGTGGTGCAAGTGGCAAAGGATTTATTAGGAAAACAATTAATCAGTACCATCGGTAAAGAAAAGACAACTGGCATTATTGTGGAGACAGAGGCTTACCGTGCACCTGATGATAAGGCCTGTCATGCTTATGCCAATCGATTGACGGAGCGAACAAAAACTATGTTTGTTGAAGGTGGTGCCGCCTACGTTTACATTTGTTACGGCATTCATCATTTGTTTAATGTTGTTACTGCTGATGAAGGGATGGCTCATGCGGTTTTGATCAGAGCTATAGAACCGACAGGGGGATTGAAGATAATGGAAAAGAGACGAAACATGTCTTCAAAAAAGAAAGAGAGTTGTAACGGACCTGGGAAGTTTACCAAAGCCATGGGAATTGATAAGTCATATAATGGCATTAGTTTAATGAGCCGGAAGTCTGCCATTTATATTGAAGATGCCAAAGCAATCCCAGAAGCACAAATCGTAGCTGGTCCAAGAGTTGGTATGTCTACTGCTGAAGAATGTTCGAACTGGCCATGGCGTTTTCGGATAGCAGATAATCCATGGTCTTCTAAGCCGGATCATGTTTGGTATGATCTTTAATGAATACAAGCATGGCTATGTCCAAGGTACTTACTGCCTTGTTAGTAAGACAATCTTGTAAATTGAAACAATTTATGCCCAAATAAAAAAGGAGAATAGCTGTACATCACTATTCTCCTTTCTATTCTATAGAATTAATTCAACTATTCAAATTGATCAACAATTACAACAATCATTCTGATTCAGATTTGGATTACGATCAATATCTCTTTGTGGTATTGGCCAAATTTGATCACATGCATCATAACCGATACCTCCAAGTGTTGATTCTGCTTGCCCTTTTCTTCTCAAATCGATCAAGCGGAATGGGCCTTCTAAGGCGAATTCTACAAATCGTTCTTGCAATATAGCATCGACAAAATTACTTGCATCCAACTCATCAACTGGACTAAGACCAGCTCTTGCTCTTACTTGATTCAACCATCCGGTTGCAGTTGCAAAGTCTCCTTGTTCACCTGCTGCTTCTGCGGCTATCAAAACCATCTCCGCATGTCGGATAAAGAAAATAGGGTCGGTTGCAGTTCCAGAAATACCTGCATCAAAACTTGGATATTTTACACCAAATGGAACACTCGCACTGATGAAGTCAAGTGTTTGATCCATTCGAATATCTCCTTGTTCGAATGCCAGACCTAATGCATCAGAAGGTCCAATTGAATACCGGCCTCCAAAGTCAGCTGGTCCATAAAAGAAATTGAGTGCATTGCCATCTGTAGATGTATATCCTAGTGAATATATCTGATCGTCCAAAAATGGAACAGTGTTCAAATCGAAACCTGCACCCAAAACTCCTTCAGCTATTGACTGTGCTTCACTCCATCTTTCCTGATAAAGAGCCACTCTGGCAAGGAAGGCATTTGCTGCTTGTTGGCTAGCCACCAATGGGCCAGTTTCCGCAGAAATATTTGCAGCAGCAAAGGTAAAATCATCAATGATTTGAGCATAAATGGTGTTGACATCTGATACTGCTACATTCAACACATCTCCTACATCAGATGTAGGTTCTAAAATTAACGGAACTTCTTGCCATAGATTCACTAAATGTAAATATTGTTGCGCACGAATAAATCTAGCTTGCCCGATAAAATCTTGTCTGGCATCATCAGCAAATGCTTCATCCTCTACCTGTGGAACTAAATTGATGACATTATTTGCGTTATTAATGGTAGTATATAGACCAGTAAAAACACCTGCCATAGTACCATTTGCTGGAAAGACATTCACATTACCAAATTCCAATCTAGTTGGAAATGTACCAGTAGCTTCTGCTTCATCTGAGAAGTATTGAGCTAGAGATAACCACTTATCAAAATCTCCATCTTGCATGGAGCTATAAACACCATTTAAGGCTGCCGAAGCCGAAGCAAAATTTGTGATTGCCTCACTTGTAGGTATAGAATTTTGAGGTGCTAAATCGTCTAGGTCTGCACATGACATGAAGCCAAACACCAAGCACAATATATATATGTAATTTTTCATTTTTAACAATTTATAAGGTTAAGAATTAGAGACCAACTTTGACACCAAATACTACTGATCGTGGTTGCGGAAATGTTAAAAAGTCCGTGCCCAAGGCCGTGTTGCCACCATCAAAAATATTCACTTCAGGATCAAACCAAGAATAGTCAGTCAATGTCCAAAGATTGTATCCTGAGGCGTAAATCTTTAAACTTTCCACTCCGATTGAAGAGAGTAAATCATTAGGAATGTTATAACCTACAGTTAATGTTTTCAATCTTAAATAGTCTCCGTCTTCTGCAAATCTATCTGAATCTCTTCGGTTGCCATTTGGATCGTTTGCAACAATTCTTGGAATGTTCGTTTGGTCTCCTTCCTCTCTCCATGCATTTTCCCAAGCTCTGACTGTTGGTGCAAATACACTATTGAGTCCTTCTGCAAATGCAAGATTATTGTTGTACACTTGAAACCCTGTTGCAAACTGAAAGAAGGCATCAATTTGAATGCCATAAACATTGATACTGTTTTGCAATCCACCTGTAAAATCTGGCAGTGCTTTTCCAATGAATGTTCTATCGTCATCATTGATTACACCATCAGCTGGAAGATCATCCGCTGTAGATACAATTCCATCAGGTCCAGCTCCACCTCCTAAATCCAAAAATCTAAAGTCACCAGGTGCGGCATTTGCTTGCGTCGCATGAGCTTCAATTTCTGCCTCATTCTGGAACAAGCCATCTGTAACATGTCCAAAGAAAGAACCAAGTGGTTGGCCTTCGGCAATCCGATTAGCAAAGCCCGCATCAAATGGAATGCCGTCGACTAATCTTCTCACTTCATTCTTAAGATAACCTAAATTGAATGTGGATGTCCAGGAGAAATTATTGTTATTTAATATTACGCCTGTGAGTGAAAAATCAACCCCAGTATTTCTAACTTCTCCAACATTTTGTGTAACAGTTGTGAAACCTGAAGTCGTTGGAATTGGTCTAGCTAGCAATAAATCATCAGTGTCTTTGATGTAGTAATCAATTGTACCGACAAGCCTGTTTTTTAAGATTCCAAAGTCTACTCCAATATCTGTTTGAGTGGTAGTCTCCCATTTCAAATCAGGGTTTCCAATTTGCGATGGTGCTGTACCAGGTGAATCCAAGAAATTGTTTCCTCCTCCAAATAATTGTCTTGAAAGAAAATTGCCAATAGTATTGTTACCCGTCTGACCATAACTAACTCTCAGTTTCAATAAATCGAAAGGACCGTCTGTAAGGAAATCCTCATTAGATATATTCCATGCTACGGCAACACCAGGAAAATATCCGATTTGATTGTTAATGAATCTTGACGAAGCATCAGCTCTGAACGTACCAGTAATAAAATACTTATTATTTAAGCTATAGTTAACGCTGCCAAAGTATGATCGTAGATTATCTCCTGTAAAAGCTCCATTTGTAGTCACTGGCTCCGCACCTGACGACAGGCCTGTAAATGCATCTGTTGGAAAGTTTACAGCTTCTGAAAAAGTTGTATTTATTTCATCTTCCTGAAAACTAATTCCAGCAATTGCATTCAAATTACCTGGTCCGACCTTGTCATTGAAGTTTAACACATAATCATGAATGAATCTATTGTCTGTTATTGTTGCAACTACTGCACGTCCGTTGTTGGATGACTGTAATGTTCGAGGTTCAAAAATACTCTCTCTTTGACTAAGTAAGTCTGTGCCCAAAGATGCTTTGATACTCAAATTTGGCAAAAGACTATATTTTGCCGAAACGTTTCCTATCAACCGACCTCTTGCAATATTATTATCATATTGAGTAACGGCAGCTACTGGATTTTCAAGTCCAAATGCTGAACCAAAGGAACCATCTTCATTCATAATGGGAACAACAGGTGGCAGTAAGATTGCCGTTGATAGCGCACCAAAGATGTTGTTATCATTTTGAATTTGCTGAGTATTAGAATTGGAATAACCCATACTCATAGCAAAACTTAATTTATCAGTAGCTAGATGATTAAGATTTAAGCGTCCATTGTATCTGGTAAATCCAGAGTTTACCATAATTCCTTCATCATCAGAATAGCCGAGTGATGCAAAGTATTGTGTTTCTTTATTTCCCCCAGAAATATTACCACTATACTCCTGTATGGCTCCTGTTTGGAATATTTCATCTTGCCATCTGCTGTTTGCTTCCGTTCCGACAATGTTTGACCCAAATACTTCAGTAATGTATTCAATATAGGTTGGTCCATCAACAGTTGGTATTTGTGATGGCAACCACTGTGGTCCATAAGAAGCATTTAAGGTAATCTTTGTTCCATCAGCTGATCCTTTTTTTGTTGTGATTAATACAACTCCATTTGCAGCACGTGAGCCATATATAGCAGCTGTTGCGGCATCTTTAAGTACTTCTATAGATTGAATTTCGTCTGGATTAAGGTCTGAGATTACACTGATATTACTTCCACCAATTCCCTCTTGAGAAAAGTCTAGATTATCGCCATTAATGATAGGTACACCATCGATGATATACAAGGGCTGATTACTTGCAGAAATAGAGGTTCTTCCCCTAACATTGACATCAATGCCGCCACCTGGCTTTCCTGAATTTTTTGTCACCTGTACACCAGGAGTCCTACCTTGGAGTGCTGTTTCCAAAGAAGGCAGTTGCACATCGGCAATGTCTTCAGATTTAACAGATGATACAGAACCTGTCAAGTCCTTCCTCTTCTGTGGTGAATACCCAATCACTACTATATCTTCCAATCCTACAGCATCAAAATTTAAAACAGAATTGATGATTGATTGATCACTAACAGTAATTTCGTCAGAATTATATCCAGTGTAGGAAATAACCAGGACATCTCCAGGGTTGGCTTGTAATGAATACGCACCATCTATATCTGTGATGGTACCAATTGTGGTATTTTTTATTAGCACATTTGCGCCAATTAAAGGTGTACCATCCGAATCAGAAATTATTCCTGAAATGGTGTTTTGTGCCTGAATGCTATACATACAAATGCATGCGCACAAACACATTAAGATTGATTTTTTCATAGTGTATGAAGGTTTTATTAATTAATAGAATGTCTCTCTTTAAAGCCTGTTCAAAAAAGAAAAGTTGCCGTATAGATTTTAAATCACTTGTGTACTAGCTCGGCTTGTCTTTTGTTTTTCTTAATTTCTAATAAATAACGGATAAGATATTTATTTGGCTGCCTATGATTCTTAAATAATAATATTGTGAGAAATAAATTGAATACGGAATTTGCTATTATGAAAATAACTAATAATTGAGACTGTCCAATTATCAAGCTATATATTTATGAGGAAATGTCATCTAGAAAACAGCTACCTTATTCATTACAGATACTGCTAAAGTGAATCTAAAATGTAAGTAGTATTATAGTTTGAATTGTTCTATTTTAGTGAAAATGAGTATATTTTTTTATTCAAAACATCCTTGGATGACAGCCCAAAAAACTGCGCCAATTTCAACTTCAAATCCATCATCCAATGTTATTTGATTACCAGCCTGATAAATAGGATACTCTGTTTGTGGAATCTGAGCATCTGATATAATCTCCTCTTTAGCTTGATACATGTCAGTGAAAATAGTATTTGTTAGAGCGAGGAGATTCGGGCAAAAGTCTTCGTCATAAACACTTACGCTTGTAAACAGTTGTCCACCTAAACATGCCATTGATTGACTCACACTATTTATTTGCAGTGTATGATTCAAGTTGTTGTAACCAGTGGTACTTTCCCATATATTTTGATTTGCCAACTGAATGGAAAAATCAGGATTGTCAAATAATGTTGGCTCTGGATCGGGAAGATTGAGTAGCAATTCATAACTGCCGAGTGGTAAATTTGGTGGTAAACACAATGTTTCTGAAATGAGATGCGAACCAGGTGACCACATTCTTGGATCTGAAATTAAAGGTGCAAAATAGGTGTCTCCTGTGCCGATATGTCTGATGACTAATTCCAATCCCCTCGGATTATATGGTGAGGTAAATCCTTGATTTTCTATAGTGAATTCAATATTGATGTCTTCCCCTGATTCAGCTGAGGTAGGAAATGTTCCTGTGATCATTGCAAAGCGATAACCCAACTTCTTTTTTATATCGTCCAGGCATACACCTGTCCAATCGTTGTTCACATCATTATTGTATTCAGAATTGAGGAAGGAATAATTAAATCTGTCGAGTTCTGTATCAGCCCTTCCATTTGCTGAAGCACAATTATCATCAGGATTATTCATAAAACAGGTTTCTCCACCAACAGGTACAAATTGAGAATCATTTTGCTTATACGGTTTAAGATTCAAGGTGTCTGACACAGAAACCGGTGGTCCGTAATCACTGAATGTACCGAAATCAGTATCAGAGGCCAGAAAACAATCATTGTGAAAACCGATCCTTGATTTATCTGTTTGATTAAATGCTTCGCTCACTGAAAGTGCAGCAGAATTGGTTGGTGCAGCAATGCCATACACATATCGTTGTTTCAGTTGTGGGTAGCGCACCTGAACAGTTCGCTCGATCGGGACAGCATCTAATAATCCTCCTAAAACCTCGTT
The DNA here is from genome assembly GCA_964398295.1 of uncultured Saprospiraceae bacterium. Taxonomy (GTDB): domain Bacteria; phylum Bacteroidota; class Bacteroidia; order Chitinophagales; family Saprospiraceae; genus CALFUK01. Next base: position 15,036 of record CAYNMW010000034.1, on the reverse strand, counting down.
TCGATCGTTCCAATTCGAAGTGGTATAAATGTATGGTGGCAATGAAGCATCACCAAAATGATCTGTATAATATTGTTCACCCCAGACTCCAATAAAACCCATTTGGACAGTTGCCAAAATATCCTTGTTAGATTCGAGCAATGGCTGCAATTGGCTAATGTGTTGTAAAATTCTGACTTTAGTCGCATCACCATATGGTGGGCATATCCAATTTCCACAATCACCTGTTGGAGGTGTATTCGTATAGGAAAAACGGATAATCAATTTAACTCCTGCAATTCTTGCAGCATCAAAATCTAGTTGCATCTTATTGAGAAAATCTTGTGAGATATCAGCAGTTATAAAATCATCCAAAACGAAATATCTGAATACCAAAGTCGTGTGTACTTGATAGTTTGCAGCGAAAGGTGTAAATAGATTTCGCTTACTGGCTATAAAGTTAGCATCTAAAGGTGCATAATTACTTGCAAATGTCACCGATGGTAGATAAAATCCTCGTTCTGGATTAGGCATGTCTTCTGTAGAAGGGTTGTAATTGATAGTTGCTGTTTGTCCGAAAAGAATTACGGGAAGTATTCCCAATAGGAAGCTGATAAGAAATTGCATAGAATAAAAGTACTGTTTTTTAAACGCACAGCAACTGAGGGTTTTTACCTATCTTATAACTTTATATGTAAACCAAAATGGCATTAATCATAAAATGCTTAGGCAGTTTAATCATCTTCGCAGGCATCGCTGTTATCTTTAATCCTTCAGGTTTTTATGAGTGGATTGAAAGCAGCCTAGACAAACAATGGATGTATGTTGCAGCAATCGTGCTACGGGCTTCTCTGGGCATTTTATTGATTGTCACGGCAAAGCATTCAAGGTTTCCTTTTCCGATCAAAGTCATCGGTTACATTACGGTTCTTGCAGCAATCGTATTAATGTGTATCGGTCAGGTGAGATTTCAGGAGTTCATCTCTTCGATGATGGATACGATTCAGCCATTTGCATGGATAAGTGGAGTAATAGCAGCTATTGCCGGTATATTTCTTATCTATTCTTTTACTAATAATATGCAAAGGGAATAAGTATTCCTAAGCAGTCGAGAGGTGAAACACCTTCGACTCAGATCGTATTGTTGCAACTTGCCTCTTATGTTTACTTCCTTTTACCCTTTTCGTTTCCTATCTCAATAATAGAATTTGAATGGAGTCGAAACGAACCGTATCTTTACATCATGTTTAAAATCGTGACGATAGCAGCGTTAGGCTATATTTTATACAGACTTGTACTCAGTCCAGCAAAGTCCATCAATAAAGCAGAGCCATTGGAGGAACTAGAACAAGAACCTGATAGCGGTGATTTTGTAGACTTTGAAGAAATTGAATGAGCGAGTTGGATTACGTAGTACTTTGGGAAAATGAAGATTATCTGGTCATAAACAAACCTGCAGGGATTGCCTCCCAATCTTCAAATCAAACGGTAGAATCTGTTTGGACCAAATTGGAAAAAAGCAACAAGCAACATTATCACCTATCCAATCGGCTAGACCAACCAGTCAGTGGTTGCCTGGCATTCTCCAAACACAAAGATGAAGGATTTGCAAAGCAACCAATCCATAAGGTGTATGTTGCGATCGTCGAGAAGAAAAAGGAAATTGACGATCAAGGTACACTAATTGACTTCATCAAACGAGTGCCGGCAAAGTCAAAATCTATATGTTCAGATGAAAAGAAAGAAGGGTTCAAGAAAGCTGTATTGCACTATACCGTTTTAAAAGTATTGGACAATTACATCATTCTAAAAATCATTTTGCGTACAGGTCGGTTTCATCAGATCAGATCGCAACTCAGCCATTTTGGCTTGCCAATTAAAGGAGATGTGAAGTATGGTGCAAGACGAAAAAATAATGACAGGAGCATCCACCTTCATGCACGAGAAATTAAACTGTATCCAAACACTGAGGAAGAACAAAGTATACAAGCTGATTTTCCAAAGGATGTTCTTTGGGATGAAGCAGCAACAGTAATTTGAAAAACCATGACAGAAAACACGCGTAAAGAAATTCATGATCTGGGAGAATTTGGGTTAATTGACCATTTGACTAAGGGCTTTGAGATTAAACAAACAAGTACAATGTTTGGTATTGGAGATGACGCCGCAGTCATTAAAAATGGTGATGAAATGACTGTTATTTCTACAGACATGATGGTAGAAGATATCCATTTCAGTTTGGTTTATACCCCAATGAAACATCTTGGTTATAAGGCAATCATCAGTAACCTTTCTGACATCTATGCGATGAATGCGGTGCCACATCAAGTGACTGTTTCTCTTGCCATTTCTAATCGATTCTCCGTAGAGGCATTGGAAGGTTTTTATGAGGGTATCCAAGCAGCATGTGATTTGTACAAAGTTGATTTAATTGGAGGTGATACGACCTCCAGCAATAAAGGAATGATCATCAGTGTTACTGCAATCGGTACAGCTAGTCAGGACGAACTCGTTTTTAGATCTGGTGCAAAACCTGGTGACATCATGTGTGTCTCTGGAGACCTTGGAGCTGCTTACTTAGGTTTGCAAATTCTGGAAAGAGAACGACAACTATATGAATCTCATCCTGGAGTGCAGCCAGAACTAGATGATCAAAAATATTTGATTAGCAGACAACTGAAGCCTGAAGCTCGTGGAGATGTTATTGACAATTTCAGAAAATATAAGCTCAAGCCGACTGCGATGATTGACATATCTGATGGCTTATCCTCAGAAGTTTTCCATATCTGTCAAAGTTCAAATGTCGGTGCATTCATAGAAGAAGGTAAGGTGCCTCTTCATCCGGATACCGAACAAACAGCCATTAAATTTCAATTGGACCCGATCACTTGTGCCTTGAGCGGCGGTGAAGATTATGAATTGCTATTCACAGTGGATGAATCTGATTTGGAGAAAATACGGTTTATGCCAGATGTGTATATCATTGGTGACATTGTCAAGAAAGAAGATGGCATTAAGTTGCATACAACGGGAGGGAATATTCATCCGTTGAAGGCGCAGGGGTGGCAGCATTTGAAGGAGTGAGCATATCCAGTTGTCGCTTCAGATGCATGTCTGAAATTAATTAAAAGATGGACATAGTGTAAAACAACTCAAAGAAATTTTAGACTTTACAGGTATAGACTTAAAAGAAATTACAAGCTTGATTGCATTGTAAATCAATTAGGCATAATTATTCCTTCAAGCATAATTACAAAAGAATATAACATAATAATCAATCCACAACATCAAGACATAGGAAAGTTAAAGGTGATTGAAATGGAGACATTCAAAATTGATGAAGAGTAATAAAATGAAATAACGCTAAACTCTCACCATCTTCTCCAAACCTCCAAGCATCAGTCCCTTATCATTCAAAACCATCAACCGAACATCAGCAATCGTATTGATCATCCCTTCCTCAAGAGGTATCTCAATCTTAATGTAGTTGTCAGTGAAACCTGTCATCTTGTTATCCTTCTTACTTGTTTCAAACAACACTGATCTGACCTGATCTTTATGTTTGGTATAGAATGCTCTTTTCTTTTTATCTGAAAGGATGCGAAGACGCTTGTTCCTTTCCCTTCTGACATTCATTGGAATCTGTGGGCTCATCTCGGCGGCAGGTGTTTTTGCTCGTTCAGAAAAAGTAAACACATGGAGATAGCTAATATCTAATTCATGTAAAAATTGATACGTCTCTTCAAAATGTTCTTCTGTCTCCAGTGGAAAGCCAACGATGACATCTACGCCAATACAACAATGCGGCATGATTGTTTTAATCAGTTCAACTCGCTCACGATATAAGTCTTTATTATAACGACGTCTCATGGCTTTCAACATCTCATCACTGCCAGATTGCAATGGCATATGAAAGTGTGGCACGAACCGTTGTGAACTAGCTACAAAGCGAATGATATCATCAGAACATAAATTGGGTTCGATGGACGAAATTCGGAATCGATCAATCCCCGTTACTTTATCCAATGCAGTGATCAATTCAAGAAAACTATTTTCTCTAACCGTTTTCTCTAATTGATGGACCAATCCAAAATCTCCAATATTTACACCTGTCAGTACAATTTCTTTTACACCTAAGGATGCTATTTCTTCTGCCTTGCGTACAACATTATCAATTGTATCGCTTCTACTTTTACCTCGGGCTTGAGGGATGGTGCAAAAGGAACATTTGTAATCGCAGCCATCTTGCACCTTTAGAAAAGAACGAGTCCTGTCGCCAAATGAAAAGGATGATTCAAAGTCATTGACCTCAGTGATTTCACAAGACTTAATCATTCCCTTTTCAGAAGCTTGACTCAGACCATCAATGTAGTTAAGTACATTAAATTTTTCTGCAGCACCAAGGACAAGATCAACGCCAGGAATTGTTGCGATTTCTTTTGGTTTCAATTGCGCGTAGCAACCTATCATTACCACTTTAGCTTCTGGATTGGTGTTCAACACATCTCTAACTACTTTTCGACATTTGCGATCGGCAAATTCTGTTACAGAACAGGTGTTGATCACATAGACATCAGCGGGTTCGTCAAAGCGATTGACACCATAGCCAGCCTCTTCAAACTTTCGTTGAATGGAGGATGTCTCGGAAAAATTGAGTTTGCAACCCAATGTATGAAACGCAACTGTGTGTGGTGTAGCCATAAATCGAATTGCAAAAGTAAGGATTTTGGGATTCTCTTTTCAGTGTTCTGAATATGCTTTCACTCCTAGCTTGTATATGGTGCAATAGAATGACAATTTCTTATACGATTAGCAGTGGTCCCCTTTGTGTTCAAAGGGTATTTAGGGGATTAGTTGTATACGTATCGTTTACCGCAAACATGCATGACAATTGCGTTCCTAACTTCTCCTAACACTTATCTAAAGTAGTGGCGCAATGCAGCTTTTATAAAGGGTGCTTTCTCAAAAGACTGAATAATCTTAAGATCCTCAAGCAGATTCGTCTCGCCATCCAAAAAAGAAAAAATTTGCTGCACCTTATTTTTTTGATACATATCTGCAAAAATTGCTGGACCCAATTCATTTTCCTTGTCCAATACTTCCAATAAAACAGAATCCAGCCAGCGAGTTTTAGGGTCGAGAAGTTGGATTGTTGTATGCGTATTGGCTTTGATCGATGCAATCAACTTGGCAACATATTTAGAGATATAATGGAAGGAATATCCAGTAGAAGGTCGTACCCAGGAGCCAGCTGTACCAATCTTAATGATCTTGTCAGAGCTGCTGTGATGAAAAGGATAATCACTCATTGGAATCTTTCCATGCTCCGTTTGTACAATGTCATAATGATCAATCCGATGATCTTCTAGATATTTGAGGATGGCATCTTCATACAAGCTATCTTTTTCATAAAGCTCAGATGTAAACGCAGTAAACTCAATAAGTGCTTCTCTTTTGCTGTAGGGGAGAACATAGATGAAACTGGTATCACTCGGATGGCGATATCTAAAATCCATCATGACAAAACGGTTTGGATCGAATGAGTCTTTGTCACATTTTATATGCCATCCTTTAAAGTGTTGCCACAATAGGACATATTTTTTTAATGCTGAATGTTCTGGTTCATTTATTCTACTATCAAAACAAACTTTAGCTTGATATGAATTCTGATTGCATTTTATTTCACAGTAATCTGCTGTTTGATTAATGTCATGCACTTCATCATGCGCAAGTTGAAATGATGGGTGCTTTTTTAATTGCGAATTGCTGTGTTCAAAAAAGTCAGAACTGTGAATTGATTTATAGGTGTAGGGGTTTAAATTTAATTCGATATGTTTAGCTGATGGGCCATAGAATTCTCCCTTATCCCATTTGTGCTTAACGATAGGATCGAATTTACCTGTTCCTTTTTGCCAAAACGACCACCGTTTATCGTTTGTAATCGTTTTTGATTGTTCGATAATGAGTATGCGTTTATGTTTGAAGAAATTGTCTTCGCTCATTGCAAGAGCTAGCTGTGCGCCTGCTGCTCCCATTCCTACGATTGCGTAATCAAACATCATGCTGTGTCGCTACAAGCTTATTCATTGAGTGTAAGGTACGCTTAGCCCTGACTTTAAAGCCAGCAGTACATGGGTGCTCTAATTGATCATTGATGATTTCAATTACCTCTGGTGCAAGTTCAGGGAAACGGGATACAATCTTATCAATGACAGTCATAGAAAAACACCTAATGGCAACTGCCTGCTTTGGATCTACAAGATAATTCATGCATTTATCCAGTAATTCACCTTCAATATCTTCTGAAATATCAACGTCTTCAAATATGCGAAGGGTGTTGCGTACAACTGCGTCATGTTTAGGTAGTGATAACTGCTTTACCATACGCTCGTGATATGGAATGAGTAAATTAGGATGTTTGATTCCGATATGTGATACTGCCCATGATGCCCGTTGATTATATCTCCATTCTTCATGAAAGAAAAAGCTCATCAGACTTTTCATTTTTGCTTTAGAATTACCTACAAACGAAATGATATCATCCCGTAATTCTTTGCTGTGACCTGCATCTAGGTATTCTTGTATTTGCTCTTTGGCAGTCAATTTTATAGTTACAGTTTAGCTAGTATAATTTTTTTAATGATTGCAATTTGTCCCAGATGATAATGTGAATGTGCAATCAACCCAGTCAAATTTCTAAAATACGTACCATAATCACTTTTCACAAACTCACTTGATAATTCACCCTCTGGGAGTTGCTCAATTAAATCTGCTAATAGATTTGCATGCTGATAACTATTGTCTTTCAATGCCTGCCATTCTTCTTCAGACTGTATAACAGGCATGTCAAAACTGAATGCATCACGAATACTCAATTCTCCTCCTTTCAGCACTTCACAAATACCTTCAATATAGTAGTTGATGTGAAAGACGAGCTTGGCAATTGAGTTCAGATTGTACAATTTTTCTGTTGCTATTTTATAATCAACATCTTGTAATAAGTCTTGCATATAAGGACCAGAGAAATTATTTCCAAAATGGAATTCTTTCAATTGCCTTGATAGTTCTTGCACCTGACTCACTATACATGTTTTTCTGCATGGATAAATATAATATTCAAAACAGTCTCTACAGACTTTTCCATGTCTTGTACAGTAGTCCATTCTGTGCGCGAATGTACACCGTGTTCGCCTGCAAATAAATTTGGACAAGGCAACCCTTTTTCGCTCAAATCAGCGCCATCTGTTCCTCCTCTGATGCTTATAAGCTTGGGTTCGATTTTTGCCCTGCTCATTGCTTCCAGCACCACTTCCTTTATTTGCGGATGTTGTTTTACTATGTTACCCATATTGCGATACTGTGCTGTTCTTTCCATCTTGTATGATGATCTGGGATAGTATTCTAAAACAGATTTTACAGTATCTTCTACAAGCTGGACATGCTTATCTAAATTTTGGGTCACAAAATCTCTGATAAGAAATTCAATCGTAGTTTGTTCGAGCCCGCCTTCGATATGTGATGGATGGATGAAACCTTCTTTATCTTGAGTTGTTTCCGGACTTAATTTGTCTTCAGGAAGTGCGGCGATAATTTTGGCCGCAATTTTCATAGAATGTTCCATCCTTCCTTTTGCCATTCCTGGATGTGCACTTAAGCCATCAATGATCACTTTTAAGCCATCAGCAGAGAAATTTTCATCAGAGTATTGACCTATATCACCGCCATCCAAGGTAAAACCATAAGCGGCATTTAGTTTTGCCATATTAACATGGGCTACACCTCTACCAACTTCTTCATCGGTCGTAAATAATATGGTGATGGGACCGCGCTCTATCTCTGTACACGTGTGCTTGAGTTGATACGCAACATCCATGATCACTGCTACTCCTGATTTGTCATCAGATCCAAGAAGTGTCTTGCCGCTTGCTGTGATGATGTCATGGCCAATTTTATTTTGCAGTTCTGGATATTTTGATGGCCCTACTACTTGTGAAGTGTCATCTGGTAAGTGGAGATCATTTCCCGCATAATTTTGATGTACAATTGGTTTGACATCTTTGCCTGTCACATCTGGGGCAGTGTCAATATGTGCACAAAAACAGAGCCCTGGAATTGGACGGTTCGTGTTGCCTTCAATTGTTGCGTAAACATATCCATGGTCATCAGTATGTACATCAGACACACCAATTTCTTTTAATTCATCTACAAGCAAGTTAGACAGATCTTTCTGCTTTTCTGAAGAAGGGGTTGTCGTCGAAAAAGGATCGGCTTCTGTATCAATTTGGACATAGCGAATGAATCGTTCTTTGAGTGTGTGGACGAGTTTCATGGAAGGAATATAAAAGAAAAAGGGGACATGTACCCTGGCAGGTACATAATCCCCCAATTTAAAAGAACAACTTTACGTCTTTAGTCGGCTTTCTTTAAATTTGAAATAAAACGTTGTTTCTTTCAAACGATAAGACAATTTTATGCAAGATTTTTCATCTTTCCAATTGTCTTATCATATTTTTTGCAAATGATATTCAAAAGTTTATTGGATTGAGAGTTCAAAATTGCATTAATTTTGACAGGATTATTTGATATTCGCTTGATTTTCAGTTGTTTACTTAATAATTTAAACCATGTCAGCACAAAAATTATTGATTTTATTAATTGCTATTTTTTTTACGTCATCCTGTAGCAAACAAATCAGTTCTACCATATTAGACGATTCAGAACCATCAAAGAACAGTTCCTCAATTTTCCAACATGGTGTGGCTTCCGGAGATCCAAGCGAAACAAGTGTCGTCTTATGGACAAGTGTGGTGGCAGATCTTGGTGCTAATCCCAAAGTCGAATGGACAATTAGCAATTCAGAAGACATGAGTACAGTAGTTGCTACAGGTGTGATGAAAAGAACATCTGCTGATGCGACTACCTTCAAAGTAAAAGCATCTGGTTTGAATCCAAGCAGTCGTTATTATTATCAATTTGTTTATAAAGGGCAACGTTCTGTGGTCGGCAAAACAAAAACGATAGGCCCATCAGAAAGCCTTCAAATTGGTGTAGTGAGTTGTGCTAACTATGAAGCAGGATACTTTAATTCTTATGATGCACTTGCAAAAAAAGAGTTGGATTTGGTTATGCACTTGGGAGATTACATTTATGAATATGCGCCCGGAACATATGGTGACACAACTTTACAACGAAAACATGTCCCGGCTAGAGAAATCATTTCGCTTGACGACTATAGACAGCGGTATGCACAATACAGAATGGACGAGTCCTTACAGTTGGTCCATCAAAACCACCCCTTTGTCAATATTTGGGATGATCATGAGATTTCGAATAATGCCTATAAGGACGGGGCTGAGAATCATCAAGAAGATGAAGGGTCTTATGCCACTAGAGCAGCAATTGCTAAACAAGCTTACACGGAATGGATGCCTACAGAGTTGGGTATGGAAGGGTCGCTTTATCGAGCATTTTCATTTGGCAATATGGCAACAGTGGTTATGCTAGATGGCAGGCTAGAAGGGCGTACTGAGCAAGTCGAGAATGGTGCTTCTACTCAAGGTCAATCTATGCTTGGTAGTACTCAGCTTGACTGGATGAAAAGCCAACTGTCACAGTCAACAGCAAATTGGAAAATACTTGGTAATCAGGTAATATTTGCCCCGTTGGATTTATCCAGAGTAAGCCAACGAACACATAACATGGATGCATGGGATGGCTATGCTGAAGAGAGAAATGATGTCATTAATTTTCTGGCAACAAAAGATGTACAAGATGTTTTGATTGTTTCGGGTGATACACATATGTCATGGGGAATAGAGGTGCCATTTCATGAGCAATCTTATAGATATACTAAGGAGTCTGTCGCAGTAGAAATTGGCATTCCAAGTATAAGCTCCTCCAATCTAAATGAGTCTGCATCATCTGAAGATGTGATTTTTGCAGAGCATGTGTTGAAAGTAGCAAACCCTCATTTGAAATTTGTGGACGGCAGAAATCACGGATACGTGATCATGAACTTGCAAAAAGATACTGCAGTTATCGATTGGTATGGGGTTTCTAATCTCAAAACAAGAAATTATACAGAAAGACGAATTAAACGGATGACTGTAAATAGAGGTGAGAAAAATAAATTGAATTAATGTCCTTATTTGATCTTTCAGAAAAAGAGCGCCAACAAAGTTTGTCTCATGCTGTGTCATTGGTACATGATTATTATACCAATACCACCAATAGAAATGTTACACCTGATTTAGATCTCGATCATATCCGGCAATACGTAAAAGATGGAATGACAAAAGCTGATAGTTTAACGAATGCAGACAAAATCAATCATGTATTTAATGGATTAGAATCGTTTGCGGTACAAATTGCACATCCTTCCTATTTTGGTTTGTTTAACCCAAGACCTGCCTTCCCTGGAATAGTATCTGATCTATTGACGGCAACAACAAATCCCCAGATGGCAGCATGGAGCCACAACCCATTTTGTTATGCTGTAGAGGAATTTATCATTGCAGAAATGGGCAAACGATTTGGATTTGATCATCCAGACGGTACATTTTGTTCTGGTGGTGCAGAGGCCAATCAAACTGCGGTGTTGTGTGCGTTGAACCATAAATTCCCGATGTACCTAACGCAAGGTCTACAGGCATTATCATCCAGACCCGTTTTGTATTGTTCTGCGGAAACACATCATTCTATTGCCAAAGCTGCCAGAATGTGTGGCTTAGGTTCAAAGTCTGTTCGACTAGTCCCAACAAACAAACAATTGCAACTTAAAACGGATGATTTATCTAGAATGATAGATACCGATTTGCAAGATAATATGACACCATTTATGATTGTAGCTACTGCTGGGACAACTGGACCTGGAAGTATCGACGATTTGAATTCACTATTTCAATTATCTGAAAAATACGAGACATGGTTTCATGTTGATGCCGCGTTCGCAGGCGCACTTTGTTTGACACAAAAACACAAACAGATACTTACTGGAATTGAGCATGCAGATAGCATCACCGTAGATATACATAAATGGTTATCTGCTCCGATGGGAACAGGTTGCTTTATCACTCGTCATCAATCCATCCTAGAATCCACATTTAGAATTACCGCAGAGTATATGCCCAAAGATGGCAACTCACAAGAGGCAACAGATCCCTATGTACGCTCCATTCAGTGGTCAAGGAGAAGTCTTGGCTTGCGTTTTTATATGAGTTTATTGTTTTTTGGTTGGGATGGGTTTGAACAAACATTAAATCATCATATGGCGATGGGAGAATTGCTAAAAAATAAATTAATTGAAAAGGGATGGCAGATTCAGAACCATACAGCCTTACCAATCATCTGTTTTTCAAAAGAGGAATATTCTGATAACAACATTGCGGACATTTCTGCCTATATAGTCAACAATAAAAAAGCTTGGATTTCTACTTATCCAATACATGGTAAGCAAACACTACGCGCATGCATTACCAATTATGCCACTAGCGAGCAAGAACTTAATGATTTGGTCAATCAGTTACAAACAGCTGAAGAAGAATTGTCACTTATATGAGTTTGCTTACTGGTATTGAAATAGTTGCAGTCATAACTGGCTTAATTTGGATTGTTTTACTCATTAAGGAAAACATTTGGTGTTGGATTTTCGGAATCATTTCAGCATTGTTAAGTATCTATTTATTTTATAGTGCTAAATTATATTCAGAGTCCATTTTATATATCTACTATGTTTTCATTAGCCTGTATGGCTGGTATGTTTGGAGTCAAAAAGGTGCTGGTGATAAACGAGAAGTCAGAACATGGAAATGGCATTTTCACATTCTGAGTATTCTTATTGGCATCCTATTAAGTTATGTTTTGGGCTCTTATTTTGCAAACAACACAGATGCACAAAGACCCTATCATGATGCGACTTCTACTATTTTTAGTTTTATTGCCAACTTTATGGAAGCGAGAAAACTTCTCTATGGTTGGATTTACTGGATTATTATAAATGCCTTTACTGTTTGGTTGTATATAGATAGAGAGATTAACATTTATGCAGGTTTATATGCGCTTTACTTTGTCCTGTCTGTTTACGGTTTAATAAGCTGGAGAAAATCATATGAAGCACAAAGAAACAACTAAGGTCCTCATTACAGGACCAGAATCGACAGGTAAGTCGACAATAGCAACGTTTATTGCAAATCATTGGGGTGGGACCTTAATTCCAGAATATGCACGGACGTATTTAAAAGAAAGAGGCCCATCATATGTACAGGCCGATTTATTGCAAATAGCGAAACAACATTACAAGCAAATAGAGAATGAAGAAAAGGAATCTATAAAGCTAGTGCTTGATACGTATTTAATTAATATCAAAATATGGTCAGAATATAAATACGACAACTGTGATCCTTGGATTACAACTGAAGTACAGAAGTTGAGTTTTGATTATATCTTTTTGACACAACCTGATGTGCCTTGGAGTTATGATCCCTTGAGGGAGAATGAATTCAGTCGTGAAGAAATATTTATTTTGTATAAAGAACAATTGGATAGACTAAAACTGGAATATATACTATTAGAATCTGATGAGAAGTTGAGGGAAGAGCAAGTGAGCAGTATTCTTAAAATTTAAGAAACGACTATTTTAGGGTATCCCCGCTCCGAATTCTGAGACAGGTATGTGGTAGCAAAATACATTGGTAGCAATTTATATTGACCCCGTCGACAATAATCTCTAATACCTAATAGCATACCTAATTCGATAATTGGTCTTAAAATTCACTCCTCGTAATTGTGGGTAAGGGTATTTATGTGTATAATTAAGCATTATGAGTAACTTAGAACAATAGTCGTTATCGACAATAAAAAGATGCAAATAGCAATAGACATAGAAGACGATATTTTAAAGCAATTTGCTAAACAACTAAAGTCTAAAAGAAAAGCGAATTCTTTAGAACTAGATAAGAGTGTTGGGCGTGGAAAGATTGAATTAGTTACTTATCCTAATTCCTTAGAGTTTATTCATCTCACATTTTGTCTCAGAGAAGAAATTGAGCTGGCTTCAATAAACCCTCATAAGACAAATTATTATTTACTAAACATTAATCTATCAGAAAAAGAAGTTAGCAAGACAATTAATGGAAAAGAAGTCAATTTTCAAAAATACCTTCCTACTGGAATTTTGTTTTATCCTGCTGACACTAAAATAGTAAGTAAAAGTCCACCAGATACTAATTTTGAAATCGTCCTCATAAAATTTAATAAAAATCTAATAACAAGCTATTTCGATTCTGAAGAGAATACTTTTAAGAAAATGTCAGGATCGATAGTTTATGAAGATCTAAATGCGCAGTCAGAAAATTTACTCCGAAAAATAATAAGTAGTTCAAACAAGCTAGAATCACATTCTAATTTATTAGCTTTTCTGTCAATATTCATTAACAAAATAAGAAACAGGGAAAAGAATATCAAATATGAAAATCTACATCCAACTGATATCAAACAACTATTTATGGCTGCAGCTTTATTAAGAAATCCTAAGCCTTCTCAGGCACCAACAATAGAAGGATTATCCAAAATTGCTAAAATGGGAAAAACAAAATTCAAAAACAATTTCAAACAAATTTTTGCCCTACCTCCTATGCAATATCATCAGAAAATAAGGATGGAATATGCCATGAATTCTCTATTAGAGAAACGTAAAACATCATCAGAAATCGCTTACGAACTAGGCTATGCACACCCATCAAAATTCACTAGAGCTTTCAAGAATCACTTTGGTGAGGTTCCCTCAAAATTTAGTTAATCGACTTTAATGGGAAATTGTTTGTCCTTTGAGGCTAACATTCACTAGTCCGCTGAACTTAATTTTGCTTATTTAAAATTAAATTCAATTTAAGATGAAAAAGATTTTCGTAACTGGTGGATCTGGATTTATAGGTCAAAACATAATACCAATATTAATTGCTAACGGCTATGAAGTTCAAGCAATGGCGAGAAGTGACAAGTCTCTCAAAATGATTAAAAATTTGGGCGCCAAACCAATTAGAGATGATCTAACTGATATATCTGAGTCAACTAAAGAATCACTTAATCAATGCGATTATGTTTTGCATTCTGCAGCTTTGATGGACTTCACATATGACCCCAAACCTTTCTATGAGTTGAATGTTAAAGCAACTCAAAATCTTTTGAACCTTTCGATAGATGCAAAAATCAAAAAATTTATTTACATAAGTGCTGCGCCAGTAGTACCAGGCTCTCCTATTATAAACTTAACAGAAGAACAAGCGGGAAAAGAATTACCAACAGCCCTATATACCAAAACAAAAGCCATTGGTGAACAAAAAGTATTGGCAGCAAATACTAGAACATTTCAGACTATTTCATTGCGCCCTCCTGCAGTATGGGGACCTGACAACCATCACTATGATGATCTCTTGGAAAATGTGAAAAATGGTAAATGGAGATGGATTGGTGGTGGCAATCAAATTCTTTCCACAATACATGTAAAGAATTTAGCGAATGCAATACTGGCTTCATTTAATTCAGATATTGGAGGTGAAGCATTTTTTGTCACTGATGGAGAAAGAAGGACAATGAAATCATTTTTTAAAAGTATATTAGAAGCACAAGGTTTAAATCCAGGAGACAAAGTTTTGCCTTTATGGATAGCTTCAATTGCTGCTAATTCTATTGAGCTAGTTTGGAAAACATTGAACTTAAAGTCGAGGCCTCCAGTTGCTCCTTTAATGATTAGATTAATGGGAAAGGAATTCTCAGTTTCTGATGAGAAAGCTAGAAAAGAGTTGAATTACAAAAATGCGATTTCGATTGATGAAGGTATAAAAGAACTAAAAATAAACTGTGACTAACAAGCGGGATATCATGTCATCTGCTTTCGCAGACGCCAGATACCGCCAATACGTTGACCAAAACCCAACTACATATTATCATTCCAATCTGAATCAACTGGTAATTTCAATATGATCTTTGCAAGAAAAATAATGTACAGACATGAAAGAATCTGAAGTTCTCAAACAATACAGAGATTACATAGTTTTAAAA
>CAYNMW010000033.1:15342-30750 GCA_964398295.1 uncultured Saprospiraceae bacterium | reverse complement strand
ACCCTAAGGAAAAACTGTCTGCCAATTGATGAATTGCGATTGTAAAGAAATGTAATTTTGATTGTATGGTTAGATTACTTTTTGCATCGCTTATTTTTTGTGTATCACTATTTAGCTGCCAAGCACAAGAAAAACCTTCAACACTATCTGACGAAGAAGTGCTGGATTTATTAAAGGTATTTATTTATGGAGACGGTGAGGAGGACGACAGACAAGCCCTAAGAACCCTTGAAAAGAATTGGGAAGAAGGCATGATTGCTCCACTTGTAGAAATTGAACGCCTAAGCAGTGACCAGAGTCTACTAAAAAATATTACGAATCTTCTACAGCACAAGACCGGACAAAAGCATGTACAGTTTTTTGAATGGATGCATTGGTTGTGGGAAGAACAGCTTGCATTAGAACCATACTATTATGACTTTAAGTCTGAACTGTATCAACATATAGACCCAAAATTTGTCAATTATTTTCAAGGCCGATCGCATCAGGCAGATATTAGACTAGAAGAGATTGTTTGGGGCGGTGTTCAACAAGATGGCATTCCTCCATTGCGGTTGCCAGTGTTGATAAATCCAGATGAAGCAACTTATTTGAATGATACAGACATCGTTTTTGGTGCCAATATCAATGGAGAAGCAAAAGCATATCCGAAACGAATTTTGGCTTGGCACGAAATGTTCATTGATGACTTTGGTGAGGATAGAGTCTGCGGTGTATATTGTACGCTGTGTGGTACCGTGATTGCATATAACATGAAACACGACGGTGTTACTCATCAACTTGGAACCAGTGGATTTTTATACAAGTCTAATAAACTGATGTACGATCAAGCCACTCAAAGTATGTGGAATACAATCGAAGGTAAACCTGTACTCGGTCCATTGGTTGGCAAAGGCATTGAATTGGATGTGTTCCCGATTGTAACGACAACTTGGGGAGAATGGAAAAAGACACATCCGACTACAAAAGTTTTGTCATTGAATACTGGTCATCGAAGGGACTATGGAGAAGGTGTAGCATATAACGACTATTTTGCTACAGATGACTTGATGTTTCCTGTACCAATTTTAGATCCTACTTTAAATAACAAAGATGAAGTATTGATTGTGAGAGCAGATGATTATAAAGAAGATCCTTTGGCTATCTCTATTCGATATCTTAAAAAGAAAAAGTGGCATGCTGATTCTATAGGAGATACAGATTTTATCGTCTTAGCAGATGATTCTGGAGCTGCAAGAGTTTACGGCAGCAAAGGAAAAAAATTCAAGTCCTATAAGAAAGGTAGGTTAATTGACTACAACAATGAGGAATGGACTGTACAACATGACAAACTTAGTGGGCCCGATGGAGATGTCTTAGAACGGATTGCATCACACAATATATTTTGGTTTGCCTGGTACAATACATATCCAGAGTCGAGGTTGGTGAAGTAGACATACCAAGCTTCCAATAGCGTGCTGTTCGATAATTTTCGCTTTTTTGATATAGTGTCATCCTGAACGCAGCCATAGGCGGAGTCGAAGGATGAAATTGTTTTAGGTTTATGTATTTCGACCTTGCGGAGAAATCTTAAATACTAATTTATGAGAGCTCTGTTACTAGATTTCTCCACAAGGTCGAAATTTGTATTACTTGTAGAAGTTATTCCTTCCTTCGGCAAGCTCAGGACAGGCTGCTACACTCTCCTTCGACAAGCTCAGGACTGGCTGTTTCGCTCGGAGAGAAATTGGGCATTTTTACATCAGCAATCCTATTTCTTTTGAGTATTATAATCGATCTATTATAACTGGATAAATTACTTACTGACAACAACAGACTGAATCCCTACCCTATTCCCTGAGCGGAATCGGAGTTGGTAAATTCCATTATCTGCAATTTGAATGGTACCATTTTGAGAAAAGTTATTCACGTTGTTGATCTTGCCTCCAGTTGTATCAAATATTTCTACAGAAACCTCAGTCAGATTAGAAGGTAAATGTATCTGAAACACCCCATTTATACTCGGATTCGGATAAACTTGAATTTGTTGTAAAATAGGATCAAGAGTCGTGCTCGTAAAATCGGTAAATACTTCCACAGACATGTCTTCAGTAATGCTAAAATCAACTTGGGTAGCAGTTGTACCTTGAATGGCATCAATTTGATAGTCGCCTTTAAACACTCTGGTTCTGTAAATGCCATCTTCATCAGTCATCCCAGTTTCGGTGGTCCACCATTCAGAAAATACTTTATCAATAAATACCTGACCAGAAGGCTTCAAACTCCAATCGAGGTTAAACATAGGTGCATTCTCCTTCCAATGATTCCCATCCCAAAATCCCCACATAATGAAGGACTCTACTGCAGGATGACTAAACACCATTGTCAAAAAATCATCCATGTACTTGGCTTGAGTTGTTTCATCTACGGACGGCTCGATATCATATTCTGTAATCTTAAAAGGAACTTGATAACGCTCATAAAAATCATCTAGTGTTTCCTGTATTTTGAGAATCGAGGTAGGTATTGAACCGATGTGACATTGAAATCCAATGCCATCAAATGGATTTTCACTGTTTGCCATTTCATCAAGATAGCTTTTATATCTATCTATAACGGCAACAGAGGAACCGCCGCCTGACAAGGTTATAAAGTCATTAACAAAATAGCTTTTCTCTGGAGCTATAGCATTTGCTTCTGACAAAATTTCCTGGTAAAGCTCTCGACCTGTTTCATATCCTACAGCAGACTTAAATGAATTTTCTAAATCTCTATTTGTTGTGATTTCATTCAGGATATCCCAGTCTTGGATCAAGGCATTCAGGGTCCTGTCTTCAAGCATGGAAGAAAGTCGATTACTAATTCTTCCCTTAATATAGTCGATACTGTTTCGATTCTGTTCGATATCATCTGGCATATTTGAAAATCCTGGCCAAACTAAGACATGACCTCTCATTTCTATATTTTTACCAGCCAACCATTGAAAAGCAGAACGCGTCTCCTGTGGTGTTCCTATCCACTCTTCTTCCCAAGCATCCCATTTTAGTGCATTTTCATTAACCCCAACATTGAAGCCATGCCCAAGTCCATCCAAGTTTGTCAGTTTATCCAAATAAGTCTGATTGAAAGCCCGATTCCCAGGAAAACGTGACATTGCAAATGCAGAACCGAATCCGAACTCATGTTCTGTCATTTCTATGGACAATTCTGTATTCTTTAAAGGCTGACCATTTGCGTCAAATACTTTTATTTCTATGTCGACCATTCTTAATTCTTCAATGCGTTGAGCAGCCTCTGTTCTCCAAGCTGCATCGGCTTCGAATCCTCCGTAGTTAGCTGGAGAAAAAGAACTTGGAACATCTTCCAAATTAATAGCACCATAATTTAAAGCCGTATATCCACCAATCTGAATATGTTGTTGTTCATTAGCCAAATGAAAACCCATTGCAAGTTCTCCAGTTTGATAGGTTTTGGTCGATTTGAACGCAATAAAATACTCTGTCCAATCTGGGGTAATATCAATTGTATTAAAAAACTCTTTATCAAAAGTAGCTGCATCTTCTACAAAAATATTCACTGATCCACTATCGCTAGTTCTCTTCATAAAAAAATGAAGTAGCACGACTTCTCCACCTGCAATTACCTTTTGATTGTTAAAGCCCATACCTGAATCCCAAGGATTTGCTCCAGCTGAAAGGACCATAATATCTGCATATTGATCAAAGCTTAATTCAGAACCTGTTCTATATTCTCTTTCTGAATTTCCATATATATAGCTCGATACATTTATCTCTTCTTCAGTATCAAACAAGACAAATTCTGCAGACGTTAATCCAAAATCGTTTTGAAGTCTGTTAATAAGATCAGAGTGATATAAATCCTGTGCTTGAACAAATACTAACGAGCAAAAAAAGATACCAATAGATAATATGATTGTCTGTTTCACTTGTCTAGATTTAGAATTTTTAAAATTCAAGTTTTCTAAGGATAATATCTACTCGCCTGTTTCTCAATTTGCCTTGCCATTGCTGATTATCAAAATCTGGCAGGTCTTCACCAAAATCTCCAACAGACATATTTACTATTTCGGTATGATAGTTTTTAAGTAACAGTCTTGCAGATTCACTTCTCATTTCGGATAAATACTGATTGTATCGTTTGCTACCAATATTATCAGTATGACTTTCAATTCTAATTTGATATTGATGAATATTTTCAATTTCATCTAACCAGCCATATACTTCTTGTTCTTGCTGGATATCAATAAAGTAACTTCCTCCACCAAAGTAAATACTTTTTATTTTTATATCCTTTGGTAATTGCTGTTCATCTTCGGATTGCGCAATCAGCACAGATGATAATAAGATAAGGAAAAGTAAGAAGTAGTGTTGCATTAATATAAATATAAGTAAGAGTTACCAATTTATATGTCATGCAAAAAACTCCCCTGCTTTTTAATTAAATAAAGCTACATCTGATATTCCAATACTTTGGCCTTATTAGTTTCTGTCTGGAAATTTCAAATCAGGTCTTCTTACTAGCTTAACCAGTCTTTGCTCAGACCCAATATCCATTCGAATAAAATACTTACCTGGCTCCCAATCAGTCATGTCGATTTCAATTGAATCATTTTTGGATTTCTTCAATTGACTTGTCATGTTTGATTTTAATGTAAACTGCTGATCATAAAGATCAAGCGAACGGATTTGTTTTTTTCCAGAGCCTAGCTCCAATTTCACTTTATGGTCATCCGTTGGTATAGAACGCAAATAAATATCATTTGTCTTATTCAAAGCTTCTTCCTCAGTTTGAGTAACTGGCTTTTGTTTCTTTGCAACAATATCTACTTTTAATGGACTTGGTGAACAATTTTGAATATCGGCTAAAAATAATGCACCGTTAATGACTTCAAAATCTGGCAAGAGTTCAACATTTGCGCCAGCCAGATAAGTGACATTTGAGCCATTTGCAATCAATCCATCAGAGGTGATCAATTGACCCACGTTGTAAATCCCGTTAGGTACAAATGCAAGTGAAGGATCAGAAGGGATATACAAAACAGCTGGACAAGCAGTAGTACTGAACGGCATTAATGCTGATGGTGTCACCAGGCCTGATCCACAATCTGTACTTACTTCAAATTCGTAATCTGTATCTGGCAGCAGACCTGTTATTGTGAGTGTGTTTGCAGAAACTATTTGAGTCATCCAGACTGTTGTTCCTACTTCACGGTATTTGATTTCATACTGTGTTGCACAGATAGATGGACTCCAATTTAGTTGTGCTGTGAGTGCTGTGACTGCAACTGAAAGGCCTGATGGAGAAGTACAAGGGAATTCATCCACACGAAATTTATAAGGAGTTTCCCAACTTGTAGCACTCAAACCCTCATGTGTAATTCTAAAAAAATAATCTCCAGAAGGCAAACAGAGAGACTGTGCAGACAGAGTTAGTTGTCCAGAACCTGCATTCCAAACTAATGCATGAGTTGGTGCGTTAGCATTGTTATAATCAGCCGGTATGTTGGTATAAAAATCAACTCTTCCTGCTAAAGATGGATGTGGTGTCACAACAATGTCTACGCCTGGAATACTTGCATTCAATGAAAATCTATACCAATCACCATCGATAGTATTAGAACCTGAATTGGTGTATTCACTCCCTTGCGGGACAAAATCTGCTCTAATTTGGCTTAAGCCAGCATAATCAATCCCTGTATTTATATCATAAGCAAAAAACGGATAATCACCTTCATCCATTAAGCGAACAACATCATTGACATCTCCTGTTTGTGCAGTATGAAATTCATTTTCAGGACTGTGCACACGTTCAGATAAACGATAATCTACTCCATCGTTTGGAGCTGGAATACTAGATCCATTTTGGTAACTATTTGTGCTTCCATCACCTCCACTATAAATCCATTGACGTTCATCTGCTACGACTCCGTCACCTCCATTAAACTGTAAAAGTGTGATATCCTGAAGAGAGAATGAGGTGTAATAAGAATATTTTACGTTTTGTGGTAGTGGCATAGCCGGGTTGTCTTTGGTACCATCCCAAGGATCTCCTGCTCCCACTTCATTAATACTTGTAATGATCGATGTATCGTAATCTCCATCACAATCAACATCTGGGCTCTTAAAAAAACCAGCATCAACATGATCATCTTCGGGTCCACTAAATAAATATGGTGCTGATTCTCTCGCGCTAAATAAACCAGTACTATAACTGAATCTTAAATCTCTGACTGATTCAGACGTTTCATCAAAATTGAATAAAGCACCTAAATTACCAATAGATGCATTACTGCCTCTATGAGGAGTACCAGTTGTAACTACCTTTGCCACTTTGTGTCCATCAACAGCATCACTGGGATCAACCCACCATGTGTAGCTTCCGTTTTCAAATCGTTGTAAATATTCTCTCGCTGCCAATCCTCCCATTGAATGGCCAACAATAACAACTTTGGTTTTATCGGGATTGGCATTCAGAATTGATTCTATTGCCTGACCGACAGCCCATCCTTGTTTTTCTATTGAAGACTGGTTGGAATCTGACTCACCTGCTGGTGCTGAAGTTCCTTGCAAAGCTGGATCAGTCAGACTTTGATTCCAAAACCAATCAAAGTCAATAGCATACAAACAACCCGGTGCTAAATTATTCGGATCATTAACAAACTGAAATAATGCATCGTCATCGGCTGTCAATGCTGTATTATCATTTCCAAATGCATTGGATTGTCCATTTGCATTTAACACGGCATCATAAGTATCCACTAAACCACCCCATGCTGATACAATTGTAGCGTCTGTATATACTGGTTGCCATGATGTATAGTCTCCTGTCCAACCATGGATAAACAGTGTTGGATACGGACAATCGCATTGTGAATAGAGGCTAAATGTACTTAAGAAAGAAAGGATGAGTACAAATACTTTTGGAAATTGATCTCTTTTTGTAGAGTTAAAGAGAGTCATGTGAACGTATTTATGTCTGTAATTTACGATTAGTTTCATCGGCAATCAAATAAACCAAAACTCTTCTTTTAAGATACGCAAAGAATTCAAAGACCTTTTGCTCAGCTTCTCAACTGCAAAATGAGCCGAAGGTGTTTCGCCTCTCGGCGGAGCTAACTCAATTGCCCATCAAAATAATCCATCACTTCATCTAACGCTTTTCTTGTTGGATGTCCCTTTTCATCTACAAAATCAAGTGTCAAAATTGAGTGTCCTTTGCCAGGTAATTCATGGAGGATAATTCGTTCTTTTCCTTCATTGAATGTTCGTCGGAGCAAATCAAACTTAGTAGCGGTACATAATTTATCGCCTTCAAAACGACCACAATGCATAGGCCCTACCTCATCAAGTTTTGTTTTGATTGTATCAATATCTTCACTAGACATATGCAAGGCATTTTGAGCGAAAAATGGCATAGCAGGTTGGCTTGCAAATCCAGCAAGTACTGCATCTTCTGCCATCAATGAAATCGCAAAATTTCCAGTAAGGCACATCCCAATAACAGCAACTCCAGAAACATTGTTATCAACTTTTGCTTTTGCGCATAATGCTTTTAGCCAATCAACGATGGGACTTGATTGGTTTTTAGCAAACACCTTAAATTCTTTTCTCATACAGAATACACGGATCAAATTGCCCATCGTGACTTTTCCTATTGGTCCAAATAGATGTGGTAGGATCACTTTATAACCTCGATCAACAAATGTATCAGCAAGTGCTAATGTTTCTTGACCAATGCCAGGTAATTCCTGAATAATGACACACACTTTTCCTTCTCCTCTTTCATATACATCATGGGTAGCAGTTGCTCCTGTTTTTAATGTAGTTGTAAATTGAGATTTTGCATAATCTGCTATCTGGGTCGCCATATACAATGTTTGCTTTAAAATAATGATTAGCTTGATATATGCAGACTATTTGATCGAGGAATTAGAATGAATTTGGTCTGGGTGGTGGATAAGATTATTATTTACATGACACCGTCACAATTCTGATATAACATTTGTCATTATTTTTGGTCAAAAATATCGCCAAATGGAGTCTAATTTATCATTTAACATGTTGTCCCGAATGCTATCGGGACACCATGCTAAAAGATGGCGCACCTATCGGCGTTTTCAACATTGAATTTAAAATACGTTGACCATATGCAAAAAAAAGTGGCAGGAAATCCTGCCACTCGCATGCAAAATCATTTACTGATTTGCACTTGCTAGTTGTTCATTTATTTCTAAGAGAAATTTTATACCGATAGCGTCCATTGGAGAGCTGCCGTTGGCTCCTCCTCCAATTACCATTGATGGCACTTGTACTTTTGCAAGTTCTTTTGCTACATCTACTTTAGTTTTATAATCCCACTCCGCTTTCTCTTGTGGCGTCAATCCAGCTTTTACCAATGCAAGGTTTTTTGCAGCCTCTGCTCTACCTTCCTCTTCAATCTTATTCGCAATAAATTTTGCTTTTTCAGCCTCTTCTTTGGCAACAAGCTTAGCTTTCTCCGCTTGGATAACTGCCTGCAATTTTGACGCTTCCTCTTCAGCTCTGGTTTTAGCAATTAATTGCTCACCTTTAGCCTTCTCTGTCAATGCCTGCTGCTGTGCAGTGATTAACTCCTGCTTTGCAATAGACTCTCTGGTCGACTGATCAATCTTAGCCTGTAGTTTCTCATCTACTATTGGCTCGTAATCTACATTTGGTACAGCTGCGAATACAGCTTTGATACCATAGGTCTGTACATCAGAAGGAATTCTGATCGGCAAACCTTTCTCATCTTTTCGAATATTCGTGTCAGTGATTTTCACTTCTTCCTTCGTTAAGGAATCTTTTACGTATTCGATTTTCGTCTCAAGAACATACTGTCCATTAAGCAGTTGATCTCTAAAATCTTCTTTAAGCTTTGACTGTCCACCACTATAGTGAGTCTCACTTTCCATCAACTGTGCAGAAAATGCTAAGCACTCTCTTGCATAAGGCTCCAATGTCCGAGTGGCTAATTGCTCAGAACTTCTGTACGATTTATGCAAATCGATCATGGAGCCTTCATCCTTTGGCAAGGCCCATCTGACATTAGCCTGAGCAGTTGCCTGTGTGGCATCATTAAATCTGATGGCCACGCTATTGTCCTTATCAAAAGCTGTGCTCATAACATCGGGGTATGTCTCAGTCCTCGCAAAAAATCCTCCCCACGTATAGCCAGGTTCAAATATTATTTTCTCTGTCCCTACAATTGGATCTTGTACATAAGTACGCTCTCCTGCACTGTTGTGGACAAATGGATTTACACTCAATATCATACCCAAAAAGATCATGCAATACAAAATCCATTTTCGGTTATCGTTGATTAAATCAACCTTGGTTTTCCAGTTACTTGACATGCGTTCCAAAATCGGATCAGCGATAATCAGTACTACTGAAATAAAGACGATAAAAATTCCTAATCCGTTCATAATTAATGATTTATATGTTAGTAATTCGGTTTTAGTATGTACTGAATTAACAAATCATTAAGGATTAGAAGTTCTATCTGAATTGGCGTACTCGACGAAATTATTGTTTTATCAGACGAATGCCATTTAAGTCTCTTGAGGGAGAATTGGAACCACCCAGAAAAGGATGAAAAACGCTTCAGTTAACCGAAAACTTTGAAGTCAAGTGAGAGACATCGGCACAGGCAAATCCTATTTCCAAGGAGGTACCTTAATAAATATATCGGAATCCAAACCCGACCACAGAATTCAATTCACTGTTATCGATTGTTCTTCCAAGCTCTAGACTTAAGGGACCTACAGGTGTCCGTATGTATATACCTCCACCATAACCAAGAATGGAGTCTTCTTCTTCAACTGTACTTTCATTGGCAAGAAATGCCCGATCGCCATTTACATAGCTAACAATCCCTCCAATATATACAGGTCCAAATAGATTGACTCTAATATCTTGTCTAACACTGAAAAAATTGGAAAACAAGTTTTGTCCTTCTTCTATCCCAATAAAAGAAACACCATCTGTTCGCTCCTGCGTAAGTCCACCAAATTTGACATTATCCAATAGTGATGGGTTTGATTTATAAGCGACATTCACTCTCGTCTCTAAAGTTATGATATCAAAAAATGACCATACACCGAGAACATTCAGTCTTGCTCTTACATAATTTTTTGTTTCAGGAATATCCAAAATAGTTGGCTCGAGCAAATCAGTGAATGTCACATCAACATCTTGTCCAAACACTAATTGCGAATTTAAAGAAGCTCGCAGTCCATATTTAGGAAATTGTAATCGATCGAGTATATTAAAATTGGCATTCAACCCAATGAATTGAAATGTATTCTGATATTCTTCAAAATTCTCAAATGCAAAATTACGTTGTCTCAAACGTCTTCGCTTTATTCCACCACCAATTTCCAGATAACTGGTATTATTAGGTTCGTACCCAAAAAATAGCCCCACATCTGAATCAAATTCATTGTAGGAATTGAGCCTTTTTCCTCTGTCATACAATGGTGTTTCTATTTTATCAAATTTGCCATTGAGGTTTACTAACCAATTTCTGTTTGGCCCTATCCGCAATTGATACAATCCTTGTAATCCGATAAACTCTGATAAACGAGCAGTAAATTTTAAGGTTGAAGGCTTTGTGAAAATATTGTACAAAGAACTATGCACGATAAAGGAAGTATTCGTTGAAGCAAAGGCATTAAGCGCACCTGAAAACAAGATTGTCTCGCGCACCTTTGCGTCAATATCAATCGCCAATTCTTTACTACTTGTATTGAATGAATAGGATACCTTATCATATAATTTAGTACCAACAATTCGAGTTACTCCTTTTTCTATCCTTTCCAATGTAAGTGTACCTCTTCGATAATTGCCAAACTTAAATCTACCGAGATCATCAAAAGGTGATTCTGTCTCAGGAAATTCGACTTTCTTCATGAACAGGTATTCTGGTTTGGGCATTGATCTTTTTACCTCCTTCTTAGGAAACCTGTCTAATTTAGTAGCTAATTGCTTTAACTGTGTACTACTTTGTTGAACAGATTCATATCCCAAAGAAATAATCTTATCGTAGTCTTCAAACGCAAAAGAATTGATATCACTGATATCGGGCGTAATCAAAATATTAACGTCCTTGATTTGTTCTTCACTATCCAACGAACCCATCATAAAGGTGGTTTGAGAGATGACATCAAACATGGAGTTTATCTCCTCCTTCTGCTTCAAATTGGCTCCGACATAAACACCTATCACTAAATCAGCTCCCAATTCTATTATTTCTTCAACTGGAAAATTTCTGATCACACCTCCATCTACATACAATTCGTTGTCTATTTCTTCTGGCGTAAACACACCAGGTATTGCCATACTCGCTCGTATAGACTTTGCTAAGTTACCTTTTGAGAAAACTTTCACATCTCCATTTTCCAGATTGACTGCAACACATCTAAATGGCACATGCAGCTTATCAAAATCTGTGACTTGATAAGCCGGACTAAAAATAGCCGACAATAACAAGTCAAGTTTTTGGCTGTTAATCACACCTCTAGGTAGTGTTACAGTTCCATTTTCATAGGCCAAATAAAATGGAAATTTTTGGTGAAATGGTTTTTCAAGCGGAGCTACATCTTTCAATTCGATGTTACCACTCAACAAGAGTTCCCAATCCTGAGAAGCTGCAATTTCATACATCTGATCTGAGTTAAATCCCATTGCATACAAGCCACCAATGATGCTGCCCATACTGGAGCCTGTAACATAATCGGCTTCTATACCTAACTCCTCCAAATATTTGATAACACCTATGTGAGCAAATCCCTTGGCTGCTCCTCCACTTAGAACCAACCCAATTTTAGGTCGTCTATCCGTTTGTTGGGAATAACTGATTAAGGTCAGGCACACCAAACATATTATGGAAATTATTCGAGCCATCGATAAGTAGATCTATTGATTATTTTGGAATAATGTAGCAACGTATTAAGTCTTTCTAACGCTGTGTCACTACTTATCTATAACTTCCACCATAAGGTGGTTTATCGTCTTTTTGAGCAGCACCTCCCAAGCTTTGTCGTTGGACTCTTTCCATGTCAGACTGAGTTTTTACGAGTGCACCCAATCCATCCAGGGCTTTGATTTTTTTTATGGCATCATCCTTCGCATATTGCTTCATATACTTCAGCCAATTCAACAATTCCCTCGTAGAAGGCGCACGCTCGAGGCCAAAATTTCTCAGTTGATAGAAGATAGATAGTGAAGTATCAATGATGTCATTATCAGCTTTAGGGTAATGCTTTAACACAATCTCCTTCATCATATCTGGTTCTGGAAAGGAAATATAATGGTATATACATCTGCCCTTAAAAGCAGTGGGAAGCTCTTGCTCTCTGTTACTCGTTATGACAATCGCAGGCATATCTTCTTCAGATATTTCTATAACCCTTCCACTTTCTGGCAATACAAATTTGCGATGACTCAATGCATATAGCAGATCATTAGGAAATTCACGTGGTGCCTTATCTATTTCGTCAATTAGCAATACTGAGTTGGGCGCTGAATAAGATGCAGCAGCTGGACCGAGATTAACATAGTCATCTAACTTTTCTGTACTCCTTCCACCGGTTGTTAATTTTGTTGCCATACCTTTCTCCTCACGCTGGGCATTGAGCACTTCAATTTGAGAATCTCTTAAATATTTGACGTGATCAAATTTGGCAACAAAAGCTTCTACATTACTTTTAGAGCCTACAGGATAGACAAATGTCTCCAGATCTTTATCTTTCGCATATTGCAAAGGCAATTCTGTCTTACCAGTTCCAGGTTCACCTTCTATTAACAGAGGCATGCCTAAAACTCTTGACATATGAAATGCCTGTGCTAACTCTGGGTCACACAAATACTTTTCCGATCCTGTCCAAATTGAAGTTTCTGCCATTACTATAGATTTGAAATAAACATCAAAGTTAGTTTAAATGTGTACTGTACCTCTTGACGAATGTTATTTTTCTGCACTTTTTAACAAAAATTAAGTGCATTCGTTTAACCTAGATTGATTTTCTGTGATATAATTTAGCATTAACAAATAGATTAAAAATGAAACATCAACCAAAGTCAATCAGAACATTTATTGGCGCAAAAGACTTTCAAATTTCAAGCGCTTTCTATCGTGATTTTGGATGTGATGAGTCAATAATATCTCCAAAAATGTCTTACTTCAGCATTGGCAATGTGGGCTTTTACCTACAAGACTACTACGTTAAAACATGGATAAATAATTCGATGGTCTTTCTTGAAGTAGACAATGCAATGGACTATTGGAATTTTTTGGTATCCTCAGAATTTCATCTTAAATATAAAACTGTCAAAATCACTCCAATGAAAGAGTATGACTGGGGAAGAGAATGCTTTTTGCATGATCCAAGTGGTGTATTGTGGCATTTTGGTGAGTTTTATGATTAGATTGAATAGTCGAGAATCATTGGAAGGAATTATATTTCTTGATTCTTTGTTGTACAGCAAAATTAACTAAACGTGTCCATAACTCTTCTCATCATTATTGTGACGTGCATTGTGTCGTACTATGCAGGATTAACTCCGCAAGACAGACAAAGCCGACCAGGTATATTTGATCAACTGAAGCACTATCCTGTTGCAGAAAAACGCAATAAGGAATACCACCGATTTCTATCTTCTGGTTTTCTTCATGGAAGCTGGATGCACCTCATCTTTAACATGTATGTGCTTCATACTTTTGGAGGAGCTGTGGAGGATATTTTCGTTGACAAATTTGGCAGTTTTGGCCGTATCACCTATTTACTAATGTATCTAGCTGGGATTGTGATAGCGGATATTCCCAGTTATTTGCGACACCAATCCAATCCTGGTTTTGCAAGTATAGGTGCATCAGGAGCTGTATCTTCTGTGTTGTTTATCTTTATCATGTTCTATCCGCTAACGGGCTTGACCTTTATCTTTTTTCCATTCTTTTCATTTCCTGCAATTGTATTGGGTATAGGCTACCTGGTGTATTCTTCTTGGGCAAGTACTAATCGCAATGACAACATTGATCATTCTGCTCACTTTGCCGGCGCTATCTTTGGGATTGTTTTCATCATTGTTACCTATCCAAAAATAATTGGTGAGTTTATCCAATCAGTTCAGGTCGGAGTTCCATTTTGAGCATCAAATTGCAGTATTTCTTTATTGATTTTTTGTAGAATGGTCTACCTTTAGCGATAATGGATGATCAATATGACATTATTGTAGTAGGTGGAGGTTCGACCGGTTTGGGTTGTGCAGTGGATGCAGCCAGCAGAGGCTTCAAGACAATCCTACTTGAAAAAGACGACTTTGGAAAAGGGACTTCGAGTAAGAGCACAAAACTGGTACATGGTGGTGTCAGATATTTAGAACAAGGCAATGTTTTTCTTGTTAGAGAAGCTTTAATTGAACGCAAACGTTTGATAGAAAATGCTCCACATCTCGTATCTAATCTCACTTTTGTTATTCCTAATTATGACCGCTTAAGAGGACCCTATTATTTTACTGGACTCAAACTTTACGATTATCTATCCATCGGCTATAGTCTTGGAAAATCGAAATACCTAAGCAAAAAAACAGTCAAAAAATTACTCCCTAACATTTCTGAAGAAGGACTCAGGAATGGAATCTCATATCATGACGGTCAATTTGATGACACTAGACTTTTAGTTAGTCTTCTACGTACTTTTGAGGAATTAGGTGGCACTGCGCTGAATTATTGTAAAGTCAATGAACTTCTAAAGGATAAATCAGGTAAGGTAGTGGGTGTAAAATGTCATCGGACATTAGAGGACACTTTCATGGAAATAAAATCAAAAGTTGTCATCAATGCTACTGGTGTATTTACAGAGCAATTTCAAAAAATGGACAATCCCAATATTTCCATTTCTGTCACTCCAAGTCAAGGTTCACACATCGTCCTGCATCACAAATACATGAAAGGTGACAAGGCATTAATGATACCTAAGACTTCGGACGGGAGGATTTTATTTGCAGTACCCTGGCACAATCACACACTTGTAGGGACGACCGATGCTTACACAGAAAAGGTATCAAACGATCCCAAAGTGACAGACAAAGAAATTGACTTTATGTTGGAAACTGCTAATGAATATTTTGAAGAAGATCCAACCAGAGATGATATACTCAGTTGTTTCGCAGGCATAAGACCCTTGGTGACCAAAGGCAAAACCCTTGATACAAAATCTATATCGAGAAGTCACGGCGTAACAGTCAGTGAATCAGGAGTTGTGAATATCACTGGTGGCAAGTGGACCACTTATCGAAAAATGGCAGAAGACACTATTGACAAAGCACTTACAGTAAGCGAGCTAACATTCACAAAATGTAACACAGCAGATTTAAAACTTGATCACGG
>CAYNMW010000033.1:5636-15242 GCA_964398295.1 uncultured Saprospiraceae bacterium | reverse complement strand
CTGTGACATACTAAATTGGGATCGTCAAAACAACTATGAGAACATTAGTCATATTAATACTCAGTCTCACTTGCCTTTTTATTGCAGATACATATTCCCAAACCATTCCCAATAATCTCGCATCTAATAGACAAATTTACTTGAGGAATGTCCAACTATCAGGAATAGCTGACTCACGGCGAGCCATCAATAACGAACTAGGTATCAGAAGGGCAGCTAACTCGTCCTTGAGACAAGGAAGAGAAGCATTAAAAAGATCTCGTTTTATTAGAAAAGAAAAGACGAAGTTGAAAAACGACCTCTGTGGAAAAAAATACAATGCTTACGTGCAACATGAGTGCTATGCATATGATTTCTATGAAAACCCACAAGATAGTGTACAGCTACAATTGTACGAACTTGTCGTGCTGAGCAAGACAAAGAATGATTACTATAAAATATGTTTGAGCGGGCAAGAATTTTATGTGCTCAGGGATGGGGAATAAGTATGTTGTAACTGGTATAGCTTTCAATAATTCTAATTCCTTGACTCACTAGATTTAATACTGACATCCTTCAATAAAGGCCTCAAACACAGCACCACTAGGCACCTCAAAAGCTTGATCTAGGCGAACTTCATTTCCAGCATGAAATGTAACATTTCCAGATTGTTGGATAGTTGAGCTAGTAGATACAGATTGCTGAGCGTAGTAAACATTAGTCGGAATTGGATTGTTTACAACAGCTTGATTCGTAAGGCATATTTCCTCTCCGTATATATATACGCTTTCAACCCCTAATGAATTTATTCCAATTGCAACATAATCATTGGATGCATCCACTTCAAATCCAAAATGATTATTTACGTAACCATCAGCTTGAATTATTTCTTTCTCTTCCCAAACACCTGCTATTCTTTCAAAAATGTATGCAGTCCCAGAATCAATTCCATTTTGATTAGCATTTTCAGCACCAACCACTATTTTATCTTTAACAAGACTTACCGAACTTCCAAAATTATCGTCTCTGGCAGCATCACTCGCAGTTATTTTGGTTTGCACCCAATTCATACCATCATTTTCAAGTACATAAATGCTACCAGAATTGGAACTAATTCCATTTTTATCTTTAGCTCCAACGACGATGTGGTCTTCACAAATATCTACATCCTCTCCAAAATGATCGAGAAATAGTGCATCAAAAGCAGTTATTTTAGTTGGTATCCACATTGTGCCATCCCAATCATAAATATAAATAGCTCCTGCATCAGTATCAGCATCATCATCATTCGACGCTCCAACAACAAAACGATCTTGCCATAAGGCTACAGATATTCCAAATTGATCAAAGACTCCACCATCGAACGCAGTTATCTTGGTTTCTATCCAATTTGAACCATTCCAATCAAAGAGATAAATAGCTCCAGAATTGAATCCTAAATCTTCCTTCCTTGGGACACCAACAAGTATACGATCTCCAAAAACTGCAACATCACTTCCAAAATTATCACCATCCTCAGGATCAGAAGCTTTTAGTTTAGTTTCTATCCAGTTTGTGCCATTCCAGTCATACACGTATAATGCTCCCGAGCCTTGTGCAATGCTACTTTCATTGCAGGCAGATATTACAATTCTATCTCCATCTCTTGCAACTTGTGAACCAAAATTATCATACTCCTCAGAATCAGAACCAAACAATTGAATATCTAGCAGCCAATTATTTCCGACTCTATTATAAATATTTGCACTACCTGTTTTTAAACCATTTCTCAAATCCGTAGGAGCACCTATTAAAAGATCGTCTCCTTCAAAGTCGAATGATTGGCCAAATTGTTTTTCTAGGGCACCTAATGGCTCTGCAAATTTGTCAGTCTCATTATAACTATTGTTCTCATAGTTATATAAGTAAAAACTACCTCCTTTTTCATTAGAGTCGTCATCATACCAGGCACCTACCAAAAGCTTATTCCCATCAAAGAAGCGAGCCGAATATCCGTACTGATCACCTGCCTGTCCATCAGTTGGAAGCAATTTCGACTCATTCCAATTAGTACCATCCCAATCATATATGTAGGCAGATCCAGATTCAATACCATTGTCATTATCTCTAGCGCTTCCGATCACAATTCTATCATTTTGAATATCAATAGCAGTTCCAAAATTATCACCATCTTCATAGTCTGAAGCAATTAGTTTTGTTTCAATCCAATTACTCCCATCCCAATCATAGATATATACTGCACTTATATCATTAGAAGTATTTCGAGGTGCGTTTGCTGAAATAACTAATCGATCGTTTTGCAAAGCTACTGTAGTGCCAAACCAACCAGCTAAAATTCCATCACTTGGAAGCAGTTTTGTTTCTAACCAACTAGTTCCATTCCACTCAAAAAGATATGCTGAACCAGAACTCGGAGCCGCATCATCATCATTACGACTCCCAACTAAAATTCTATCACCTTCCAAGTCTATACTAGTTCCAAAATTATCTCCAGAACTTGGGTCCGATGGGTATAAGATTGTTTTGATCCAGCTTGTACCATCCCAATCGTATATATAGACACTACCTGAATCGCTTCCATTATCGTTATCAAAAGGTACCCCAATTGCAATTCGATCTCCATCTACACATACTGCATCTCCAAAGAATTCATTGAAACTTGCTGTAGCCGCATAAAATTTGTCTTCTATATTCCATTCAACTCCATCCCATTCGAAAAGATAAGCTGCACCTGAATTACTTGAGTTTACATCTTCAGTCCGATCTCCAACTACAATTCTATTTCCGGAAATATCTACTGCTGAACCAAATGACCCAGCATTAGCAAAATTATTACCTAGCAATTGAGTTTCCTGCCAAGCACTTCCTGTCCAATCATATACGTTGACACTTCCAGTAGATCCAGCACTAGTGATGTAGTCACCCGGTATCCCAGCAACAATGCGATTATTCTCTCCTGCTAAAGCCTGACCTAAATTGTCATAATCATTAGAAATGCCAAATGTTAATTTTTCTACTTCAACACAGCTCTGTCCATAGCAGATAGACAGGTGCGCATTAGACCAAAAGCAAAATAAAATTAAGGCGTATTTCAATTGTGAAGGGATTCTCATATTAAAGTTATGCTGTACTATTTAAGTAAAGTGTGATTAAAATTATAAAACTTTCGATTAAGGCGGTAGAAGTTGATCAAAAATTTCGTCATGGTTTGTTAGGGAGCCAATCTCCTTTTTATTTCACTTCTCCAACGCTGATGAAAAATTGCTCCTCGATGACTCGTATTATGCAATTCTATTAGATTTTCATGAGATGAATATTCACACAATGCCAAGGTAGATTCAGGCAACACTACCCTATCTCCTTTTGTATAAAAAATGGATATTGGACTAGTAACTTTCTCGATATACTTCCAATTTGGAAATTGAAACTTGATTAAAAATCCTGGTACAATTGGAGCATATCTATTTTTTAAATCAACAATACTCTTAAATGGAGATACCAGAAATAATTCCTTCGGCTTGTTTGTACCTGCTAAATATGCGGCTGATCCTGAACCCATGGAATAGCCAACAACAACAATATTTTCTTCTCCATATTCATCTTTGAGAAAATCATACACGATTTGGGCATCATTATAAAATTGCTGATCAGAAAGCCGCTTACCTTCACTCTTCCCATAGCCTCTATAGTCAGGCATAAAAATATCATAGCCCAGACCTTCCATCATTTCAGATTGTCGAATGCATCTTCTGATACTCCCTTTATTGCCATGAAAATATAAGATTACACCTTTGGCATTTGCCACCTTATTCCAATAACAGCTAATCGAAATATTATCCGCTACTTGGATTTTTTGTTCAACTCCTTTACGATAGACATAATCACTGGGGAGCGTGTCAGGTAGGAAAAGCAAAGAGTCTTGTTTTATGTACAAGAACACCAATGCAATCCCATATAGGACTAACAAAAATATGCCTATTCGCTTTATAATTTTCAATTCGATTTTGTTTTCAAGCTATAGATTGAATTTGCAAATGTACGCTATTGTAAATCATAGAATTTAATTATTTTTGGAATGAAAGAACAAGGACTTAAAGGTTTAAATTTTTAGAACGAACTTACTTAACACATAGATTTTGATCAAAGACATCGGCACAAATACAAGAGGGTATAAAGATTGGCTGCATAAGCTAAAGGAACAAATTCAGACGGCTCAACATAAAGCTGCCTTTACGGTAAACAAACAATTAATACAGTTATATTTTAATCTAGGTCAACAATTGTATATCAAACAGCAGACAACAAAATGGGGTGATAAGATGATCATTCAAGTCTCCCACGACCTTAAAAAAGCCTTTCCTGATGTAAAAGGTTTTTCTGTAACAAATTTAAAATATATGAGGCAGTTTTATAAATTTTATGGTTCAAATCAAATTGGTCAACTACCTGTTGACCATAATTCACAAAACATCCAATCACCTGATTATCAATTGAATATAATAAGTCAACAGCCTGTTGACCAAATTCCGTGGGGCCATAATATTTTGATCTTTACAAAGTGTCAAAAACTTAATGAAGCACAATTCTATATCAATCAAACAATTGAAAATCGTTGGAGTAGAGATGTACTAGCTTTGCAAATAAAATCTGACTTATATCAACGACAAGGCAAAGCAATTACTAATTTTAAAGATACTCTACCAGAGTCATTATCCGACCTAGCACAACAAACAATAAAAGATCCTTACGTATTTGACTTTATGTCATTAGCAACTTCATTTAAAGAAAAAGACATTGAAAATCAGCTAACAAATCATGTATCTAAGTTTTTATTAGAATTGGGTAAAGGCTTTGCATACATCGGCAAACAATATCATGTAAAAGTCGCCCAACAAGATTACTACTTAGATTTGCTATTCTACCATGTCGTCCTCAAGTGCTATGTCATCATTGAATTAAAAAATACAAAGTTTATTCCTGAGTATGCTGGGAAATTAAATTTCTATCTATCTGCTGTAGATGAAAAACTAAAAACAGAAAACGACCAACCATCCATAGGCATCTTACTCTGCAGAGATAAAAACAATGTCGAAGTAGAATTTTCGCTCAGAGGCATGAGTCAACCAATGGGAGTTAGCGAATTTAGCCTAACGGAGACTTTACCAGAAGAATTAAAAAGCAGTTTACCGACTATTGAAGAAATAGAGAAAGAACTTGAATTATAAGGCACAGATTGGGGCTACAAATACTCAATCTTCAATAATATGCTCCTCTCGTTTTTTATTCATATCTCGAACTGCCTTCTCTATTCCTTTAGGAGTGAGACCATACATTGGTATAAGATCTTTGAGTAAAATTGTTGTTTGTGTATAATCCCATTCTGATCGATGCATTGGATTTAGCCACGCCATGCGATCGAACTTATCTTTTAACAATTGCCAGTTGTGGTAACTCAATTTGGATAATTCATATGGTGCCATGGCTGCATCACCTACTACAAAAACACGATAGTTGGGATCCTTATTTAAAATGGTTTCAATAGGCACACGCTTTGCACGTCTTACATCTTCGTACACTCTATCATAAATGGTATTGTGGAAATAATAGGTTTCCAGATCATGAGCAAACCTGGTTTTCATTTTTTTAAATAACGAAGTGACTGACCTGATGTAAGGATCCATCGAATAACCTCCATTATCAATTAACAAAATTACTTGCAATCTGCGATCAATGATGTCGCGTTCGATTGGAAGAAATAAACCACCTTGCTTAAGTCCTTCTTTAATTGTCTTTTTAATGTTCAGTTCTTTCTGAGCAGTTTCTTCTCTGATTCCTTTCAGATAAGAAAGAGCTGCATCTACATTGTTGTCATTTAAGCGTTGGTTGAGATCGACTGGATAAAACTTTCCATCATCAACAACTGCTCTTGCCATTTTACCACCACCTGTACCACCTACGCGAATCCCTCCCATAGCAGCGCCGTTATTCCCGTAAGGAGACATACCTCCTTGGCCTACCCAATGCTTACCGCCAAAATGTTTGCCTTTCTGCTGCTCCAATACCTTTTGCATCCTTCGTTTCAACTCTTCCAAATCCACTTTGCGGTAATCTGCAGCTTTATCTACATTGAGCTCATCAGGATTCTCCTGTCCATCTCCATCATCTTTCATATCTGGATCATCTTCAGCAAGGATGTCTTCACCAGATAAAATTTCATTGATGTCATAACTGGTCATATGTACTTCATTCAAAAACTGATCAATCAAATCGCTGACGTCCATATCTTCAGCATCAGGGTGTTCTTCTAAAAATGCCTCTTTCCAATCTTCAAAAGCTTTTGATCTTGCTATAGCAGAATTAAGTTTCTCTCCTTTATTGACATTAATCTCGTAGAAGTATTTGTAGTACGCCTGTGTAAATGGTCCGAGTAACTTTGGGTCCTTAACACAGATTCCTTTTAGCACCACATACATATCTCCCATTACAGTAACGAGACCCTTTTCCATCGCTTTGCGCAATAACAATAATGACCTAACATCAGCTGGCACACCATATTCCCTAAACGTCTGTGGCAAACTCTCGAACATGATTCAAAAGTAGAATATAAATTATAATTATACCGTCAATAACTG
The DNA here is from genome assembly GCA_964398295.1 of uncultured Saprospiraceae bacterium. Classification (GTDB taxonomy): domain Bacteria; phylum Bacteroidota; class Bacteroidia; order Chitinophagales; family Saprospiraceae; genus CALFUK01. The sequence continues at coordinate 8,631 of CAYNMW010000033.1, read as the reverse complement.
TCAATAGACTGCTTTCTTTGTAATAACTTGATCCATTACAATACTAAATCGATTGCAATAGTGTAGAAATGAATATCATATCCCATATTTATTCAATTTATACTGACTCAAGGGCTTATTAACTGTATTAAACCACTTTACGTCATGTATAATCGCTAATTTTCCACTAAACTCAGGTATCTCATGTCATCAGTCTACTGGCCTTTTGCCGTCTTATTTATAGCCATTTGTGTGGTTGTCCTTTTCATCACAAAGTTGAAGATCCATCCCTTTATTGCTTTATTAACCAGTGCCATTATTGTTGGATTATTTGCCGTTGATTTACCAAATGAGGCTGCAGCTAGTAAGTGGTTGACAGCTGTGGAATTGCCAATGAAGGAATTTGGTAGCACAGCAGGAAAAATAGCGTGGGTAATCGCTCTAGCTGCACTTATTGGAGCAGCTATGATGGAGAGTGGTGCTGCTCAAAGAATAGTTCAAGCACTATTGAAGGTGTTTGGAGAATCTAAGGCTGCTTGGGCGTTGCTAGTTAGTGGTTTCATCTTATCGATCCCAGTATTTTTTGATACAGTGTTTTTCTTATTAATTCCTTTGGCAATTGGCTTAGCATTAAAAACGGGAAAAAATTATGTTTTGTATGTCATTGCTATTTGCAGTGGAGCAGTCATCACTCACAGCTTAGTAGCGCCAACACCAGGTCCTTTAATTATGGCAGAAACGCTAAAGATCAACCTTGGACTTACTATTTTAGCTGGTATTACTGCAGGTATTCTACCTGCAATTCTAGCATTGAGAATTGGAGTTATTCAAAATAAAAGACTGAATATCCCAGTAAGAATTACAAGCGGACAAAAACAAGTCAGTTCTACCCCTTCTTTGTTTTCTTCTGTTTTACCAATTCTATTGCCTTTAGTCTTAATCAGTAGCGTTTCTATATTGGGTGTGGTTCATGGGCATGCCCCACCAATATTAGAATTTCTTGGTAACAAAAACATCGCTATGACAATTGGTGCATTTGCAGCAATGTATAGTTGGAAAAAAGTTCGTGCTCTTACACTTTCAGATTTATGGGAACAAAGCGCAAAACCTTTAGAAATTGCAGGAATAATTATTTTGATCACAAGTGCAGGAGGTGCCTTTGGTGCGATGATCAAACATAGTGGAATAGGTAATGCCATAGAAGTATTAACAGCTGATATGAATCTCCATTATGTGATTTTAGCTTGGATCATTTCGGCTGTCATGAAAACAGCTCAAGGATCAACAACAGTAGCTGTTATTACTGCATCAAGTATCATGTATGCAATCATTGGAGATGGCGCATCACTCGCGTATCATCCAATCTATATTTATCTCGCAGTTGGCTTTGGAGGAGGTTTCATTTCTTGGATGAATGATAGTGGTTTTTGGGTAGTGAGTAAAATGAGTGGTTTTACTGAAAAAGAAGCCTTACAAACGTGGACACTTACTTTTGCGTGCATTGCTATTATTGGATTATTTGAGGTGCTGATATTCTCCTCTTTACTTCCACTAAAGTGATTTTGATCAACATTAACGAATACTTAACCTACAGCTAAAATTCATAAATTATCTTCTATTACTCGAATACAATACTATTTACAACAATCCTAAAATCTCAGTAATGCACTGATTATGAATACTTTACAAACTATTAATCTTCAAAGTCTATAATTAGTACATAGCTTGTTTCCTAAAAATCAACTGCTTATAGAATTGATAAACCTATCATGGAGATTGATGAGATGCTGAATAGTTATGAAATTCCGTTTTCCTTTCGTCTTAAGTATACATTAGTTAATTTAAAAATTGAAACGTTATGAAATATTCAAGCAAAATATTAGCAGGGATAATGACACTATTTATATACATGTCTTGTTTGCAGGTAGGAGTCGCTCAAAATGAAGAGCAAATATCAGAAGCAACAGAGCTTGCAAAGACAGAGGCAAAAGCGGCGGCAAAAGAACAACGCCAAAAGGCAAAAGAGATAAGAATGGAGGCCATCGAAAATGCTAGGCTAGAAAGAGAAGCTATGAAATTAAAAGTTGAGGCTATTGAAAATGATGCAACACTAACTGCGGAGCAGAAAGAAGCACAGATCATCGAAATTAGAGAAGCAGCAAAACAAAAACGCAAGGAGCAAAGAGATGCCTTCAAAGGAATGAGAAAAGGTAAACGTGGAAATAGTAAAGAAGCATACGACAACTTAACAGAAGAGGAGAAGTTGGCTTTAAAAAAAGAAAGAAAACTCAAAAAAACAAAACGCGAGCAAGCCTTTGAGAATTTATCTGAAGAAGAGAAAATGGCTCTAAAAGAAGAGAGAAAAGCTAAAAAAGAAGACAAACTGGCTAAGCTTAAAGAAAGAATGAATACAAAAAAAGAAGAATTTCAACTAGAGAAGAAGTCTATAAGCAAGAAACAAGCTTCTCAGGCAATCAATCAACTGGATAAAGTGGAGAAGAAATTGAAATCTTCGTATGAAAAAGGTAAACTATCAGCAGAAGATTATCAAACCAGAATGAGCAAAATCACTCAAATCAAGCAGCGATTGGAAAATATTGAATCAAAAGTTTCATACAAAAAGTAGGACACTAAACATAAGATTTAAGTCTGCCTGGGTAACATCCAGGCAGACTTTTTTATTTACAAAAAGAAAGATCAATTTCTGGATTTTAAACAAACAGCTCGCAACATTATGCTCCTTTATTCACTAATGAATAAACTACATCATTATAAGATAGTATCGTACAATTCGCTCATTTTCAACGCCCTATGAATGGCAATTCATGCAGTATTAAAAGTAATGTAGTCGTTTATCTAAAAGCCAAATTCAATTGCTAACATATGTTGATAATTTCATATAGATTTTTCCTATATGTTTACTAATTATGCGTGGTCATATATGAAGGAATATTTCATATTATTACAACCTAAATAGAAATCTAATTTTATGAAAAAACTATTACATGCTTTAGGA
>CAYNMW010000033.1:0-5536 GCA_964398295.1 uncultured Saprospiraceae bacterium | reverse complement strand
ACAGAAACATTCAATGTTGCATTGAATGAATCTTCTGTTACTCTAGACGAAATTGTGGTGACAGCAGGTGGTCTATTTGATGGCAACAGAACAGGATCAGAAACGAAGGTATCCGAAGAATTGATTGCGACATTGCCATCTGCAGACAGAGGGCTAAATGATTATCTAAGAATCACACCTCAAGCAGATGTAGCAAACAATGGGCAAGTTAATGGTGGAGGAATATCCTTTACTGGGATCAATAATCGATTCAATTCAATATTTATAGACGGTGCAGTTAATAATGATGTATTTGGTTTGGCGAATTCTGGAACCAATGGTGGTCAAGCAGGTATCTCGCCAATAAGCCCAGATGCGATTGAGCAGATACAAGTCGTAATCGCACCATATGATGTCACGTTAGGTGGATTTGCTGGTGGTGGTATCAATGCTGTTACGAAGAGTGGAACGAATTGCTTTGAGGGCTCAGCTTATTACTTTTTCAGAAATCAAAACTTGTCCGGAAGAGATCTTTCAGATGATCGGAATGTTGAAGGAAACAAACTTGATCCATTTACAGCAAGAACCTTCGGTGCACGACTAGGAGGGCCTCTGATCAAGGATAAATTATTCTTTTTTACGAATGTAGAAATCCAAAGAGACGAGCAACCAAGACCTTTTATACAGAGTGAATATGTTGGTGATAGCGATGCATCTACATTGGAGGCAATTCGCCAAAAACTGATTAATGATTTCAATTATGATCCAGGTGGGTTTGAAAATAATCCGCAGACGATAAATGGAGAAAAAGTTCTTGTGAAGTTGGATTACCAAATCAACAATAAACACAAACTAACAGCAAGACACAGTTACGTAAAAGGTACCACTGAAATCCATCCAGCTCCGAGTGCTTCAAGAGTTGTATTTGGGAATGTAGGCTATATCTTCCCTTCGACGACAAACTCTACAGCCATAGAATTGAAGAGTATTCTTGGTGATAACACCTCAAACAGTTTGATTCTTGGTCGTACAACAGTTAGAGATGATAGAGATATTCTTGGAGATCCATTCCCACAAATTGAATTAAATGATGGGAACGGTAGAATTACTGTAGGTACAGATAATTTCTCATTTTCCAATATTGTGAATCAAGATGTATTCACGATAACCAATAATTTCAACTTATTTAAAGGTAAACACAATTTCACCTTTGGTACACACAATGAATTTTTTACAATTGAAAACTTGTTTACCATTTTCTCCACACCTGAGTATACCTATTTCTTCGATGGACCAAATCGATTTTTGAATGATGAAAATCCTGATCTTTTATTGTTTGGACATGAACAAGCATTTGGAAGCGACCAAATTCGTTTTGGTGATGATGCGACTAACTTAGGACCATCATTTAATGCTGCACAATTGGCATTTTATGGTCAAGATGAAATTCAACTCAATAGAGATTTCAAATTAACGTTGGGACTCAGACTTGATATTCCAATATTTTCGGATGATCCACCACTTGATAATGTTGATTTTAACAATAACACAATTCCGCTATTAGAAGCAGCAGGATGGGATCTTGAAGGGGCTAGAGCTAGTCAATCTCCAAGCACACAATTACTATTGAGTCCAAGAATTGGTTTCAATTATGATGTCACAGGGGATAAAACGACGCAGATAAGAGGTGGAGCAGGAATTTTTACCAGCCGTGTGCCTTGGGTTTGGCCAGGAGGGCAGTTTATCAGAAATGGATTGAACAGTGCATTTAATGTAGATTTTGGTGTGCCGCTTTTCACGACTCCTGAAGAATGGGTAGCTAATCTTTCTATTGCAGATAGTCCTACTGGAGATGTTGATTTATTTACAGAAGATTTTAAATATCCTCAAATTCTAAGGGGAAGTTTAGCGCTTGATAAAAAAATTGGTAATGGTTGGGATGCTACTGCTGAAGTCACCTATACTAAAACGCTAAATAACGCTGACATCAGACAAATAAACATTAGCCCAAATCCTATTGGAACTTTAGGCGGTGCAGATAATCGTCCAATTATAAATTTCCAAGATAAAATCGATCCTACATATTCAAACATTACACTTGTCAGAAATACAAACCAAGGATTTACCATAAACTTCACAGGCCAGGTAAGTAAACAATGGAAGAATACCTATTTAAGTGCTGCGTATTCTTTTACAGATGCTGAATCATTGAATGATACCCGTGGGTTTATAAACAACACAAATTGGCTAAACATTTTAAGTGTTGAAGGCAACAATAATCCTACGGTCAATAGATCTACTTTTGCAGCTGGATCCAGACTTACAGGTTTTGTCAGTCACAAATTTAATTGGTTAGGATCACTAGGTACCACTGTATCTTTATTCTATACAGGAAGATCAGGCCAACCGTTTAGCTATGTATACACAAATGAAGTTTCTGATATTTCACAATCTGCAGGTTTTAATGATTTAATTTATGTTCCTGCTAGTCCTGCCGATATTAATCTTGTTGATACCGATGGCGCAACTGCTGCTTCGCAATGGGCAGCTCTAGATAACTTCATTTCAAATGACAGCTATCTAAATAGCCGAAGAGGTGATTTTGCAGAAGCTAACCAATCTCGAACACCATTTGAGCATGTGTTGGATTTAAAAATTGCACAAGATATCAGCATCGCAGGTAATAAGTTAGAATTAACTTTTGACGTCTTTAATTTTACAAATTTAATCAGCTCAAATTTAGGTCGACGATATTTTGTGGGAGGGAATACATTCCCACTTATCCAATCTAACCGAAACGATGATGGGGTTTTAGAATTTAACTTCAATGACCCAGGAGATCCTTGGGCGATTGTACAGACTGGTACCTATAGCGCTCGATGGAATGCTCAAGTAGGTGTCCGATATTCATTCGATCAATGTGGTAGCGGAGCTAGAACGACTAAGTCAGTCAAAGTTGATACTGATGGAGATGGTATCCAAGACAGCAAAGATGTTTGTCCGAATATCCCAGGCATTAGAAAATTCAAAGGATGCCCAATGAGTGAAGCTGACATGGCAGCTAAAGCAGCAGCAGAAGAAAAAATAAGAATGGAAGAAGAAATGGCAGCTAAAAAAGCAGCGGAAGAAAAAGCGAGAATGGAAGCAGAAGCCGAGAAGGTACGAATGGCTGAAGCAGAAGCAGCTAGAAAAGCAAAGGCAGAAGCAGATGCTAAAGCAGCTGAAGCAGCAAAGATGAAAGCTGAAGAAGAAGCTAAAATGAAAGCAGCAGCAGAAGCCGAGGCTAAAGCTCGAGCAGCAGCAGAAGCTATAAAAGTGAGAAATGCAGAGGTGGCAAGAAGATTCAGTGCAAGCTTGCAAGGTTTGAAATTCAACTCTTCTCAATCTACTTTCAAGCAAGAATCTTATGCTAGAATGGATGAGGCGGTTGCTGTATTGAATCAATATCCTGACATCAATGTTCTTATCCAAGGTCATACTGACTCTCAAGGAGGTGCAGATGCAAATAGAAACCTATCTCAAAAGAGAGCTGATGCGGTTATGAATTACTTAGTGAGTAAAGGTATCAATGCTAGCAGATTAAGCTCAAGCGGATTGGGAGAAGAATACCCTATTGCAGATAATAATACATCTGCTGGTAGAGCGCAGAATAGAAGAGTAGAATTTATCATTCGTAATTAATTGTAATTAATACCAATAGAATTGCCAATAGGTAATTCGGTACTGCTTTTTTTATATAAAATTCCCAAAGGAGCTCAGCTCTATTCAAAACAAGCCTCTCAGTTTACTGGGGGGCTTTTTTTTAATGGGTTAAAACCCATTTTTATGAAAATGTCACCCCGTTGGGGTTCATATACTCACCCTTAAGGGGAGCCACTGTTCTAACAGTGGGTTTCAAACCATTGTGCTTATGTCCTATAGTTTAATGGGTTGAAACCCATTTTTATGAAAATGCCACCCCGTTGGGGTTCATATACGCACCCTAAAGGGGTGCAACTGTTCTAACAATGGGTTTCAACCCAATGTCTTTTAATCCTCGCTAATCTCCACCACCAAATCATCCTGCGAAACCAATGTCTTCTCAGTCAGATAAATCTTCTTGACAATACCATTTAATGGAGCCGTGATTGTACTCTCCATTTTCATCGCTTCTATAACAAACAATGGATCACCTGATCGGACAGCCTGGCCTTCAACAACAAGTATCTTAGACAAGCTGCCTTGTAGTGGAGAACCAACTTCATTTGGCCGCTCTGCTTTCAATGCTTTGGTCAAGGTTTCGCTTACAGAATTATCTTGGACTTCTACTGAACGTACATCACCATTAATCCTAAATGTAACCATCCGCTTGCCGTCCTCATTTGCTTCGCTTGAGTATAGGTATTGGATGTAAATTGTTTTTCCTTTTGAAATGATAACTTCAATTTCTTCCGATTTATCTAATCCAAAGAAAAATGCTTTGGTTGGAATTTTGCTGACATCTCCGTAGCTGAGCCAGTGATGGTAGTATTCATCAAAGACTTTTGGATAAAGTACAGACGACAGAAAATCTGAATAACTATCGAATCCTTCGTGCTCAGCTTTAAATTGAGCAAAGCCATTTTCCAGATCCATTTTTTCCAGTTGCTGGTTGGGTCGAGTGGTGTATGGCTTCTCTGACTTTAGGACTATGTTCTGTAAACCCTCTGGCCAGCCAGAAGACCATTGCCCGAGATCACCTCGCATCAGCGATTTAAAACTATCTGGAAAATCGATGTTTTCTCCATTATGTAATATGTCATCAACTGTCAAATTATTGGAAGTCAGAAACATCGCCATATCGCCAACAACTTTAGAAGATGGTGTTACTTTGACAATGCCGCCCAGTAACTCATTTACAGCTTGGTAATTCTTTTTAATCTGATCAAAACGATCTTCAAGTCCTAAGCCTCTTGCTTGTGGTCTAAGATTGGAATATTGTCCACCTGGAATTTCATGCTCATATACTTCTGCTGTGCCAGCTCGCAATTCTGTCTCAAAGGGGTAATAATATGATCGGACATCCTCCCAATAGGATGAAAACTCATTTAGAGACTCCAGCTTCACCTTGTTTTCTCTTTCGTGACCTTCTAACATGGCGACCACACTATTGAAATTTGGCTGAGAGGTCAAGCCAGACATCGAACTGATCGCAACATCCACAACATCCACACCTGCATCTATTGCCTTCAAATATGTTGTAGATTGAATGGAGGATGTATCATGTGTATGTAGATGAATTGGCAAATCAACAGCTTCTTTCAACCCCGACACCAATACTTCTGCTGCTTGTGGTTTAAGCAAACCAGCCATATCTTTGATGGCAATCATGTGTGCGCCAGCATCTTCCAATTGCTTTGCGAGGTCTGTATAATAAGACAGACCAAATCTATTGTCTTCTTTAGTAAGTACATTGCCCGTATAGCAAACACAAGCCTCAGCAATGGCATTTGTCTCTTTATTGATCGTCTCAATGGACATTCTCATCCCTTCGATCCAGTTCAATGAATCAAATACCCTAAAGACATCGATACCAGTC
>CAYNMW010000032.1:0-30842 GCA_964398295.1 uncultured Saprospiraceae bacterium | reverse complement strand
TGAAAGTGAAGAATTTTACTTACTTGTGGTGTTGCTTTGTGCTTAGTTGCATGCTTGCGGTCCCGCAGATGTCATTCAGTCAGAGTGGTCCCACTCTCGCCTGTAATGACAATGTTCAAATCTCACTGAATTCCGACTGCGAAGGTATCACAGCTGATATGCTACTTGAAGGTGAAATTGGATCTATAGGTGTTACCAATGGTCCAAGTTTTATCGTAGAGATAGGCAGTTTAACAGGTGCTGCAATGTTCGATTGCCAGGAATTTGGTGCTGATTCAAATGGAGACGGGGTGATCAATTCTGCGGACTTTGATATTAACATGCCCACTAATTGTGGTCCTGCTCCTATCAATCCATTGAACCTCGGTTCAATCGCAAATAGTGGTCCCGTTACCTACATGTTGACAGAAACGTCAACTGGCAATTCCTGTTGGGGAACTGTTACAGTTGAGCTGAATTTACTGCCAACGTTAAACAGTCCTTGTACTGTTACACCGGGTTCTTCTGCATCTGCTACTATTGATTTAGTAGATTTAGCAGCTGACGGTCCTACAACATTATCTTATACTCCAAATGGATGTGCTACTCCTAGAGTATCAGTTAATCCTGGTACTGTACGATATGCCTGTTCTCTTGGAGATGATGGTATTGCAGGTACACCGGATGATGGATGGTGTAATGCTTCTTGCTCATTTGTTGATGATGGTGCTGGAACGGTAACCATTGATCTTGTTCCTAGTTTAGGTGATCCAACAGGTGCTCAAATACCAGCTAGCGCACAATGTGCTGTAACGGTAGTTGTTCCTCAATGCGTACCATGTATTGCATGGTGTAGTGAAGATGACTCACCTTCATTCCCAGATGGCTTTATCACTGTTGGTGATATTGAAGATATGATCGCTAGAGGTTGTTTCGTAGACATTATTGGTGACATTAATGTTGTAACAGACTCTGACGGCGATGCTTGTAGTGGTACAACTGTAATTTCTTACTTCGCTAATGTTGACAGACATGGAGTAGTATCTAAGGAATTATTATTGACTCAAGGTTTTGGTACTCAAGGTCTAAACCCACTGGATGTACGTCCTCCTTTTAATACAACACTAGATTGTGGTGAAATATCACAGGATGCTGATCCTGATGAAATTTTCGCAGCAACTGGTAGTGGATCTTTGGCTTATCCTTTCTTTGCTGATCATCACACATCTGTTGTTAGGACTGGAAGATTCTCTTTCTTAGATCACTTCGAAGTAGTTGTAGATACTACTGAGCAATTGGTTGCTATTGATGTAGATGGCGAATCAGTATGGGTATTATTACCTGTTGTAAATAAAGTATTAGACGATTCTCTTGTTGTGGCAGTATGGCCAGTTGATGTAAACGGTACACCAATTTGTCAAGATGATGATGGTAACTGTGTAGCATGTCAATTGGTTAATGGCGATGGCGATGTATTAGTTCAGTACGCAATGAGCCTATGCTCTCCTGCCACTGATAATGCTATTGTTCATATAGAAGATGGTAGCTACTGCAACTTGATCGTTTCTATGTCTGACTCTGGCCCATTTGAGGCTTGTGGATCAGGTTTCAAAATTATAAGACAATGGTCTGTTATTGACTGGTGTTCTGCAAATGCATTCCCAATTGATTTGGGAGCTCAATTTATTGAGGTCATTGACACAGAAGCTCCTGAAGTACCAGAGATTGCTGATGCAACAATATCAGTTGATCCATGGACTTGTGCTGCTACATTCCCATTAGACCTGCCTAATGCAGTTGATGGTTGTGATGGTTCTTCTATAGAATTCCAAGTGAATGTTTCAGAAGGTGCATTTGATCCGGCAACAAACACATTGTTTAACTTATGGTTAAGTGATGAGCCAATTCAAATAAATATCGATGTTGCTGATGATTGTGGTAATTCTACTGCAACTTCATTCGAACTTACAGTAGTTGATCTTGTTGATCCAGTTCCTGTTTGTAACAATAACTTGACTGTAACATTGACAACTGGTGGTGCTGCTAAAATTAGTGCAGAAGACTTTGACGCTGGCTCTAATGATGCTGGTTGTGGTCCTGTTACGATTCTAGCCGCTAGAATGACCGATTGTTGTAGTGAAGAATGTGAAGCTTCAGATCCTATCTGCGTTGAACGTGATCCTAAAACTGGTGAGTGCGTTGAATATGCTCCTCAACCAGAAATGGATGCTCCTGGTGATGTCGTAGCTTTCTGCTGTGAAGATGCAGGTGAAACTGTCATGGTAGTAGTATATGTTATAGATGATGCGGGCAATACAAATACTTGTATGGTTGAAGTATCAGTTGTTGACAAATCTGCATCTGATTGCCAAGATCAAACAATAGAAATTTCTTGTCTTGATGATGCTGGCGATATAGACGCTCCAGGTGCAATTGCTGCAGTCTGTGAAGGGTTAGTACCAACTATGATATCTGAAGATGTTATTGATAGTGGTTGTGGTACTGGTCAGATCATAAGAGAATTTACAATTGACAATGATGGAGACGGTGCACTTTCTGCAGGTGATGCATTCTGTGTACAAACAATCAACATCACAGGTCAGGATTCTTTCGATCCTACAACGATCAGATGGCCTATACACCATAATGGTCAAGTAGAGAATGGTATAAACAGAGAATGTCCTGATGATGAACTTGAAGTATTTGATGACTTTGATGTTGCAATGAATCCAGTATTCTCTTGCTCTGCAGGAATCATCAATGATGTTCCAGTATGGTGTGATAGCCCTTGTGGTTTAGTTGGATTTAGTGTTGAAGATGAAACTTCAGCTGCTTCTGACGCATGCTTAACTATCATCAGAAGATGGACAGTAATTGACTGGTGTACTTGGGATCCTAATGATTCAGGTACAGATGATGAAAATGATAGAGGTAGAGAAGATTTCATAGCAGTAGAAGATTGGACTAACGGTACTGACTGCGAAACTTGTACAGAAGTTAGTGGTGTTACTCGCTACTTCACATATGAAGATGATAATTTTGATGAAGATGGTTTCTATACTTTCGATCAAGTAATCAAAGTTGTTGACGATAGCGATCCTTCAATTACATTTGATTTCGATGATACTCCGGTTGCAACCAATGGTGGTAACACTGCTAAAGGTCAAAACGTAGTATGTACTGGTTCTACTACATTCACTGCTCTTGCGAGCGATGCATGTGGAGGCGAAGACGTTGGAACAGATCTATTGACTTGGGAGGTTACAAGATATGAGCCAGACCAAGATCCATTTACTTTAACTGGTTCTGGTGGTTCATTCACAATGGGATCTGGTGAAGGTTCTCCTGGAGATGTTCACACAATTGCTTGGACGTTAACTGATGGTTGTGGTAATTCTACAACTAGTGAGTCTACCGTTACATTCGGTGATTCAAAAGCTCCAACTCCATTGTGTATCTCAGGTGTGACTACTGCTTTCATGGAAACTGATGGTACTGTAGAAATATGGGCTGCAGATTTCGATCTTGGTAGTTTTGATAACTGTTCTAATGATGATGACTTAGTATTCTCAATTGGACTTTCTGGTGCGGATCCTGCTGAGGCAGCTCCAAATATCACATTCAGTTGTGATGATCAGCAAACGTTCTTTGAGTTAGATGTTTACGTTACTGATATTAATGGTAATGCTGATTTCTGTACAGTTGGTGTCTTAGTTGGCGGTAACTGCGGAGAAGGCGGAGCTGAAGGTGGTGCTAGTGCAACTATTGCAGGTAACATCGCTACTCAATTCGGTGACATGGTCGACGATGCAATTGTATCAGTTAATGGTAATGCTGGAGCAGAATTCCCTAAGAGTACATTGACAGAAGTTAATGGCGAGTATTCTTTCAACAACAATCCATTGACTTTCGATTATAACATAGGAGCTGAAAGATCAGATGACTACGGTAATGGTGTAAGTACACTAGATATCGTATTGATTCAAAAGCACATCTTAGGACTTACGTCTTTTGATAGTCCTTACAAATTCTTGGCTGCTGATATTAACAACAGTGGTTCTGTTTCTGCAAGTGATCTTGTAGAGCTTAGAGAATTGATCTTAGGCAAAGTGACTGAGTTATCCAATAACAGCAGTTGGAGATTTGTTGACGCTGCTCAGCAATTCTTAGATCCTGCTAATCCATGGCCTTTCAATGAAGTAATTGATGTTAATAATCTAGCAATAGATATGATGTCTGAAAACTTCATAGGTGTTAAGATTGGTGATCTTTCAGCTGACGCTGTAGCAAATCAATTGATGAATACTGAGATTCGTACTAACGGATTGTTAACGTTGACTGCTGATGACAATCAGTTTGATGCTGGTCAGATCGTAACAGTTCCAGTAAGTGCTCAGAACTTCAATTCTGTTGCTGGTTACCAGTTTACACTTGATCACACTGGATTAGAGTTACAGTCTGTAACTGCAGGTGCTCTTGATGTAACTGATACAAATGTTGGAGTAAACAGAGGTCAATTAACAATGAGTTGGTCAGAAGCTCAAGCTGTAAGTTCAAGTGATGTATTATTCACACTTGTATTCAGAGCGACTTCTGCTGGTCAGTTAAGTACTGCATTAAACTTGAATTCAAGTGTTACTAAAGCTGAAGCTTACTTGGGTACTACCCTTGACAGAGCTGATGTTAACTTAACAATTGGGTCTACGACATTAACGTCAGAGTTTAATCTGTACCAAAACTCTCCTAACCCATTTGATGAAGAAACTGTTATCGGTTTCAATTTACCACAAGCTGGTACTGCGAAACTTACAGTATACGATGTTGCTGGAAAGTCTATCATGTCAATGAACGGAACTTACAGCAAAGGATATAATGAAATAGTATTAACGAAAGCACAAGTTGGTGTTGAAGGAGTACTATACTACGAATTAGAAAGTGGTGATAACAGCGCAACAATGAAAATGATTGTGATTGAATAGAGATTGAGTTTTTATACCGATAATATCTCAATCAAATAAGATAAAATCGGTTTTTGGGATGGCCTCTCTCCATTATTTGGAGGGGGGCTTTTTTTATATTGTGAAATTTATATGTGAAAAATACCCCGCCTAAGCAGATACAACATATTATATAAAATCTATATTTGACCTCAAGTTGCACTGAACCTTTACTATTGCAGCTCTCGCCAACTACCTTTGATAGTAGATACCTAAATCCAATCCTACCTGATTTTGATACGAACTGATCGTTTAGATCATTTGAAAGTTTGAAAATCAAAATTCATTAACATAAGATTTATGTTACAGTAAATGCTGTTATCAGCAGTACCCAAAACAGTAGCATATATCATAAAAAGGTATCTCATGAGAAATTCATTTTCATGTAATTTTTGGAAATTATCGATTTGTGTAGCGGTCTTCTTGACATTCCATATTACTACAGTCAAGTCACAAGCACCGTGTTTGGCGAGTGCAGGATCATTAACAGCTAATCCAATTGTAGGATTCGATATTTCTGCTACACCCGTTGGTGTGCCTATTGCACCAGCTGGTTTTGAAGTATTATACGTTTTAACCTCCGGCCCAAGCTTTACTATCGAAGCTGTATCTACAAGTCCTAGCTTTGTCGTAAGTGATGCAGGGCTATTCACTATTCATACACTTGTTCACGATCCAACAACACTAGATTTATCTACTATCCAGATAGGTGTAACTACAGGTATTGAAGTAAATGACTTACTTATCGCAGGAGGAGGTACAATATGTGCAGCTCTAGATTTGGCAGGTGCAGCCTTTGTTGTGCCAGAATTACCTGATCCTTGTTCCTTATCATGCAAAAGTGTGAATATCTCTATTGGATTAACAACAAATGCTGATGGTTCGTCTACTTGTGAAGCAGTCATTGGACCAGATGATGTATTAACTGGAGCATGTTCAGATCCGGGAGTTTTGTACCTCATACAAATAAGTGACGAACACGGGACACTTGTTTTTGAAACACCAACACCCATTCCTTTTGATCAAAATATAACAATTGATCCATCAGGCTTGATAGGTGAAGAAATACAAGTAAATGTCATAGCTGTTGTAGGTTCTACTGTACTAAATTCATGCTGGAATACGGCAAGGATAGAAGACAAACGTCCTCCTGAAATCGATTGTACAGATACCGATATCATAGCTACTGATAGAGTTATAAAGTGCTGCGATGGTTCTCAGATAGATGTCGCATTAATGAGAGAAGTATTCACTGAATGTAGTGATTTTGAAGTTGTTGTTCTTGAACAAAATGATCGACCTGCGGACTGTCTTGCTCAGCCTAATTATACACGTATCATTGATGTGTTAGCTTATGCAATAGATGAATTTGGCAATCAAACAGACCCATGTACCATTACAATTAGAGTGGAAAGGCTTTTTCCAGAATTAACAATGAATCCTGCAAATGCTCCATCATTGTGTACTTCTAATGACCCTACTATGACAGAAAGTGATAGCACACTTTTAGTTTGTCCTGTCGATCTGACTGTATTAGGTGGTAATCCAATAGATTGTTCTGAATTAGATGACTTTGTGACTATACCTCTGAACACTCCTTTCGGTGAAATTCAGGTACCTGCTCCAATTCCATTGACTGAAGGTGGTGCAGGAGTACCCCAATTGATAAAAGATATTAACCCAATGTGTGGCCCGAGAAATGTTACTGAAGAAATTGTTTTTCTTAGACTATTGAGTAGTGGACATCCAGATGCACTAGCCTTATTAGCTAATTGCAATGTCGGTGTGAGTGTTTCAGATCAATTCTTAGGACAAACGGATTGTATAACCAAAATACGAAGAACTTGGACACTTAATGAGTGGCACTGTTCTGGTGAATTTGAGATGGTATGTGAACAGACTATCGAGATCGCAGACTTGTTAGGTCCAGTTGTGCTTACAGAGGTGCCAGATTTTGAAGTGACGACCAATGGTTTTGATTGTAACGCGACAGTTACGTTGCCAAACGTAGAGTTCACAGATAATTGTGGTCCAGTAAATCGTATCGATGTTATACATCCGAATGGCATACTAAGAGATTTTGCAAATGCAAATGAAGTAGAGAGAAGAATTAGAATTCCAGAAGGTGAACATGAGATCATATATAGAGCATTTGATGGATGTGAGCGATTTACAGATGAGACAATTACAATTTCTGTTTGGGATAACACACCTCCCGTCCCAGTTTGTGATGACAACCTTGTTGTATCCTTGACCTTTGATGGGGCTGCACAAGTCTTTGCTACATCATTTGATGATGGAAGCTATGATGACTGTGCCTTACAAACTACAGTAGTAAGGAAAATGAATCCAGATAATTGTGATTGTACATTACATCCCCCAGTATTTGAAGATTTCACAGACTTGGGAATGTTTGAAGGTAGTCGCTATTATCTATCTGACAAACCAGTTATTAGAGCAAAAGCAATACAGCTTGGTATCGCATATGGCGGTCACCTAGTCTCTTTGGATGGTAATGGTGTGGAGCCAGCAGTTGATGGAATAGCAGCTGAGATAGACTGGATTAATGGTCGATTAGGAGCATTTTTTGGAATGAACATTCCATTTTACCATAGTGCTATTGAGATCCTTACAAGTACAAATAAACCCACTATAGTTGATCTTGATGCAGATCCACAATTATATATCATTGAATTGACCAATCCTTGTGGATTTAGTAATTCAGTCCTTTTCTGTTGTGGTGATTTGGCTGATGAAGAAACGATGGTTGTTGTTAGAGCAATTGATAAGTGGGGAAATTTTAATGAATGTATGGTTTCTGTTGAGCTGCAAGATAAATCTGAACCACAGATCGTATGCCCACCTAATTTGGTGCTGGCATGTGAATTCAGTGGAGTAGATACAGAAAATCTTGATGCTTTTTTTGGTACAGTTATAAATGGAGGACAATTAGAAGCAATTGACGGTTTTGCCTTAACTGGTTCCGGCACTTCAGCTAGTAATTCCATTTTATTTTATCCAGGCGAATTTCCGTCAGGTGAAAGTACACCTGATCCAAATACCATATTTTTTGACAATGGTTTTGCTTTAGACAATTGCGCTTCTAATTTAATTATTGAAGAATTGGACCCAATGGATATGAGAGATCAATGTGGAAGAGGAGACATTGTCCGTAAATTTATCGCTTACAATCCTGGCCAACAAGAGTCAGCAACTGAACCTTGCGAACAAACATTGACTTTTGTTGCCACAGATGTTTTCAACTTTGATGCCATTAATACAGAAGAACTAGTTGATTCAGTGATTTGTATTTCTGAAACGTCTACTGATTTTTGTATTGACTTCTCTTCGAATACAGGCTCACTTTTTCCGACTTCTGTATTTGGAGAACCAAGTTTCCCAGGGGAGGATAATTGCGATTTATTGGGTATACAAGCTGATGACCAGATTGTCTTTTCTGGCACTCCAAATTCGACACGAAATTGTAGAGGAGATGAAAGCATAAGTGAATTCTGCTATAAAGTGTTAAGAGAATTTACCATCATTAACTGGTGTAATTTTAACGGTATGGAAGTTACCGATGTATTTGAGGACAGGGTTGTATTAGAACCACAAGTTATTTATATCAAAGATGATGTTGATCCATTCATTGTTGCTAATGATAACTTTGATCACGAGGATAAAGAAAAATTCTGTTCATTCGATCCATCATGTGGACCAGCAACAGTGATTATCCAAAGACGTGGAAATGTAAGAGCATCTTCATGTAGTACGCTTAGTGAACTGGAGTGGTATTACTGCTTGAGAGATGAAAATGGAAATATTGTACTTGAAGGTCAGCAAGATGGTAGAAACCTTTTGATTGAACAGGAATTACCTATTGGTTCATATACACTAGAATATGCTCTTTATGATAAATGCGGAAATGCAATAAATTTTGTCACAATAATTGAAGTTGAGTTTTGTAAGGCACCTACCGCCTTCTGTTTGAACGGACTAGCTGTGAGTTTAAATGAGCATGGTAATGTGGTGTTGTGGGCAAACGATTTTGCAAAAGATGTCAATGGTGTATGTGGTGATGGTGTTGCACTTTCATTTAGCGCTACTGATATTGACCTACAAAATATTACACTATGTTGTGAAGATGTTGGTTTATCTGAAATTGATATTTACTTTACCACAGTTGATGAAAATGGTGAGATACCAATCCATGATGGAGAAGAAGTCTTCAGACAATCAAAATGTACAGCTACGGTATCTGTTCAGGACAATGGAATGGTATGCCAAGGAGATAATATGTTTGGTTGCGATGGTAAAGATGGAGAAGCCGTTCAAAATGGACAAGGAGCACAAATTTCGGGTTCGATTTCTAGACCAGATGATGTAATGGTATCTGATGTAGAAGTCAGACTTGAAGGTTCATTCTCAAGTGTCAATACTGATGATGAGGGCGAATATGCATTCCGAAATATGCCCTTGGGAGGAGAATACGTGATCAATCCGCAAAAAGCAGATGATCCAATTAGCGGTGTATCTACCTTGGATTTGGTCTTGATACAAAAGCACATTCTAGGTGTATTGCCTCTGGAATCTGCTTACCAACAAATTGCAGCCGATGTCAATAGTGACGAGTCTATAAGTGCTCTTGATGTCCTTAATTTGAGGAAAGTAATCCTTGGCTTGTCTGAGTCTTTCCCTAATAACAACATTTGGAATTTTGTCAATAAGGAGTATAGATTCTTTGACGAATCAAACCCGCTCTCAGAGAATTACATGAGTACCTATCAGATTTCTCCACTCGAAGATGATATGGTTGTGGATTTCTTAGCAGTCAAGACTGGAGATGTCAATTATTCTGCTAACATAAATGGATTCATCAATCCTGAATTGAGATCCTCAAAAGTGTTGAGCTTAGATGTTCAGGAAAATATATTAGACCAGAATCTAGTCGAACTTGAAGTGAGGGCTGATAATCCTATATTGTTGGATGGTTACCAATTCACGATGAATTTTGATAATAAGAAGCTCATATACAAGGGATTACAATTAGATAGAAATTCTAATGTTACAACTGATAATTTTGGCATACATGCTGATAAAGGTGCTATAACCGTTAGTTGGCACGAGTCTGAAGCAAGACAAATTGCCGCTGGTCAACTATTGTTTACAATTGAATTTACGAAGTCTGGAGGGGCTGTAAACTTCGATAAAACCAGAATTAGTTCTGCTATCACAGCAGCTGAAGCATATTACGATAATGAAATCATAAGCATTGAACAAGCAGATGTAGAGCTTGCTGGTGAAAATGCACTTGTATTATATCAAAATTCTCCGAATCCATTCCATGATAAAACCAGAATTGACTTTGACTTGCCTGTCTCAGGAAAGGTGTCCTTGAGGATACATACCTATACCGGCAAAGTAATCATTGATCAAACAGGTACATATAACTCAGGAAAAAATTCGATAGAACTGAGTAAGGATGAATTGAGTTCTGCTGGTGTATTGTATTATACATTAACATTCGATGATCAATCCTTAACTAAGCAAATGATTATTATCAACTAATATCAAGATATAGTTTACTGTTTTTGGGATGAGGTCTTGCTCTAGGGAACTAGAGCAGGCCTTTTTTCATTTTAATAGAAATTGGATTATACTTGCAACTGTGGGCAGAATAATAGGAATCGATTTTGGTGAAAAAAGAAGCGGGTTGGCTGTGACAGACCCTCTTGGGATTGCAGTACACCCATTGAAAGGCTTGGATACAAGTGAATTATTTGGATTTGTCGAAGAATATGTCAAGAAAGAAAAAGTCGATAAAATTGTTTTGGGTTTACCATCTTATGCTGATGACTCTCCAACTCCAGTAGTTGATAAAATTATGAAGTTGATGAAACAACTAAATGATAACTTTCCTCATATAGTTACTGACACAATTGATGAAGGTTTTTCGAGTAGTCAAGCAAAGCAAGCATTACTTTTATCTGGCGTAAAAAAGCAAAAAAGAAAAGATAAATATCTAATAGATATGATGAGTGCAGTTATTATTTTACAAGAATACTTAGGTCATATATGATATTACCAATTGTAGCTTTCGGGCATCCTGTTTTGAAAAAGTCTGCTGTTCCAATAGAGAAAGACCATGAAGGACTTGATCAGTTGATTGAAGATATGTGGAGCACAATGTATAATGCAGATGGTGTAGGACTTGCAGCTCCTCAAATAGGTAAATCCTTACGATTGTTTGTCATTGATACAAAACAAGTACTTGACGACGAAGACAATCAAATTGGGATTAAACAAGCATTTTTAAATGCCACAATTCATGAAGAATCTGGTAAACCATGGGCCTACGAAGAAGGATGTTTAAGTATTCCAAATGTGAGAGCTGATGTGGAAAGAAATGAGAAGATCATTATAGAGTATGATACTCCCACATTCGAACGTGTAAAAAGAGAATTCGATGGCATCAATGCACGCGTTATACAACATGAGTATGATCACATCGAAGGGAAGTTATTTCTTGATTACATAAAACCTGTCAAGAGAAGACTGATCAAGAGAAAATTAGAGGCAATCAAAAAAGGATCTGTTAGTGTGGATTATAAAATGAAATTCTACACGAAGAAATGATTATTTTCTTCCAAAATCTGCTGGAATTTCACCCCAGTTCTTTGTATCCCATTTGATGATTTTATTTTTCACTTCGTTATTTTTTAACCATCGTTCACCTCGACTAATTAATTCGAAGAGTATTGCATTTTCTGCAGTCCGGTTTAATTTGGTTTTGACACGTTTGTTTCTTACCCAACTCATCGCTGTTCTTGAATCAGTATAAATAGCTTTATCATATACTTGTCCTTTGTCCAACAGCGCTAAAGCATGTACAAGGGCAAGAAATTCACCTACATTATTTGTTCCCAGTTTAAACGGACCTTGTCTAAAAATTTCGTCTCCAGAAAATGTGTCCACACCTCTGTATTCCATGTCGCCTGGGTTTCCACTGCATGCCGCATCCACCGCTATACTATTTCGCTCAATGCCATCAATCTCTTCAATGAGCAGGTTTGGCTTTGTGGAGTTTTTGGTTTCTTTAAATTCAGCATATTCTCCTTCAAATGCTATCTCGGCCTCCCTTCGTGTCTTAAATGATTTATACTCAGCGCCAGAATAGTTTTTAATTTGCAGTTGGCAAGCTGTCCAGTCGGTATAAATTCCAGGCTCATGTCCTTTCCAAACAACGTAGTATTTTTGTTTCTTTGCCATCCTTAAAACAAATGTATGTTTATTGACACACATACTCATATATATTTAGAACAGTTCGAAGAAGACTTAGAAGAATGCATCCAGAGATCATTAAAATCTAAAGTAAATAAGTTGTTCTTACCTAATATTGATACGTCTACCTGGGAGAAAGTACAGTCTTGTGTGAATAACTATCCTGACATGTGTTACCCAATGTTAGGTCTTCATCCTTGCTCTGTTAAGGAGGATGTCGATCAAGAACTAAATTCCATTTCAACATTAATGGAGTCAAATAAGATCATTGCTGTAGGTGAAATTGGTCTCGACTATTATTGGAGTAAGGAATTTGTTGAACAACAAATAGAAGCATTTCGAATACAGATTAATTGGGCTAAGGAAGCAAAACTACCAATCGTTATACACTCCAGAGATTCACTTGATGATTGTATTCGAATTGTAAGAGAGGAGAATGACGAACAGTTGACTGGAATTTTTCATTGTTTTTCAGGTACCATTGAACAGGCAAAAGAAATAATTCAACTTGGATTTTATCTTGGACTTGGTGGAGTGATCACATTCAAAAATGCAAAGATGGATGACATCGTTAAAGAGCTTCCTTTGGATAAAATAGTACTGGAAACTGATGCACCATATTTGACTCCCCATCCACACAGAGGAAAAAGAAACGAACCGTCATATATTCCACTCGTAGCCGAAAAAATAGCAGCTGTTAAAAATGTATCAGTACAAGAGATTGCAGAAGCAACAACAAGAAACGCTAAAGAAGTTTATCAAATCAGCTAATCAAAGAGGAACAAGCTAATTTTTTTATCATCAAAACTGGATTGGAAATTATCAAGAAAATAATATGAATTAATCATTATATAATGCAGAACATTCTATATTGAGATAGATTCATTAAGTGCTCAAGTTGCATTATTGATTCATGTGTTTGTAGTTGATAATCAGCAAATTACAAATAATAAGATTTTACCTTCGATTAATAAAACGAATATGAGATTTCTATCACTCTCTTTTCTACTATTTCTTGGCTCATATACCATTGCATTTTCTTGTGACCAACAAGCTGTAGATTGTCTATTTATATCTTCTATACAAGTCATGGGTACTGATAATATCATTATTTGCAATAGTTGTACTGAGGAGGTTGATTTGATTGGTGGAGTAATGGTTGTTGATAATAATCCAAGTAATCAGGAAACTTTAGCTGATACTTCAGTTCCAGCTTTAGGATGTATTACACTGGTTGAAGATGTCGATTTTAATTTTGGTTTCTCAGCGAGTAATGGTGATGGTTTTACCTTAACATGTGCAGATGGTACTGTAGTGGTAAGTAAATCATTCGGTCCTACTAATGAACCAATTATATTTTGTGCTCCTCAGCCTGTTACTTGCAATGCAGATGCGGTAGGAACGGTATTCATTTCAAAAGTAATCTATGATGGTGCAGGAGCCGATCAAATTATTTTATGTAATAATTCTCCTTTTCCAGTTACCATAACAGGAATTATAATTTCAGATAGTGGTTCTTCAGAAATGTTGGCAAATTCAACTACTATTCCACCTTTGGGATGTGTTGCTCTAGTCAGAGGTATTGATTTTACATTTGGTCTGGGAGATGGTGAAACAGTGACAATTGCTTGTGGTCCTGATATCATAGATTCAGTTACCTATGATCAAGATGGCTCGGGCTTGGAATGTTTTATTGCAGCACCTACACCTTTAGGGCCATGTGACGCGGGAGCAACTTCAATATTTATATCCTCTGTTAATAATGATACAGATGAAGTTGTCGTTTGTAATAATTCTTCTGTTCCAGTATCATTGGATGGTGCACTATTGGCTGATGCATCTAATGAAGAGTTGGTATTTGGAGTAACTATTCCTGCTTTCGGTTGTGTAACATTAATCAGAGATATCCATTTCACTTTTGGTTTGGGAGAAGAAGATGAATTTACAATTTCTTGTGGCGGTACAGTTATTGACTCGGTATCATTTGGACCTATAGACGGTGAAACTGTATTCCAAGATCCACCTGTCACTCCGCAAATTCCTACGATGGGAGAGTGGGGTTTGATATGCTTGACTCTTTTGTTGATGATTTTTGGAGTAGTTAGAGTGAAAGAAGAATCGACAGTAATGTTAGCATAAAAAAGTATACAATTTTAAAATATACAGCCCGCTCCGTTGAGTGGGCTTTTTTTGTGAATAACTTTTGTAAATCTCAGGTACTTAATCTCTCGTATTAGCCTATTTTTACATATTTAGAATCTTAGCCTATGCCAGACTTTTGCCACCTACATTGCCATACCCAATATTCTCTATTGGATGGGGCAGCTGATATTTCCAAAATGATGGCAAAGGCAGCTGACGATGGACAGACTGCAGTGGCGTTGACAGATCACGGCAATATGTTTGGGGCCTTTAAATTCGTTGCAGAAGCACAAAAGAAAAACATCAAACCAATTGTTGGTTGCGAATTCTATTTAGTCGAAGACAGGCATATAAAATCTTTTTCGAAGTCTGCTGGTGAAAAAGATATAAGAAGACATCAACTACTATTAGCAAAGAATAAAACTGGATATCTCAATCTAAGTAAGTTATGTTCACTCGGATTCAAAGAAGGGTTGTATAGCAAATTTCCCCGAATTGATAAAGAACTCCTGGTTCAATATCATGAAGGCATTATAGCAACGAGTTGTTGTATCGGTGCAGAGATCCCACAAACAATTCTCAAAGGCCAATTAGATAAAGCAGAGGAATTGCTCAAATGGTGGTTAGACATCTTTGGTGAAGATTATTACATCGAATTGCAAAGACATACAGGTCTGGAAACAATTGATGACACAGGGATGAGCCAGGAAGATGTCAATCAGGAATTGATCAAACTAGCTCGCAAGCATAATGTAAAAATTATCGCAACCAATGATTCACATTATGTTGAAGAAGAAGATTCTCCATATCACGATATTTTACTTTGTATAAATACGGGATCGAATATAATTGACACCAATCGATTTAAATTTCCAAGTTCAGATTTCTATTTCAAGACAAAAGATCAAATGAATGTCTTGTTCAGCGATATTCCAGAAGCCATTGACAATACAATGGAAATCGCGAGCAAAGTAGATTTATTGAATCTTACCCGGGATGTTGTATTACCTGCTTTCCCACTTCCCCCAAAATTTACTACACAGGATGCCTACCTAAGACATTTAACACTCGAAGGTGCCAAAAGACGGTACGGCACCATCACAGCTGATATAGAAACAAGATTAAATTTTGAACTTGAAGTCATAAGAAATTCTGGATATCCAGGCTACTTTTTAATCGTTCAAGACTTGACAAGTTCTGCCAGAGAAATGGGCGTATCTGTAGGCCCAGGTAGAGGCTCCGCAGCAGGCTCTGCAGTTGCTTATTGCTTAGGCATTACCAACATTGACCCAATTAAATACGACTTGCTTTTTGAGCGTTTCTTGAATCCAGAACGTGTATCAATGCCTGATATCGATATAGATTTCGATGATGAAGGACGAAGTAAAGTGATCGACTATGTGATTGACAAATACGGTCAAAACCAAGTAGCACAAATTATTACCTACGGTACAATGGCCGCAAAATTGAGCCTCAGAGATGTAGGTCGAGTGATGCAAGTACCCCTATCAGAAGTTGATCGTGTTGCAAAAACTTTTCCCACTCATCTTGGAGCATCTCTAAATAAAGTATTGGCAAAAGGCGGGGTAGATCCCAAGTTGAAAGCTGCTATGATCCCTGAGGATAATGAGAAAGCTGTCAAGTTTAGGAAGATGTCCGAAGAGCAAACATCTATCGGCGAAATGATTCGTTCTGCCAAACAGTTAGAAGGCTCAATTCGTAATACAGGTATTCATGCTTGCGGTGTCATCATCACTCCAGATGATATGACAAATTATGTACCTGTCTCAGTTGCAAAAGATTCAGAACTGCAGGTAAGTCAATTTGACAATAGTGTCGTCGAAGATGCTGGCTTATTGAAAATGGATTTCCTTGGTCTGAAGACACTGACCATTATTAAAGATGCTATCGAGATTATAAAAGTCAGTCATCAATTAGAACTGGATATTGATGATGTGTCATTAGAAGATAAAGAGACATATGAATTGTTTCAGCGCGGCGAAACTGTTGGCATCTTTCAGTACGAGTCAACAGGTATGCAGAAAAGTTTGAAAGAGCTTAAACCAGATAAATTTGACGACTTGATTGCAATGAATGCATTGTATCGTCCTGGCCCAATGCAGTACATCCCGAATTTCGTTGCCAGAAAGCATGGTCGAGAAGAAATAAAATATGATCTAGATGATATGCAAGAATACCTTGCAGAAACCTATGGGATCACAGTGTATCAAGAGCAGGTCATGTTATTGTCTCAGAAGCTCGCTGGCTTTAGCAAAGGCCAAGCTGATATGCTTCGTAAAGCAATGGGAAAGAAAAAGAAGAAGCTCATTGATGAGATGTATCCCAAATTTGAGGAAGGCTGTAAGAAAAATGGTTATCCGCCAGCGACAATAGAAAAAATTTGGAAAGATTGGGAAGCCTTCGCCTCATATGCATTCAATAAATCACACTCTACTTGCTATGCTTACATCGCATTCCAAACGGCATATCTGAAAGCACATTATCCAGCTGAATTTATGGCTTCTGTGTTGAATCACAATAAAAACAATATTGATAGTCTCAATAAATTTTTAAGAGAATGCAAACGGATGAAGCTAGAGGTGCTTGGTCCTGACATTAATGAAAGCAGAATGAAATTTCATGTCAATAAATTAGGCCAAATTAGGTTTGGTTTGTCAGCTGTGAAAGGAGTAGGAGAAGGTCCTGTGGAGGCGATATTAGAAGAAAGAGAACAAGGAGAATTCGTAAGCATTTTTGACATGACAAAGCGAGTAAATCTTCGTTCTGTAAATAAGAAATGTTTCGAGAGTTTGGTGTTGAGTGGTGCTATGGATTCTTTCGAGTTTAAGCGGTCTTCTTATTTTACAGAGTCATTGACCTTTGCTAGTTTAATTGAACATGCTATAAAATTCGGTAATTCATTTCAAGCACAGATAAGTCAAAATCAAAATTCATTGTTTGGAGATATTTCTGATTCATTTATTGAAGAACCAGAAATGCCGCAAACAAAACCCTGGCCTTTGATCACAAAATTGGAAAAGGAAAAAGAAGTAACTGGTATTTACATAAGCGGCCATCCACTTGATGACTATAAACTAGAACTCGAAAACTTTACGTCGTGCAGTTTGGATAAAGCTAGCGTGTATATGGATCGGACTTTGAAGTTGGCAGGAATTGTGACAGAGGCATTTCATGGAGTAAATCAAAAAGGACTTGGATACGGAAGATTTGCCATACAGGATTTTAATGGAGCTTTGGAATTTAGATTGTATCGTGATGACTATTTGAAATATAAAGAACTACTACATTCTGGTCAGGTAGTGTATGTAGAAGGAAAGCATACAAAAGGATATAACGATAATATTTACTTTAAAGTAACCAATATCAGACTGCTGGATTCAGTTGGTAAAGCATTAACAAAGTCAATCACCCTTCAATTAGACCTAAAGCAAATTAGTAGCGAGTTGGTCAACAACATGAACGATATTATTGAAAATTCGAAAGGTAAACATAACCTCAGTCTAGAGGTTTTTGATGTCGAAGATGAAATGAGTATACAGCTTGTATCACCCTCCAGAAAGGTAAATGCAGATTCAGAGTTTATAGATGAGATTCAGCGACTAGGCTTAAAATACAAACTGAATTAGCAATACAGTACCCAAGCTATTTCATATCTAAAAAACGGATCTGACAAACCTTATGCACTTAGAAACATTTTGTGAGTTCAGGTCGTTATTAACTGGATGAAGATTTTGATCGGGTTTATTATTTTATTCAGCGGTTACCAATTATCGAGTGCGCAAGAAAGTGATTTTGACATTCCTGTTTACGACAAGTTTGATGACATGAGCTCACTCCTGAATACAAACTCAGATACTACCTTTGTCATGAATTTTTGGGCGACCTGGTGTAAACCATGCGTGAAAGAATTACCATACTTTGAACAATTAAACGCTGAGAAAGAATTTAACCGTCCAGTCAAAGTTGTTTTAGTTAGCTTGGATGATAAAAAACATATTGACCGTAAGGTCGTTCCGTTATTGGATAGAAACAACATTAAATCTGAGGTGTGGTTGCTTGATGATGCCAAGTACAATGATTGGATTGATAAAGTATCGACTGAATGGTCTGGAGCTATACCAGCTACACTTATCTTTGATAAAGACAAAAGACAGTTTGAAGAAACTGACTTTATATCGTATAACGAATTAAAAAATATTATTGACAATTTCATAGAAAACTAATTATGAGACATTTTGCGATACTTACTTTTTTATTGATTTCATTTTTCTCATTAGAATTATTGGCAAATAATCCTGGAGATGGCTACAGAGTTGGAGACATAGCTACAGATTTTTCACTTCAAAATATTGATGGCAATATGGTGTCACTCAGTGATTTTGAAAATGCGGAAGGCTTCATTGTTATTTTTACGTGTAACACATGTCCTTGGGCAGTTAAGTATGAAGATAGAATTATAGCTCTTCACAAAAAATACAGTGACAGTGGATTTCCTGTAATTGCAATTAATCCAAATGATCCATCTATAAAACCTGGTGATGGTTTTGCGGAAATGAAAGTTAGAGCAACTGAAAAGGGATTTAATTTCCCTTATGTATTTGATGAGAAACAAGAAGTTTTTCCGGCATACGGTGCAACTAAGACCCCTCATGTATATGTCTTGAATAAAGATAGAGTTGTACAATATATAGGTGCAATTGATGATAGTCCAAGAGATGCGGAGTCTGTTTCTATTAATTACATAGATAATGCGATAGGCGCTATGAGAAGTGGGAAGTTACCTGACCCAGCTACAACCAAAGCAATCGGTTGTTCCATTAAGTCAAAAAGGGCTTAAACACAAACATAAATTCTTACTTAAAAAACCCATTTTGTTATTTTGCAAAATGGGTTTTTTGTTTTCTCCACAGTTGCATATGTTTGCAGTATGAAGTTCGTATACTATTTCACAATGACACTTATGCTGCTTGCCTGCTCAAGTAAACCTGCTCCAAAAAGTTTAAGTCTATTACAATATGGGATTCCGTTAAGTATTAATGCTCCAGAGAATGTAGAAGTGAAAGTAGAAGACTTGGGAATTTGGAAGGATGTAACTATTAAGAACGAAGAAGGATTCAATGTCCAACTAATTGTATCAGAAAGTACAACGTTTGATAAATCTAAGGTGATGATCGAACAACTGAACACGGTTAAAGCCAGTCAGTTTTTCTCCAAAATTGTAGAAGAATATGATGACGGTTTCATTTTTGAAAAGAAAATAGATGAGAACAACATCAATTATGACTTTCGCCACATCAAATTGAATGGTGATAGGGAGTATGTATTTCAGACTGGTCTACTCGGTACGTTTAGTGAGGAAGCTGTAAGAGAAATGTACAAGGCAGTTCAGTAAACTACTGAAGTGCTTCTTTTAAAAACTTTTCTCCGTACACAACTACGATTAACACTGCAATTGAGAATACGATCATGGCTTTAATTTTATGTAATTTAAAGATTCATTTTTGTAAATTAATCCCTACAAAAAGGGATATTTTCTATTACTAAGACAAATTTTATACCAAAATCCCCTACATATTATAATTTATTGTAATATGTTTTGTACATTTGCAAGATAAGTCCAATCCGTTGAAGGCATTACTGCCATCGATATAGAATCTTCATTTTAGCTTTTTACAACACATAATTTATTGATTATGAGAGTCAGGTTGATATCAGATTCTTTGGAGGTTAGACTTTGTATCTATTTTGTCTTCCAATTATTTTGCTCATTGACATTTGCCAATGCCTTTGACAATAACCCAATTGGTGGAACAATTTCTACAGCTGATCCCACAGAGATTTGTATTGGTGATGATGTTTTGGATGTCGTCCATATTGATTTGGAAGGAAATGTTGGGGATTCCTCACTGTTTTTAAGAACAAGTGATCTTGGAGTCATTTTAGAAATTTCAGAAGCCCCTTATTTTGACCTCACAGGGTTAGATGAAAATTCATACAGACTCATTCATGTCAGCTATGATGAATTTACAGTAGGTCCTAGGATTGGGTTAAACATTGTAAAGCTAAAAGGATGGTTTGGTTTATCTAATCAACTCACTATCAATCTGTTCGCCCCATTTGGTGGCATTGTAAGAGCAGTCAATGACATAGAGCAACCGATTTGTGTTAATGATGGCATTCCTGATAATCTCACCTTAAGGGTCTCCTCAGCATTTGGAGAACAAACAGGTTGGCTTGTAGCGGATTCAAATGGTACTATTACCCAATTGCTGAATTCTCCCACATTCAATTTCGAAGGAACAGCTCCAGGTACAATGAGCATTCATCATTACGCGGGATTTGGAATTGACGAACTAAGACTTGGTCAAAATATAAATCGAATTAGAAGTTGTGTAGGATTCTCAAGACCTTTTATTGTTGAAAAAACAGATGTATGTACTCCAGTTTGTGATATCGTTCAACCAATTATTGAATTTCCAGATGAGCAAATTTCACTTTCAATTTGTGTAGTCGATGACATACCTGATGTGCTAACCATCAGCAACAATTTAGTAGGATCAACATTTGCTGTAGTTATTTTAGGTCCAAATGGCAACGTTTTACAAGTTGATAATTCATCGAGTACGATAACAGTAGGTCATTCTTCTGAAGGCATTTGTCAGGTGTTTTTACTCAACTTCCTTGATGAAATACCAGTTATTCCTATTGGAGCTCCACTTTCTGATTTTAGTGGTTGTTTTGAAATTAGTAACCCATTACAATTGATAAAAGAAGTCGATTGTGCACCAGTTGTTTGTGATGTAGATGGTGGAACAATTTCTATAGCCAATGGCGATGAACCAATAATTTGTGTTGACGATGGATTGCGAGATGAACTCGTTTTTAATTTGACGGGTAATCAAGGTGCTTCAACGTGGGTTGTCACAGATAATGCCGGTGTTATCCAGAGCATTCAAAATGATCCAGTATTCAACTTTGAAGGCATTGCTTTATCATCATGTGTAATAAGACATTTAAGTATTCAGGACCCAATCAACAACTTTGGGATTGGGCAAAATATAGATTTGATTGAAGGATGTTTTTCATTCTCCAATGGGATTACAGTGACGAAACAAACCAATTGTGGAGTACCTGTTTGCAATGTTATCGGAGGATTGATTGATTTAAGCGGAGAGCCATTAGAACTCACCATTTGTGTCGACGATGGAGAAGCAGACTTAATTACGCCGATGATCACTAACAATATAGGACGTTCTGCTTTTTTGATTACGGATACACTCGGAAACATTTTGATGGTGTCAGGTAACAATAACTTCAATTTAGAAGGTTCTGGTGAGGGTGTATGCCAAATATGGCATATCAGTTTTGATGAAACATTACGTGGTTTAGAAGCTGGAACAAATGTGAATGACCTAAATGGTTGTTTTTCTTTCTCAAATCCAATTACAATTACCAAACAAATAAACTGTGGGTTTGTATGCGATGTAGAAGGTGGGACGATCGTGTTGGAGAATGGTCAAACAAGCGCCACAATTTGCATTGAAGATGATACACAAAATACACTTACAGTCGAATTAAGTGGAAATTCAGGT
The DNA here is from genome assembly GCA_964398295.1 of uncultured Saprospiraceae bacterium. Lineage (GTDB taxonomy): Bacteria > Bacteroidota > Bacteroidia > Chitinophagales > Saprospiraceae > CALFUK01. The sequence continues at coordinate 8,830 of CAYNMW010000032.1, read as the reverse complement.
CCTTCAACATGGTTGGTGACAGACCTTAATGGTAATATAATAGCGATTCAAAATTCAAGAATATTTAATTTTGAGGATGCACAAGTAAGTAATTGTCAGATTTGGCATTTAAGTTTGAGAGACCCCATCACAGGTTTTGGAATTGGCAGAAATGTCTCCGAAATTGAAGGTTGTATAGATCTTTCCAATCCAATCAACATCACAAAGTTAACCGGATGTTTGCAGGTCTGTGATGTATTACCTGGAACAATCTCTTTTGGTGGATTAACCCAATTCAATGTGTGCGTAGATGATGGATTGCCAGATAATATAACTCCTACGGTTTCTAATAATTCTGGTATCACTGGATGGATACTTGTCGATGAACAAGGCACTCTTTTAGTTGTACAGGACGATCCAATATTTCAGTTTGAAGGCACAATGGCTGGCACATGTACGATTTATCACATCAGTTATGATCAGACAATTATGGGATTAGTTCCTGGAGAAAATGTTGCTAATCTGTCTGGATGCTTTGCTTTGTCTAATGGAATTACCGTCAATCGTTCGATCAACTGTGGTGTGCCCAATTGCCCAGCAGTTGCAGGAACCATCAGTTTAAATGGTCAGCAAACTGTAACATTTTGTGTCACAGATGCTCAAATTGATTTGTTGTCTCTTGATATCACTGGACAATCCAATGAAACACTATGGGTGGTCACAGATCAAAATGGAATTATAATATTGATACAACAGCTCAATAACTTCAACTTCACCAATGCACCTACAGGAACAACTGTGATTTGGAATGTGGCGACAGACGGAAATCTCACGGGTTTAGTTGTTGGACAGGATATAAATAACCTCGATGGTTGTTTTGCACTTTCAAACTCTTTCGAGGTGATCACCACAGATAATTGCAACATCGTTTGTAATGTCAATGGGGGAGACCTTGATATAAATGGACAGCGTGTTGTAGACGTTTGCGTTACGGACAACATGCCAGATGTATTGACAGCAGAACTTACAGCGAATGTTGGTTCATCCATTTGGTTAGTGACAGATCAGAATGGAATAATATTGAGAACACAGAACAGCCCTATATTTGATTTCACAAATGAAGAAGTTGGAATATGTGTTATTTGGCACTTAAGTTTACAAGACCCGATTTCCGGATTCTCAATTGGTGCGAATGTCAATAACATTACAGGATGTATAGACTTATCAAATTCTGTTCAGATAAATAAAATTGATAATTGTGGTGCTCCGGTTTGTGATGTGGATGGGGGAACGATAACTGTTGGTTCACAAAGATCAATCGATTTATGTGTAGTTGACACTGATCCTGATATTATAACTGTAGATCTAGTTGGCAATAGTGGATCATCGATCTGGCTGCTTACGGATCAAGATGGAACCATAACTCAAATTCAAAATACTGGAACATTTGACTTTTCTTCAGCTGAAGTAGGTACATGTTTGATCTGGCATTTGAGTCTGCAAGACCCTATCACAGGATTCTCTCTAGGTGCAAATGCTGAAGATCTTGGAGGTTGTTTAGATTTTTCAAATCCAATAACTGTAACCAAAATGGACAACTGCGGCGCACCTGTTTGCGATGCAGTTGGAGGAAGTATAGCTGTTGGGGGCGAGACAGCACTGACATTTTGTGTCGTAGATAACGAACCAGATCAATTTAGTGCTAGCCTTACGGGAAATGTTGGTTCATCAATTTTTCTGGAAACAGATAGTGAAGGCAATATCATTCTGATACAAAATACATCGACCTTTGATTTTACCAATGCAAGTGTAGGCACTAGCTTTATTTGGCATTTGAGTTTTACAGGTAATATAGATGAATTTGCAGTTGGTGCTAATGTCAATCAACTAGTTGGTTGTTTTGCATTATCAAATTCCATCCAAGTAGATAGAATAGACAATTGCGGCGCACCTGTTTGCGATGTGGTCGGAGGAAGTATAGCTGTTGGGGGCGAGACAGCACTGACATTTTGTGTCGTAGATAACGAACCAGATCAATTTAGTGCTAGCCTTACGGGAAATGTTGGTTCATCAATTTTTCTGGAAACAGATAGTGAGGGTAATATCCTTCAAATACAAAATACGTCGACTTTTGATTTCACGAATGCAGGTGTAGGTACTAGTTTTATTTGGCACTTGAGTTTGACAGGTAATTTAGAAGGATTTGCAGTAGGTGCCAATGTCAATCAATTAGTTGGGTGTTTTGCATTATCTAATTCCATTCAAATAAATAGGATTGACAATTGTGGCGCACCAGTTTGTGATGTAGTTGGAGGAAGCATAGATTATAGGGGCGAGACAGTATTGACTCTTTGTGTAGTTGATAACGAACCAGATCAATTTATTGTTAGCCTTACGGGAAATGTTGGTTCATCAATTTTTCTGGAAACAGATAGTGAGGGTAATATCCTTCAAGTACAAAATACGTCGACCTTTGATTTCACGAATGCAAGTGTAGGCACGAGCTTTATTTGGCATTTGAGTTTGACAGGCAATCTGGATGGCTTTGCAGTTGGTGCTAATGTCAATCAACTAGCAGGCTGTTTTGCATTATCTAATTCCATACAGGTAAATAGAATAGACAATTGTGGTGCACCTGTGTGTGATGTTAATGGTGGTAATATAGATGTTGCAGGAGAGGCAGCTTTAACCATATGTGTGACAGACAACGAAGCAGATTTTATTACTGTTTCTCTAGAGGGGAATACAGGTTCATCAACTTGGATCCTTTCTGATAATGCAGGCAATATCCTGCAAATACAAAATAGTCCAGTTTTTGATTTTACAACTACACCAGTAGGCAATTGCCTTATCTGGCACCTAAGCCTTACAGGGTCACTAGATGGTTTTGCCTTAGGGGCAAATCTAGTGGATATTTCAGGATGTTTTGATTTGTCAAATTCTATTGCAATTAATAAAATAGACAATTGTGGAGGCCCCGTCTGTGATGTTGATGGAGGTTCAATCACATTTGCCGACGGTAGTACGAACATCGAATTTTGTACAAGTGATGGTGTAAGCGATGTACCAGAATTTATACTGCAAAACAATACGGGATCTTCTACATGGATTGTTACCAATTCAATGGGAGAAATCATAGAAATAAATCCAGATGGAGTTTTCAATTTTGAGGGTTTCCCTGCTGGTGTTTGCTTCATTACACATCTGAGCATACTAGATCCAGTGACAGGCTTTGTTATTGGAGGCAACATTGATGGTTTGTCAGGTTGTATGGATCGATCGAATTCACTTAACGTAACAAGAATTACAGATTGTGGTCCACCACCTTGTGACGTTCTTGGTGGGACTATTTTAGCTGAAGGTGGTGCTACTAATGTCACCGTTTGTGTTGATGATGGTGTTGCAGAAGGAATAGCAATTGATCTTCAAGGAAATGTTGGGCCGTCAACATGGATTGTCACAGATGGAAACGGTATCATTTTAGAAATACAAAATTCAAATATATTTTCATTCGAAGGTGATGGTGAAGGAATATCTTTCATATATCACCTCAGTCTCGATAATACAATTACCAATTTCGGTTTAGGAGAATCCGTCGATAATTTAGGAGGATGTTTCTCTTTATCAAATGGTATTTCTGTTACCAGACAAATCAACTGCGGACCTGATCCTTGTGTGATTGATGGAGGTAATTTGACCTTGGCAAATGGTGACACTTCTATCACATTTTGTGCTGATGATGGACAAAATGATGTATTAGATATTGTCCTTACGGGAAATGTAGGTGCGACAACGTTTATATTGACAGATTTACAAGGGATGATTCTTGATATTCAAGGAGCACCTAATTTTAATTTTGAAGGATCTGAAGCAGGTAACTGTTTGGTGTATCACATGAGTTTACTTGATCCGATTTCCGGATTTATTTTGAATGGTAACATCAGTGATATAGAAGGCTGTTTTGAATTGTCTAATCCAATTAGCGTTACAAAAGTTACGCAATGTGGTCCGACTACTTGTATGGTCGATGGCGGTATCGTCATGACTACTGATAATCTTACTGGAGTAGATGTTTGTACAACTGATGGCATAAATGATAATATTCAGTTGATGGTTCAAAATTTTGATGGGGCTAGATTGTGGGTGGTGACAGATGCAGGAGGAGAAATCATTAACATACAAGTCGAAGACGCTTTTAATTTTGAAGGCACCGGCTCGGGTACACTCTTTATTTACAACATCGTATTGATTGATCCGATTGTAGGATTTGATATAGGTGGCAACATTGCCAGTATACAAGGATGCTTCGATCTATCCAATCCGATATCTGTAAATCGAATAACGGATTGTACACCGGACCCAATACCATTAGGAGGTAATATCAGTACACAAGCTGGAGCCCTTGCAATTACAGTCTGTGCTGATGATGGCTTGTCTGATTTAGTCACTGTCACAATTGCAAACAACCAGGGACAAAGCACGTGGATTGCTACTGACACTACAGGGCAGATTTTAATTGTGCAAGCTGGTCCAACATTTGAATTTGAAGGTTTAGGAGAAGGCGTTTGCCAGATATGGAATGTGGCTTCATTTGGAGATCTTGTCGGTCTGCAAGCTGGACAGAATATAGTTGACGTTACAGGTAACTTCGCCTTGTCCAATCAAGTTACTGTAACTAGAGAAGTTGGATGTGGACAACCAGATTGTACAGCTGAAGGTGGAAATCTATCTCTGACAAATAATGAAACATTCACTATCGTTTGTGTGACTGACGACGAACCAGATATCATTACTGTTGAGTTGTCAGGAAATGTTGGAACCTCCAATTACTTAGTCACAGATCCAGATGGAAATATACTTTCAATCCAAAATGATACAAATTTTGATATTGGAGGCACTACAGTAGGAAGATGTTTTATTTGGCATCTATCATCTCAAGACGATTTGGTTAATTTTGCAGTAGGACAGAATGTAAATTCCATTACAGGTTGCTTTGATTTATCCAATTTCATCGAGGTCTCCAAAATCGAAAATTGTTCACCTCTTGTCTGTGACGATATCAGGAGTGGATCTATATCAGTAATGGACGAAACTGCAATTACAGTCTGTGTCAATGATGGGATAAATGATAATGTAGTAGCTGATGTTGATGGTAATGTAGGTGGTAGTATTTGGATTACAACAGACGCAAATGATATCATTCTAGATACACAAAATGATAACGTATTCAACTTTGAAGGCGAACTCTCAGGGCAGTGCTTCATCAGACACATTGCTGTCTTAGATGCCATTACAGGACTTATACCGGGCAACTCAATTTCAGCCCTTGTAGGATGCTTCCAAATATCAAATCGATTAGAAGTCAATAGAATTTTATGCTCTACTGAGGCTTGTACGATATCTGGAGGTGCGATAAGTACAACGAACAATGAGACATCCGTTGCCATATGTGTTACTGATAATATGAGCGATATATTTACGGTTAACTTGACTGGAAATTCAGGTATTAGTCAATTCATTGTTACGGATTCAGTGGGAATAATTATAGGCATACAAGATGGCAGTGATCCGGACTTTGATTTTGAAAGCTCAGCAATAGGGATGTGTCAAGTATGGCATATCAGCACGATAGACTCATCTTTCAATTTGATGCTAGATATGGATGTTGCATTGTTAGAAGGATGCTTCAGCTTATCCAACCCAATTACGGTTACCAGACTTGGAGGTGATTGTGCCAATCCGATATGTAACGATATTCTAGCAGGCAGTATAACCTTTACAGATGGATCCGTGGATACTTTAGTTTGTATCGATGATGGTATAAATGAAAATTTAAATATTTCATTGACTGGTAATACGGGTGCCGGCATTTTTATTGTCACTACTGAAACTGGCTTGATATTAGATTTAGAAAATGATCCATTCTTTAATTTTGAAGGGTCAGCTCCAGGAGTCTGCTTAATCTACCATGCTAGTTTGTTAGATCCTTTTGGAGGGTTGATACCAGGTCTGAACATTACAGATGTAACAGGCTGTGTAAATCTGTCCAATATTCTACGAGTAGAAAAAGTGAGTTGTATGCAAACAACCTGTATGGTGTCAGGAGGTACGTTAGCAACGTCTACAGGCTTGACAGAAATTACAGTATGTGCTGATGATGAAATAGCTGATCCGATAGACTTCACACTCAGTGGAGAATCTGGGATTAGTATGTGGTTGTTCACAGATAGTACTGGTGAGGTTATTGAAACGTTCGATGGATCAACTGTTGATTTTGAAGGATCAGACGTTGGGAGATGTTTGATTGTCCATGCGAGCGTACAAGATTCCTCTTTCATTATAAGAGAAGGAGACAATACCAATGATTTAACTGGTTGTTTTGCATTGTCCAATGCAATCATTGTTAACAAAGAAATCAATTGCGCAGTAGTAGATACCTGTGATGTTGTTGGAGGTGTGATTGCGACAACCGAAGGGCTTACTGAATTGAGCATTTGTGCTGAAGACGGAATTTCTGATGCCTTTGAAATAGACGTGATGGATAATGTTGGAGAGTTTTCAGTATTCATAATTACAGATTCAACTGGCCTAATCATAGGACTTCAATTAGAGAATATTGTCGACCTTGAAGGCATAGGAGAGGGAATGTGTTTTGTGTATCATGCTAGCTTAAGGGACAGTATTTCTGGTGGAGAATTGGGACAGAGTATTGATGACTTGACAGGTTGTGTAGCTATTTCAAATGCCATTACCGTGATTAGAGATGGAGGCACATTTGAGGGAGGATCTATTGCTAGTGTTGATGGCAGTACTGAAGTTACAATTTGTGATGATGACGGCGTAGATGCTTTAGTAAATCTAACACTCACAGGTAATACTGGTGCAATGAGTGCATGGCTATTGATCGATGATTCAGGAAATGTAGTACAGGTATTTAATACAGGACCGCCGTTTGCAATTCCAGATGGCACAGAGGGAACGACAATATTCCATATAGCGTTCTCGCCAAATTTTATAGACCTGACAACGGTAAATAATATTTCAGATCTCGAGGGCTGCTTTGACTTGTCCAATTTTGTTGCACTTGTTAAGGACACGGATTGTGCTACTATGTGTAACGCAATGGCTTCAAGTCTATCCTTCGATGATGGAACTGATACCATAACTGTTTGTGCGGATGATGGGATTGACGAGTTAGTTAATGTCAATGTCACCAATGCCAGTACAGATAGTATTCAATGGTTAGTTACAGATACAACAGGATTGATCATTTCTCTTTCAGATGGTCCTCCATTCAATTTTGAGGGAGGCGGACCTGGTGTTTGTCAAATATGGCAATTGGCATTCCAAGACGGTATTACTGGACTAAATACTGGTGGGAATGCAGCAGGTATTCAAGGCTGTTTCGCTCTTTCAAATCCGTTAACAGTTGTCAAAGAAATAGAGTGTTCGTCAAATGTATGCCTTGCAGATGGTGGAAGTATTACCATAAATGGTGGACAGACTTCAGTGAATGTGTGTAGTGGAGATGGTTTTGAAGATGTGGTTCTTATTGAGATTGATACTCTCTTAAACGGGTTCAATGAGGTGTTTTTAGTTACGGATACATTAGGTACAATTATGAATATTGAGGCAATGTTAGATATTGACTTTGAGGGATTTGCAGAAGGCACGTTCCTGATCTACAATTTGTCATTTATCGATACAGTTGGAAACGTCCTTATTTCAGGTAATATAGATGACATAACAGGGTGTACAAGTTTGTCGAATTCGGTTGAGATTATTGTAGAAGTCGACTGCATGGCTTGCCCGGCAGAGGGTGGTGTTATAGCACTAGATGATGGTACACAATCTGCAATAGTGTGTGCTGGTGATGGAGAAGATAATTTTCTAAGTATAGACCTTACAGGAGAATCTGGTGAAGACTTTTTCTTTCTAGTTACTGATACTGCCGGGGTTGTTGTCAATGTACAAGATGGCCCTAATTTTGACTTTGATGGAAGTGGACCAGGTGATTTGCAAATCTGGCATATTAGTACAATTGGTACAGTGACTGGAATTGGGATTGGCCAAGATGTAAGCGGATTTGAAGGTTGTTTTGATCTCTCCAATCCGATTTTTGTGATGAGAAATTTTGTTGATGGTGGATCCGTTGAAGCAGATTCCATGCAAACAGAGGTCACCATTTGCGTAGGAGATAATGAACCAGATGTCATTACTTTATTTAATGATTCTGAATCAGACTTCCCTTATACCTACTTAATTACTGATTTGCAAAATAGATTCCTTGCCATCAACATCGCAGGATCCGTCGATCTTGAAGGACTGACAGTTGGTAGGTGTAGAATTTATGGTGTTTCACATCCAGGACTACCAAATGAAGTCTTTACGATTTCTGCCCAGCAAGATGTCACTCAAATCCCTATCGCACCTTGTTTTGAGCTGTCAGATAATTTCATCCAAATAGACAGAGTCACTGGTGATAATTGTCCAGGTGCAATGTTAGAAGAACCATCTGTTAGTCTAGCTGCAATGGGTAATCCAGTTGACCAAGATTTGATATTGGATATACAATCTGAAAACATTACTGGTTTATTCTCTATAGAATTAAGAGATGTCAATGGACAGTTGATCCTAGCCGAAACAATGGAAGTAGGAATTGGAACTACGACGAAAACTATAGATGTGTCCTCATTGAGTGTCGGTATTTATTATGCAACAGTAAGACATCCATCTGTTGTCGTACATGAACGAATCGTAGTCCAGCACTAATCTCGACACAAATAAATTGATAAAATACAGGTTCCTAATCGTTTGATTAGGGACCTTTTTTGGTGGTATCAAAGGGTAA
>CAYNMW010000031.1:0-30915 GCA_964398295.1 uncultured Saprospiraceae bacterium | reverse complement strand
AGAGCTAATTAAAATTCGGATATGTTCATGGGATTAAATTGTTGATAATAGGTTGCCATTCAAAGCAACTTATTATTAACAATCATTAGAGAATGAAAAGTGAGAGCAAGTCCTTACAAAGTTGTATTGAATTTTAAATAAATATCTTAATTAAGTAATGTCTGCTAAAGAGTAGATTCTTAGGATATGTTCATGGGATTATAATAAAAAGCGATTCGGGTTTCTCGAGTCGCTTTTTTAATTTTACAACTATGCAGTTTACTGAATCTCAACATTTTCCTGATTGGTTACGATACGGACTCATTTTAATGACCTTGGTTACCACTTATATCATGGTCATAGAGAACACACATCTCTTGTTGCTTGTATCTGGCTCTATAATCCTATTCATAGTAGCTGCAACTTTCTTCATTTGGAACCTAGAAACGACAATAAACAGTCAATCTATATCAGTTAAAATCAAACCCTTTGTCAGTAAAGTAATTCCCCTGGATGAGGTAAAGGAATGGAAAGTACGGCGTTATGGTCCCATTGCTGAATTTGGTGGTTGGGGTGTACGGTTTAGCGGAACAGGTACAGCTTATAATGTTAGGGGAAACATTGGCTTAGACTTACTAATATCCGAAGACAGACAGCTCTTGATTGGTACACAAAAGGGAGAAGAGATTAAAAAGATATTGAGGTCGAAAATTCCTGATAAGGAGCGGGAGGATGACTGATAAGGAGCGAGAAGATGATTAATGTTATGCCAAAGATTTACCCCTTGTCCGATTGAATACTTACCCTTATCTTTGCCCTACCCCACTGTAATTTATACTCACACCAATTAGTCTATACTTTAAAGAAATACAAATGAAATTCATTTATTTACTATCCTTTTCTATTGTCTTATCCCTATTTGCTTGCGGAGAAAATGATATTGAAGAAGCATTGATTGGCACTTGGCAATTGCAAGAAATAACAGTTTCTGGCTGTCAACTTACTGAGCGAAATTTTACATTCGAGCTTGACGAAAATGGTTGTATTGCTGAGGATGTATTAGCGATATGCTTTGATCAAACATTTACATTCAACTCTGATGGAAGTCTATCAAACAATTTTGACTTAGAAATTCCTGCATTAGAAGATTTAGGAATTGATCTCGACGCTTTAGGAGTTGACCTAGCTGATTTAGACTTTCTGGAAAATTTGGGAATTGACTTAGATGGACTTGGCATTAACCTTGACGATTTAGACTTTGACTTAGACGATCTTAACTCAGCTTTTGATAGCATTGGTGACATTTCTACAGATGCGACCTTTATGAGAATTAGCGATAATGTGGTACAGATATGTGACGGGGGAGACTGCACAGAAGTTAGCTATTTTATAAATGGTGATTCACTTACATTAGAAGGCTTAAATGATGTAGATGGTTGTTCTGCAGCTATGCTTACATTTAATAGAATATAGCACGTTTTTATGATAAATTAAGAGAAGGTCTTATTGTCAAGCACAGTAAGACCTTCTACACTTCCAGTTTTTATACTCGAAGACACTACATGTACCTTTTGCTGGAATTCTTTCGCAACCAATTGTTCAATAGTCGTTTGCAACTCCGACTCTTTCTCTATCGAGTCAATGAGCAAAACAAAGACAAAGGCATCATTCTCAACCCTGTCAGCCATCATTGTCCAAAACCACCAAGTCTTATTTAAGTTTGGATAAGACATAACAAGTCTACAAAACAAGCGGTAAGACCATTTTCGTTGGAAGTACTTCTGAATGATGCGAATGAGATCTAATGTATCTAGAAATTTTTCCTTCATTTCTTCACAAAACTCATCCACATTTTCGATATCTCCAGTTTTACCATACTGATAAAAATTCTTTATTTCGATCAGATACAATTTATCCTTATGAAAACCAGCAAAATCAACTCCGCTAAATGATCTGCCACTTACAATTTTATAAAATGGATGCGAGTCGTATTTAAGTATTTCCCAATCTGTTGAAAACGTAAAGTTGTGTTCGCTCTCTTCGAAATATGTCTCTTTTTTCGAAGCCATTACATCTTAATAATGTCCATAAAATCTCCTCAAGAACCACTCAAGTATGATGAAGAGAAACAACAGAGCAAATAACCATTTGAAGTGTATAATGGGCTTTGTATTTGTAGTCGCATATACAACTGGCTTGATGGACGAATCAGTCTTCAGATCCTGAACCATATTGGTAAATTCATTTGGGTAATAAAATTTGCCACCATTGTCACGACTTAAATTTCTCAACAAGCCATGATCCGCCGTAGTATTAAACAATTCCAGTTGAATTGATTCTACCGTAAATCTGCCTGACTGATTTAAGGCCTGTCCATTTACATTGGTCGAGGCAGTATACGAATAAGTACCAGCTGGAAATCTTCCTGCATCTAAATTATAAGCGTTTCCAGTTTGTGAAAATGTATAATCAAACGCCTCTCCACTACTATTCTTTATCGTGAGGAATGCATCTGGATCATTGACTAGTTGATACGCATTATTATAGAGCTCCGCATCAAAAAAGATATTGTCATTCTCCTTAAAAATATTCTTAGCGACAGTCGCTCTAAATTTACGTTTGTCTTCTTTAACGCTAGTATAAACAAAGGTTTTGTCGATCAAATCTGTAATGACATCAAAGTTATTGTGCTGTAAATAATCAAATAACTTCCATTTCCATATCCCTTCAGCTGCCATAACAGATGTCTTGATGCCGTTGTCATCGCTAAAAGACAACAAAGGGTATTTTGTCTCCACACTACCTATTTTTTGAAACAGAAGTGTCGTTGTTTTGGGTCCAGCTTTATATTCTCCGAAAGGAGCAATAACGGGGACAAACTGATTTACTTTTGACTTCGTATTATCGGACAAATTAAATGCTGTGAAGGAGTTTGCAAGAATTGCTTGTACATCATTTTGAGTTGCATTGTTGCCACGAATGCTCAGTGTATTTTGTGCTTTGTTATAAGCATTCAAATATGTTTGCGCGCCAACAAAAAACAATCGAGGAGATTTTGATTTATTGATTTGTGAGAGTACATTTTGGATACCATGGGCTCGACTTGGCAGATTGTGAAAGACATAAAAGTCGTAGCCGGCAGTTGACTTTTTATCACCGGCATACTGCACAGTGATCTCGTAATTTTTATTCAATTCTAGTATATCATTCAGTGTGGCTATATCAGGATGCGGCGCATTAGCCATGACCAAAATTTTCAATCGAGAGTCTAGTACTTCGACATAGATATCTTGATAATTATTTTTGGTAGTTTGTTCACCAGCAATCTTATTTAAAGCCACTCGATATCGTGTAATACCAGGGCTTGATGCATCAAGTGTGATTGTTTTGGTATCAAAAAATTGATTCTTATTTATCCGAATCGTTTCATTTTTAATCGGTACAAATGTATCCCCTTGTTCTTTACTGATACTCAACCTGCTGCTATTACCTGCTGCATTAAAAGCCTGCACATCAACTTGCACATTGAATTTATCTCCAAGGTAAGCGATACGGTTGTACAGCACATTTTTGACAATCAGATCTTTTCGAATAGTCGTATCACCGAAACCTATTGTATGGATGGGAGCTTTGAATTGTTTGTTATAGTACAATGGGTTACGCCCTTCATTATACAAGCCATCTGAGGCGATGATGACAGCTCCCAAATTCTGTCCATTGTACACATCATATACATATTGCAAGGCAGCTGAAATATTCGTCGTTTGATTATTTTCTATCGAATCAGATTGCGTATTGACTGTTTCAGCGAAATCTAGATAGCTCAATTCAAAATCTTCTTCCAAGGCACTTTTTTCATCTGAAAGAGAAGTCAGAAATTGTTGGCTTTGTTCCGCTCCAATCGACAATGATTTATCTTGCAATATTACGACCTGAGGTTTTTTGATTTCCTCTGTAATTTGCCTTAGAAGAGGTGATAATAATAATGAAGCTAGACCGGCCACACCGATTGTACGTAAGAAAGCTAGCACATACTTCAACCAAGTGCCAGATTCATTAAATTTGTCCTCACGATAGTACAATACAGCAGCGTAAAGCAGACCTAATAACAGGCACAAGAACAAATACCAGGTAGGATATGATAAACTTAAATTCTCGATGATCTGTTATTTAATTTGTGAGCACAAATATGAGCAAATTTATTAAACGAAATATGTAGCAATTATTGTTGATTTATTTACGTTTTTTAGTGTAATGACAAAGCTTATGATGATTAGATACTTCGCATTTTTACTTTTTCTTACGATAAGTCAGGCAGCTTTTGCTTCTTATATATTCGTCCCAATGGGCGCGGATAATCAAAAAGATCACCTAAAAGCCTATGGGATTACCTATTGGGTTCTTGAAAATGGTGCTGAGGCTTATTGGCTACTCAATTATGAAGGTGGTAGTTTTGCCTTTGAACACACTGCTATCTTCGAGAAAGAATGCAAAACCAGAGGAGTAAGCTATAAAGTAGTACCAAATGCAAAATTTGCATCGATTCGACAACAAATTGCTGATCCTGAGCTCAACGAAGAAGTCATTAAACTGGAGAAAGCTCCCAAAATAGCTGTATACACTCCAAATTTTAATACCCGGGGAGAACGCATACAACCGTGGGATGATGCCGTGACAATGGTGTTGACCTATGCAGAAATTCCATATGATCAAATTTATGATCGTGAGGTGATGGAAGATAAACTTGCTGAATACGATTGGCTGCATTTGCATCACGAAGATTTTTCTGGTCAATATGGCAAGTTCTATGCAAGCTATCACAACAAAGCCTGGTATCGAGAGAATGTTGCTAAAATGGAAGGTCTTGCTAAGAGTTTAGGGTTTAAAAAAGTCTCTCAGTTAAAATTAGCAGTTGTCAAGCGTATTAGAGAATATGTTGGTGCTGGTGGATTTATGTTTGCCATGTGTTCTGCAACTGATACCTACGATTTAGCATTGGCTGCAGATGGAACGGATATATGTCATCAGGTTTTTGATGGTGACCCAATGGATCCCAACGCTCAAAATAGGCTGGACTACTCGAAAACGTTTGCATTCAAAGATTTTCAAATCATCAGAAATCATTTGGAATACGAAACATCAAGCATCGATCATAGAAAACGGAAGATTATCCCGGAGAGAGATTACTTTTCCTTATTTGAGTTTTCGGCTAAATGGGATCCTATTCCTACTATGTTAACACAAAATCATACAACCACTGTCAAGGGCTTCATGGGGCAAACAACTGCATTTGACAAACAACATATAAAATCAGATGTCCTTATTATGGGTGAAAATAAAGCAATTGGTGAAGCCAGATACATCCATGGTACTTTAGGTAATGGTACCTGGACATTCTATGGCGGTCACGATCCAGAAGATTACAGACATCTTGTCAATGATCCTGAAACAGACTTGAGTTTGCATCCTAATTCGCCTGGATATCGCCTCATCTTGAATAACGTTCTTTTTCCGGCGGCTAAAAAGAAGAAAAGGAAAACCTAGGGTTTCTACTCGGTTCGATTGTACTCACATTTAGTTTCTTTTTCAAAGATAAGTAAGAGTCAGCCTCTAAATCTTCCTCAAAGTGAGACGAGGCTTTGGGCTAATTTTTGAAAAACTCATCCTTTAATTAATCTTTTAGAGAGATGGATGAGAATTACTGAGGAGTTTATTCCAACATCCATTCTTGTTCGAATCCATTGATGTAAAAAAAGATAGCTCCTACGATAAGAGGAGCAATGATGGTGGCAATCATATATCCATAATACGATTTTGGAATTCTGGCAGGTTCGACTAACTGAAACACAAAGGACAACAATAGAATAGCAATGGAAATAATGGGAATGATAATCAACAACAGGAAAGCTACATATTCATTGACAATCCATACCAATACATAAAGGCACAATTGAATCAGAAAATACTCTAACACACTCAGGGATTTCATTTCGATAAATTTCTGTTAATATCAAAATTTCTAAAACTAAAGCACAATAGCTGTAAGTTTGCAAGGTATGAAATGTCTTCAATCGATCATACTAGCTACTGTTCTAACTATATGTGCTGGACAATCTATGGCACAAAACAAGTTGGATGCAGTTTATGAAGCCAATCAAAAGAAGGAGTACATCAATGGCATGTATATACCTGCAACAATGAAAGAAGCTTTTCGCGAACTAATAAATTTATCTAATGAAAAGTCGCTTGATAATTTCAAAGCAGGAGAAGAAGAGGTAATTGCAAGAAAATTACATTTTGGATTAGGTAAATGGATTGCAGTGAAGTGGAATTTTTACGAGGGATCAAGGTTTACAAAATATTTAGGCGAAATGGGAGTGAGTCATCCTGATGACATGGTGCAATTCACGATAGTTTCGTTTCATCGTTTTCTTAACAAACGACCGCTTGAATTTAAGGAGAGGGCTGCTGTTTATAAAGAAAAACGAGATAAAGAATTCGAAGAAAAATTAGCAAAGGCTAAGACAATTTCAAGCAAAAAAATAGAAAAGAAATAATTTCCAAAAAAAGTCAAAATCAACTTGTTCCAGACTACATTATAGTTATCAAACGTACTTTTTTTTAAGTCTCATTTCATTTTATGTGACTTTTTTCCATTCTTGCACTCTTATTTAAAGTAGCGATCAACTATTAGAAAAAATTACCCATGCCGAAAAACTTGTTAATTGTAGAGTCACCTTCAAAAGCTAAAACGATAGAAAAATACTTAGGGGAGGACTTTAAAGTAAAGTCAAGTTATGGTCACATCCGAGACCTTTCCAAAGGAAAAAAGGGTGTAAACATTGAAGAAAACTTCGATCCAGTCTACGAAGTACCAGCTGAAAAAGAGAAAGTTGTCAAAGAGTTAAAAGAGGCAGCGAAGAAAGCAAGTGAGATCTGGTTAGCGACGGATGAAGATCGAGAAGGAGAAGCTATATCATGGCATTTATGTGAAGTTCTTGGCCTTGATGAAGAAAAAACAAAACGAATCGTTTTTAGAGAAATCACCAAACCAGCGATACAAAAGGCAATAAAAAATCCTCGTCGGGTAGATAAAAATCTAGTTAATGCGCAACAAGCACGTAGAATACTAGACAGGTTGGTAGGATTTGAGTTGAGTGAAATCCTTTGGCGTAAAGTAAAAAATAAGTTATCCGCAGGAAGAGTACAATCTGTAGCTGTAAAGTTGATTGTAGAAAGAGAACGCGAAATTCGGAAATTTGAAGCCACTCCTTATTATAAAGTGACAGCAAATTTTATTGTAGAAGGCAAATCAGGTAAAAAGGTTGTTCTTAAGTCAGAACTTCATAAACGGATGGACAATCAAGATGATGCAGAGACCTTCTTAAAAGACTGTGTCGGTGCTTCTTATAGTATTGATGATATACAAGTAAAACCGACAACTAGAAAACCAGCAGCTCCATTCATTACCTCTACGCTACAGCAAGAAGCAAGTCGCAAACTTAGTTTTGGTGTAAGACGTACAATGTCAGTTGCACAAAAGCTATACGAGAATGGGCATATTAGTTATATGCGTACAGACTCTAAAACCTTATCTCAAACTGCAACTAAGGCAATAGCAGAACAAATTAAATCTGATTTTGGAGATGAGTATTTAGAAAGCAGAGAATATAAGTCCAAGGATGCAAATGCACAAGAAGCTCACGAAGCCATCCGACCAACCAATTTTACTGTCAAGGAGATCAGTGGAACCTCTGATATGCAGAGATTATATGACCTGATCTGGAAAAGAACAGTTGCAAGCCAAATGGCTAAGGCCAAATTAGAAAAGACAACAGTTAAGGTTGGTATATCTACAAGAAAAGATGATCATTTTAAAGCGACAGGAGAAGTTTTAAAATTTGATGGTTTCCTTAAATTATATATAGAATCAACGGATGTTGACGATGTAGAAGAAGATTCTTCAAAGACAATTTTGCCTCCGGTTGCAGTTGGACAAAATTTAGATCTAGACGTAATTGAAGGTGTAGAAAGATTCACAAGATCAGCTGCGAGATTCACAGAAGCTAGCCTGGTAAAAAAATTAGAAGAACTTGGAATAGGAAGACCCTCAACATATGCGCCAACAGTTTCTAAAATTATGGAAGCTGGTAGAGGCTACGTGGTCAAGGAAAGTAGAGAAGGTGTAGAACGCAATTACAATTTCTTCACCTTGAAAAATGGAGAAATCACAAAAAAGGTAGAAACGGAAATTACTGGATCTACCTCCAATCGTTTGTATCCCACAGACATTGGTATGGTTGTAACTGATTTCCTTGGTCAATACTTTGACGATATCATGGATTACAACTTTACTGCAGAAATGGAAGCAAAATTTGACCAGGTTGCGCTGGGCTCTGCGGGCTGGAAAGACATGTTGAACGGTTTCTATCATCCATTTCACGAAAGTGTCGAGGAGACACTTGAAAACGCAGCTAGAGCAAAAGGAAGAAGGGATCTGGGAGTAGATCCTGAAACTGGCTATACTGTGTTGGTACAAATGACAAGATTTGGACCAGTTGCACAAATTGGTTCGCGAGAAGAAGTGGCTGAAGATGAAAAACCTCGCTTTGCAAGCTTTAAGCCAGGACAATCAATGGAGGATGTGACTTATGAAGAGGTGATGGATCTCTTTCAGTTGCCAAAAACTCTTGGTCAACATGATGAAGTAGATGTGATTGTTGCAAGAGGTCGTTTTGGACCGTATATCAAGTATTTTCTCAATGATAAAGATGTTTTTGTCTCTATACCTAAAGGAGAAGACCCTTTGTCCATTAGCTTAGAAAGAGCCAAAGAATTAATCGAAGAAAAGAAAAAGGCAGATGCACCAGTGCATGACTTTGACGGTTTACCAGTGACCAAAGGTAAAGGTCGATTTGGTCCATTCCTTAAGTGGAATGAATTTTTCATCAATGTGCCTAAACGATACGATTTTGAAAACCTCACGAAAGAGGAAATGAATGAGTTAATCGAAGCAAAAAAGATTAAAGAGGCAAATCGCTACATTCAAAATTGGCCAGAAGAGAAAGTATCTCTACAAAATGCTCGTTGGGGTCCAATTATAAAATTCAAAAAGAAAAACGTCAAATTGCCTAAAAGAGATGGCGAGCGAATCCCAGCTGAAGAACTAAAAGACTGGACATTAGATCAGGTGAAAGAAATTATTTTGGCTGAAATACCAGGTGCTTTTGGCAAACCAAAAAAAGCTAAGGCAAAAAAAGCGACAAAAAAACCAGCTAAGAAAGCAGCCAAGACTGCAGAGAAAAAGTAGTAACAGATTAATCTCAGAACTTTTTCATAATTTTTTGTTGTTCGAACAAATCTAATTAACTTCTATTCCGTTATTAATTGTCTATGACACATTGAGTGTTATTTTTGAAAAACAATTTTTGAAGACAATGAAAATCAAAAGCTTAATTCTTGGAATCTCTTTTCTACTCCTAGGATTTATTGTAGGCACTTCATGGAAAGACAGTCCTTCAACGGAGCCAATTGAAGAAATTTCTCATTTGACGAATCCCATAAAAGAAAAATATGTGCCGCCACATGTCATTACAGACGTGGAAGCTGCTACTATTAAGTTGTTTGAAGATGTATCACCATCAGTCGTATTTATCACAACATCCAAGTTGAAAAGAGACTATTGGACAAGAGATGTATTTGAAGTAAAATCAGGCTCAGGCAGTGGGTTTATATGGGATGAAGAGGGTCATATTGTGACCAATTTTCATGTGATTGAAGGTTCTAACAGTTTTAGAGTAACACTTTCTGACCAGCAGGTATATGAAGCAACTTTTGTAGGTGGAGAGCCAAATAAAGATCTGGCTGTATTGAAGATTGACACCAAAGGGAAGCCATTAAAACCAATCAGCATTGGAAGTTACAGTGAACTCAAAGTAGGTCAATCAGTTTTTGCTATTGGCAATCCATTTGGACTAGACCATACACTGACAACAGGAATCATCAGTGCACTTGGACGAGAGATTAAGTCTCTTAGTGGTCTTCCCATACAAGATGTTATTCAAACCGATGCAGCGATAAATCCAGGTAATTCTGGAGGTCCACTTCTTGATTCTAGTCATAGACTAATAGGAGTAAATACACAGATTTACAGTCCTTCAGGCGCTTCGGCGGGAATAGGCTTTTCCATCCCAGTCGATGTTGTTGCTTGGGTAGTTCCAGATATCGTTAAGTTTGGCAAAGTCAATAGGGCGATCTTGGGCGTAGAACTCATAACCCAGCAGAGAGCAAATTCATGGGAACTAGATGGAGCAATGCTTAAAATTGTGAAGGAAGGGAGCGGAGCTGATAAAGCTGGACTCCATGGTTTTCAAATGAATGAAAATGGATACTACAATCCAGGTGACGTTATTGTTAAAATTAATGGGGAAAAAATCAAGAACAATAATGACTTGTTTCTTGTCTTGGAAAAATACAATCCTGGGGACCAAATTGAGGTAGAATATATCCGAGATTCAGAAAATCAAAATACAATTGTTGAATTGGGCTCCTCATTATAAGTTAATTAACATTTTTTCCCGACAATCGAGTATTAACCCTGTAACTAATTGTGCCTCAATTATTTATAGCTAAAACACTCATGTTAGGCATACTGATATCTGATTACCTTAAGTATATTTCTTTTAGATCTGTTGTTTTTACCATCCGTAACGATTATTTTACAGGAGTAAAGTATTCACATCATATCACACACCTAGACTAGCGTATTATCTAACAAGACAAAATAAAGAGTGTCAAAGGGTGTTCATTCTATTGGTATTAGTTCTGTTGAAGAATCATATTCTGATTCTCTGACTACACTTATGCATTACGTTGATAATAGCTATGATGCATCATGTATTCTTGATAGTGAATCATTTGAACCAACTTACAGAAATAGAAAATTCAAACAGACATTCGGATTAGACAGCAATGGCTCATTGCCAAAAATATTGTCAAATGCCAATCCTACTCAAGAAACATTAGAAAAAACTTGTTTCGAAAAATTATCTGGATTAGATACCAATAAAACTCAGCATAGATTTTGTGTACCGATCTCTGATGTCAAGGAGATAGAATTTACATTACTCGTACCTGACAAAGTGGATTCTCTTCTTTGCACACTTCGATTGAATGATATTTCTATCGATTACGCCTCACTTCAGCAAACAAATCAAGAGACTGAGCTTGTTCTTTCCTCTCTTGAAAACTACAAACGAATCATTTCTGCATCGCCCTTTGGCATCATAAAAACAGATGTTAATGGCACAATACTATTCAGTGCAAATCATTCATTATACCTCGATAGTGAACCTAATTCTTCGTTAACAGGATTACCCGTAAATGACTATTTCAGTTTAGATCGCGGAAGTCTATTAGATCAGCTGATAAAAAAGTTGGTCAAACAAAAGAAAGGTAGTGGGACTGTAATTGCCACAACTAAACATTCAAATGGCAACAAGAAAACGGTAGAAATAAATTATTCTCATATAACTGAAGATGGAGAATCATATTTCCTAATACATTATTATGACATCTCTGATAAATTAATAGCTAAATCGAATCTCCAAGAATCAACACAGAAGATTAAATCTTTAATGGATCTGTCAAGTCTACCTATTATAGAGTTGACTGCAGATGCTGTTATTAAAAAAGTATCATTTAGTATATGCAATAATCTTGGTATAAGTAAAGAAGATATTGCTGGTAAATCTATATACGATTTTATCGCAGAGGACAATCATGAATCTTTCACTCATTTTATACAATCATTAAAGGAGACTGAGGAATGTTCGTTTAGCGATACAGTTCAATTGTCCAATGGGAAAGAAAATTATCTAGTCGTTCAAATTTCGGGTAAATATATCTCTAATCGAAAAACTGACAAAAACGAGGGGGAGATTCTGTTAATCTGTGAAAATTTAACGGAAAAAATAAATTCTGAACTCGCTTTAATAGAAAAAGAAAGTGCCCTCCATACTTTACTCGAAAATTCTCCTTTCGGCATTTATGCAATTGACATTGGATACAACATTACGTTCATTAATAAAAATGCAGTATCTAGCTTCAAACTGCAACATAATATTGATATCTCTCTTGGAGATAATTTAAAAGATAAAATAGATAAAAACACATTCGCTGAGTGGAACAGAATTTATGAAAATGTATTTAGCAATAATAGTTTTAATAAAATAGGACAGGTATACAACAATCCGAATAAAATAGTGAATAATCGCTATGCGCCACTAAAAGATGCATTCGGAAATGTTACAGGATGTATTGAAGTTTCACATGATATTACATCAATTAAACTAAAAGAGTATCAATTATTAGAAAGAGAAGCATATCTAAATTCAATTTTAAATAGTACACCTAATCCAATAATTGTTATTGACCCTGAAAATAACATAACCGCAATTAATCCGGAAGCATACAATTTATATAAGCAAAGATATGATGCAGAATTATTTAAAGGAACAAATCTAAAGAATGTACTTGCTGACAAAGTCATTGATAACTACAGTGATATTTACATCAGGGTATATAGGGGTGAAGTCGTAAATCTAATTGATTTGGATGATAACAATAATAGCAAAAGTTATTTCCATTATACCTTCAGTCCAGTTAAAGATCACTCTGGAGCAATCATAGGCTGTAAAATCCTGATCCAGGATACCACTAGAACAGTTGAAAGTGAGAAAGCTTTATTGGAAAGCGAATTAAGATACCGTCAATTACTAAACCTGATTCCAGGTGGTATACTAATGACAAAACAAGACGGAGGCATACTATATTCTTCGGACAGTTTAAATGAAATCCTAGGCATACCTAAAGGAAAATCGATTAAAGCATTTGGTTATCATGAATTCATCAAAGATGTAGAAGCTTTTAGAACAACTATAAATGAAAACCTTAAGAATGATCAAGATGCAGTGACTCAAACTTTAGCTGCTAACAAAAGTAATGGAGATGTTATTTGGCTAAAAACCCAAAGCAAGCTTGTGAGCTTTAATGATGAGCAAGTTATCCTCTCCATTATCTCAGATGTGACCAGCAAACTTAAAGCTGAAGAAGAAAATGCGATCAATGAAAAGATATACGAGATACTATTAAAGAACTCGTTCCAAGGCACAGATGTCACTGAAGTATTTGGCGATAATGATAATCCGACGTACAAATTGTTGCTTCGGAATGAGAAAATGAAAAGATTCTATAACTCGGATCAACATGCATTTTTGAACCAAGAAGACATGTTGAAAATAAAGCCAAAATTTCAGGCAGACGGTCAATTATCAGCAGATAAAATGGCAAATGATATTGCTTACTTTCAAAAAAATAAATACCTATTTATTGAAAGACAGATGTACGATATAGATAGAAAGTTAAGAAATGTCTTGATTTCTATACAAACAATACAATTTCAAGAAAGGACACTTGTTGTCAGAAACTACAAAGATGTCACAGAAATGTTTCAAAAGGATGCAGAGATTTCTCTTCGTGCTCAGGAATTAGATCACAAAAATAAAGAACTTGAAAAATACATAGAATCAAATCTAAACTTAGAAAATTTTGCTTATATCACATCACATGATTTAAAATCACCCATCAGAACAATAATGAGTTTTGCTCAATTACTCAAAAAAGAAATATGGGATGATCTTTCTGCGAAAAATAAAACTTTCTTAAAAATAATATTAGAAAGTTCGAATAACATGCAATCTCTCATTGATGATGTATTGTCGTACTCAAAGATTGGTACAGAAAAATTGAGAATTGAAGAGTTCTACCTAAAAACTTTCATTGACTTTAGTATTACAGAATTGCAAAATGAAATTACCAACCATGCTGCCATTATTCATTTAGATATCAAACCAAAATTGATAAAATGTGATAAAGTAAAGCTTGGTCAACTACTTCAAAATTTAATTCGAAATGGGATTAAATTCCATAAAGAGAATGAAAAACCTATCTTAACTATTGCTGTTCAAGAATCTGAAAATAAATACACATTTTCTGTCGCTGATAATGGAATCGGTATCGAAAAGCAGGAACAAAAACAAATCTTTGGAATATTTAAACAATTGAACAGCAAAGAAAAATTTGGAGGAAATGGTATAGGTCTCAGCACCTGTAATAAAATTACAAATCTTTGGAATGGAAAAATTTGGGTAGAATCAGCAAAAGGTGTGGGCTCTACTTTCTATTTTACTGTCCCAAAAAACATTAAATAGAGTCACAATCCATTTCTAATCTTTAGGATTAACTTTCCAGCATTTTCATTTCTTTCCATGACTTCATGTGCTTTAACAACTTCATTCCAATCAAAAATTTTAAATATTACTGGGGATAATTTACCTACTGCAAAAGATGGGTATATTTCTCTGATAAATTCATTGGTTAGTTCTCTTTTGTATTGAGCTGTCCGTGATCGCAAAGTGGATCCCATTATCGTTAATCGTTTCCATACAATTTGTCCAACATTTACCTGTTCTGCGGTTAGTCCTCCCAGAGCTGCCAGCATAACCATCCGCCCATCCCTATTCAGCACATCCAGATTATCTGAAAAGTATGATCCTGAAATAAAATCAAGTATGACATCAATCCTAAGATCCAATTCCTCAATTTCTTCTTTGAAAGATGTTGCTTTGTAATCAATGACTTTATTTGCACCTATTGCATAACACAAATCATGTTTTGCCGCAGAAGCTGTTGCCACCACATCTGCACCCATTCGTTTAGCTAACTGAATAGCCGCTGTCCCTACTCCACTCGCTCCTGCATGTACCAATATCCTTTCTCCTGATTGCAACTTGGCTAGCCAATGCAAAGATTGGAATGCTGTTAAAAAAACCTCAGGTATTGCAGCTCCTTCTTCAAATGACATATCTATTGAAAGCGGGATTAGCATATCCTGGTGTACAGCAACATATTCTGCATAGCCTCCTCCATCAATTAAAGCACAAACTCGATCTTCAATATTCCACCCATTCACCGACTCACCAAGTTCTACAATTGTGCCTGACACCTCTAATCCTAGAATAGGCGAAGCTCCGTCAGGAGGTGGATATTTACCCATACGTTGCAGTGTGTCAGCTCGATTGACTCCACAGGCAACCACATGTATCAACACTTCATGCGCCCCTATTTTAGGCTTTTGTGTTTCTCCAACATACATTATATCTGGATTACCGAATCCATTTGTCAGGATAGCCTTCATCATAAATTTTTCATTTGCTTTAAAGATAATACTTCATCCAGTGAGTTGAATTTGTATTTTTAACCTATGATTCGAATTCTGTTGCCCATATTGCTGTTATTTGTGTTAGGATGTCATTCATCTACACATGAAGCATCTGCAGAATTAAAGAGAGCATTTACCATTCAACAAGAAGCGCTTACCATTCATAATGAAGTGGAAGCAATACTAGAAAAAAAACCAGAAGTAGTATCATTTGACAAACGAATACAATCTTGGTTTGACAATATGGTTGAAATAGAAGGAATGGATCATGATCATACCAACTGTTCCCACAATCATAGTGCATCAACAATTCTTGTGAGTGATAAAGAAATGATACTCGTTCAACAAGAATGGAAGGATTCTATCTCTGTCATTCGCCAAGAGGTATCATCTTTATAAATCAAAACTGTGAAAGCTGTTTTATTATCAGGTTCTTCCGCCTCACAATCTTCCAATACAAAACTTTTGCAAGCAATAGCAAATCTCAATAGCTTTTTGGAAGTTGAATTTGGACCACAATTATCTTCCCTACCGCTATACTCGGCAGATAACGACAATAATATAGATCTACCAAATGAGGTTGTTGCATTCAGGCAACAAATAAAGGCTGCTCAATGTATGATCATCTCTACTCCAGAATATTTACACAACATTCCAGCTGTGCTCAAGAATAGTCTTGAATGGTTGAAGTCAGGAGGAGAATTGCAAGCTAAGCGTGTCATTGCAATATGTTACACTCCAAAAGAACCACGCGGTGAAAAAGCAATGCAGTCTCTCTTAAATTCCTTGCTCGCGCTAGAAGCTTCAGTTGTCTGCAAGCTTCATCTCTTTCATGATGACATTAAGTTGGACAGTAAGGACCATCTCCTACCCTCTCATGGATTAGAAATGATACTGGAAAGCCTTGCATTACTTAAATAAGGATTGATTATTTACTTTTGAATATGTTACAATCGATTCAATTCAAGCATCTGTGTACTGGGCTATTATTCATTTTACTAGCCTGCAATAACGACACAACTCACAATCAACGCAATGAATCTGGCTTGGAAGTCACTCATGAAGTTGTAAAAGTGGACTTAGCAAAATCAACTTCAATCGTTCGTTGGACCATCAAGAATAATGGAATTAAAACTTTGCCATCAAGTGGTTGGACAATCTACTTTAATCAAATTGCGATGATTTTGGGAAATGGAGAGACAGAACAAGGTCTTACCTTTGAAAATGTAGCAGGCGATTATCAGCGGATTGTTCCATCACAGTCATTTCAAGGACTTGATCCAGGTGATTCTACAATTGTTCATCTAGACATTAACTATCCTATTCTGCGCAAGACGTTTTTACCATCCAGTTTGTATATCGTCTACGAAAGTGGTGAAAAGTCTATAATCGGAAATGTCAATTATATTCCATTTTCTGACGAGGTTCGCGAATCACTTGGTGCACCTGGAGTTAATGAAGTCTATAAGGACAACCGCCTATTAACAGTAGAAGATGAATCCAACATTCAGCCTATCTTACCAAAGCCAAAATCATTTTCAAGAAATGGATCAAATCTGGAATTCAATGGTCAATTGAATATTGTTTATGACCAGTTGTTTACTAAGGAAGCTGAACAATTGAAAGACTATTTATCTGCTGTTTTCACAGGGTCGATAAACTTGCAAGAGGATTCGGATGATGACCAAAACCTCGCAATTAAATTAGCCAAGAGCGCAGACCTGAATCAAGATTCTCAATATACTCTGGATGTCACATCTACTGGAATTACAATAAGAGCATATGATCAAGAAGGTATGTTTTACGGTTTACAGTCCTTGAGACATTTGGTCAACAATGAACATTATCTAAAGCCTAGTGGCAGTTTAAGTATTCAAAGTGCACGTATCCGAGATGAGCCTCGTTTCGACTATAGAGGCTTGATGGTTGATGTCTCCCGTAATTTTCATCGCAAGGAATCCATTTTTAAAATTCTGGATTTAATGGCGTTATTTAAATTGAATAAATTTCATTTTCACCTAACAGATGATGAAGGTTGGCGGTTGGAAATTGAAGGCTTACCAGAATTAACAGACATAGGTGCACGACGGGGGCACACAACAGATGAATCTGATATGTTATATCCATTTTATTCTTCAGGATCGGATCCAAATCAGTCCTATGGTAGCGGGTATTATACTAAGAAGGATTTCATAGACATTTTGCAATATGCAAAAGAGAGACACATTGAAGTTATCCCAGAAATAGATTTGCCAGGACACATGCGTGCTGCCATTAAGGCAATGACAGCAAGGTACCACAGCTTGACAGCGAGTGGCAATGCTGAAGAAGCCTTTGAATACCTTCTCGAAGACTTTGACGATGAGTCAGTCTATTCATCAGCACAAGGCTACACGGACAATGCCATGTGCGTTTGTCGTGAATCCGCTTTTAACTTTATCGAAAAAGTCATTGATGAACTTGTCCTGCTCTACAAGCAGGCTGATGCACCTCTTACTACTTTTCATAGTGGTGGTGATGAAGTTGCATACGGCGCTTGGCAAAGATCACCTGTCTGTCAAGAATTTATAGAGAAGACACAAGGGTTAAACTCCACTGATGACTTACATGCCTATACATTAGATAGACTAAAAACGATACTTGCCAAGCATAAGCTTACTTCTGCCGGTTGGGAAGAAATACTACTCAAGCACACAAAAGAAGGGCACCACACGACCGAAGTAAATCCTGATTTTCTTGGAGAAGACGTTCAAGCTTATGTGTGGAATGCCATTTGGGGTGGCGGCAGAGAAGAGATGGCCTATACATTGGCTAATATGGGCTTCAAAATCGTCATTTGTAATTCTGCTCAGCTCTATCTGGATATGGCATACAGTAGAGATCCGGATGAAATTGGACTGAGCTGGTCTGGTTATACCAATACAAAGAGTGCCTACGATCTGGTGCCTTATGATATTTACAAGACTGCTGGAGTAGCAGATATAGACAATTTCGTGAAAGGCAAAACACCGTTGAATGATGAAAGCAAAGCAAATATTTTAGGACTTCAGGGTCAAATTTGGAGTGAGGCTCTTCGCAATGAAGAAAGTCTGTTCTACATGATGTTTCCAAAATTACTCTCCGTTGCGGAACGTGCCTGGTCACCTACAGAATCCTGGGAAGCCACATCTGCAAAAGAAATACTTAATGAGCAACAGGTATATTGGAATAGTTACAGCAATACGCTCGGACACTATATTTTACCAAAATTAGATGCATTTGAAATACCTTATAGGATACCTTCTCCTGGTGCAATCCTGGACAATGGTCGCTTGATGGCAAACACCTCCTTTCCAGGTCAAACCATTCGATTTACATTAGATGGCACTGAACCAACTGTAGAATCATCTGAGTACGATTCTCCCATTAACATTAATGGTACAAGTGTGAAGTTGAAAACATTTGCGCAGAATGGTCGCAGTAGTCGGACCGCTATTGTAACAGATAATTAAGGTGTTAAGAAATTAAATGTACTATATTCCGGTTTATAAATTGCAATACCTAATCGTCGAGCTTCAGAACTTCTAAGAATGCTTTTTGTGGGACTTGTACTGTACCAATCTGCCGCATCTTTTTCTTCCCTTTTTTCTGTTTTTCTAAAAGCTTACGTTTTCTAGTAATATCGCCACCATAGCATTTGGCAGTTACATCTTTACGAAGTGCAGAAATTGTTTCACGTGCTATTATTTTAGCACCTATAGCAGCTTGGATAGCGATCAAAAATTGCTGCCTTGGTAGTAGTTCTTTTAATTTTTTGCAAATTTTCCTTCCAAAGGATTCTGCCTTGTCTCTATGCACCAATGAAGAAAGAGCATCTACAGATTCTCCATTTAATTTAATGTCCAATTTGACAAGATTAGAAGCTCTATACTCAATGGGTGTATAATCAAATGATGCGTACCCTTTGGATATTGATTTTAGTTTATCGTAAAAGTCGAATACTATTTCAGCTAGGGGCAATTCAAAAGTCAATTCGACTCGCTCAGTAGTTAGATAAGTTTGTTTGGTGAGTGTTCCTCTCTTATCCATGGCGAGATTCATAATGGCTCCTATGTAGTTGGGATCTGTAATCACTTGAGCCCTGATGTATGGTTCTTCTACCCTATCTAGATTTGTTGGATCTGGTAATTCTGATGGTGTATTGATGGTTAATTCCGCACCTTTTTTTGTGAAGGCTTGGTAAGATACGTTAGGAACAGTTGTAATGACTTCTTGATCAAATTCTCGTGAAAGTCTTTCCTGTATGATTTCCAAATGCAACATACCTAAGAATCCACATCTGAAACCAAAGCCTAGAGCAACAGATGTTTCTGGTTCAAAGACTAGTGAGGCATCATTTAATTGAAGCTTCTCGAGGCTGTCTCTCAAGTCCTCAAAATGCTCGTTTTCGATAGGATAAATACCTGCAAAAACCATAGGTTTTACATCTTCAAAACCGATGATCGCTTCTTCACATGGATTTTCAGCCAAGGTGATGGTATCTCCTACTTTAATCTCCTTCGATTCTTTGATACCAGTGATGATGTATCCTACATTGCCTGTAGACAATTGTTTTTTCTTGACCTGGTCCATTTGCAAAATCCCAACTTCATCCGCAAAGTATTCTTTACCAGTATTGACGAATTTGATTTTGTCTCCTTGGCGAATACTGCCATTTAAAATTCTGAAATAGGCGATGACACCTCTGTAGGAATTAAACATGGAATCAAAAATCAAAGCCTGCAGAGGTTCGTCAACCTTTCCTTCTGGTGCTGGAATCCGATCGACTACTGCAGCTAGAATATCTGGAATACCAACACCTGTCTTTCCACTTGCATGAATAATGTCCTCTATATCGCAACCCAATAGATCAATAATCTGATCTGACACCTCATCGATCATTGCACTTTCCATATCCACCTTATTCAGGATTGGAATAATTTCTAAATCGTGTTCTATAGCCAGATATAGATTAGAAATAGTCTGTGCTTGGATGCCTTGAGAAGCATCAATTAACAGAAGGGCTCCTTCGCACGCTGCTATAGACCTAGATACTTCATAAGAGAAATCGACATGCCCAGGTGTATCAATCAAATTGAATGTATATTTTTTACCATCAGTGTGGTTGTAATACATCTGGATTGCATGGCTCTTAATCGTTATGCCTCGTTCTCTTTCAATATCCATATCATCCAGAGCCTGATTCTGCATATCTCTTTCTGATATGGTTTTAGTCTCTTCCAGTAAACGATCTGATAAGGTACTTTTCCCATGATCAATATGGGCAATAACACAAAAATTCCTGATTAACTCCATCTAAGCGCAAATATACTGCTATTCGCTCTGAAATGAAGCACTCTTCAAGCAGACTCCATTGCATTAATCATACTGTTTGTTAAAATGGTCATTTAGATATCAAAGCTGAATCCTTTTCGCTTAAGAAATTCGTACTTCTCCTGATCAAAGCTATACAGTCTTGCTGGGCGATGAGCTACACCTTTTTGAAAATCACCGGTATCAATCAGAATACCCATGGACAACATTTTTTTTCTGAAATTCCGCTTATCCAATGAAGTGTTTAGTATTGCTTCATAGAGATCTTGCAAGTCAGACAAAGTGAAATGTTTAGCCAGCAATTCGAAGCCTATTGGACGTTGTTGTACTGATTGTTTAAGTGAACTGAGACAATGGACCAAAATTTCATCATGATCAAAAGCCAGTGTTTCAATTTCATTCACTGAAAACCATTGTACAATTTGTGCAAAAGAAGACGGCTTTAATTGGACACGATTCACATTAACCAATGATAGATACGCTATGGTAATGACTCTTCCCAAAGGGTGTCTATCCATTTTACCAAAAGTTTTGACCTGCTCCAGATACATACCTTTTATACCTGTCAGCTGGTTCAACACCCTCATTGGTGCATCACTTAAATCTTCATCTGGGTAAACCAAATCTCCAGGTAATGCCCAATAATTATTGAAGGGATTTTCACCTCTTTTGATAAGCAATACCTTAAGTTCCTTTTCATCAAACCCAAATATGACATTATCAACTGAAAATGCTGATTTGAAGTATTGATTATGTATATCCATGGTGACTAAAAAAACCAATTTAGTTATTGCGAGTAAAAAATACGCAAAGATGACTGGAGTTTTTTGCCTTATTCTCTAAATTGAAATGTAATTGGAAATCTTACAATGAAAAACATCAATTTAATCAGTGATACGATCACCAAACCAAGTGCTGAAATGCTTGCATTCATGATGAAAGCCGAGGTCGGTGATGATGTTTTTGGTCAGGACCCTACTGTAAATGAATTAGAAGGAAAACTGGCACAACTATTTGGCATGCAAGCAGGACTATTTTGCCCTTCAGGTACCATGACAAATCAGATTGCAATCAAAGTACATACCAATGCACTAGATGAATTAATTTGTGAAAAGACTTCTCATGTTTATCAATATGAAACGGGAGGGTACAGCTATAATTCACGCGTTGCCATTAATCTGCTTGATGGTGTTAATGGCAAATTGAAACCTCAGCAAATACAAGATGCAATTAAACCAGATTATGATTGGTTGCCAAACTCAACTTTAGTCTCTATTGAGAATTCTTGCAATAAAGGCGGTGGCAGTTATTACACTCTTGAAGAAATGACAGCCATTGCGTCTACCTGCAAAGAAAACAATCTGCGATTACATTTAGATGGTGCTCGCCTTTTCAATGTATTGGTGGAGACCAATGACGAGCCTAAAGTCATAGGACCACTTTTTGACAGTATTTCAATTTGTTTGTCTAAGGGCCTTGGCGCTCCTGTTGGATCGGTTTTGTTAGGTGATGCTACGACCATTAAAAGAGCAAGAAAGTTCAGAAAAGTAATGGGAGGTGGTATGAGACAGGCAGGTTACCTTGCTGCAGCTTGTATCTATGCACTTGACAATAATATTCCTCAGCTAAAACAGGACAATCGTCATGCTAAAGAAATTGGTGAGCAGCTACAAAGTTTAGCTTTTGTAAGTCATGTCAAACCCGTCAAAACAAATATTGTCATTTTCAGTATTGCAGATACGCTTGAGGTGGCTTCAGTTCTACATAAACTTCAAGAAAGTAAAATTGTGGCAAGTCAGTTTGGACCAAAAGAAATTAGATTTGTGACACACAATGGATTTGATGCTGCGGATATTGAGGAGTTATTTAACAGAATGAAACAATTAGAATTTTAGTCTTCCGCTTCCTTGCGCTTGTTTATTTCATCTCTAATTTTAGCAGCACGCTCGTAGTCCTCCTTTGCCAATACATCATCAAGTTCCTTATTTAGATCCGTCAATGACATACTGTCTATAGTGGTCTTTGTTTTTCGAGGTCTTTTTTTGGGTGTAGTTGTTTCTCCTAATTCTTCCTCAGGATTTTCGATGAGCACACCTGCTTCATCCATAATGAAGCCAAATGTAAATATTGGACATTCAAAACGTACGGCCATGGCTATCGCATCGGATGTTCTGGAGTCAACTTCATAAATTTCCCCTTCCTTCAGACAGACAAGTTTTGCATAGAATATCCCATCCAATAAATTATTGATGACAATTTCTTTCAGTTGGACATTGAAAGAATCCATGGTGTTCTTAAACAAATCGTGTGTAAGAGGGCGATTGGGTTTCATCCGTTCCATGGCAACAGCAATTGCTTGTGCTTCAAAACCGCCAATAACGATGGGCAATCTTCTTTGTCCTTCAATCTCGCCTAAGACAACTGCATAGTTATGCGACTGTGTAACACTATGAGATAAAGCAACAATTTCTAATTCAATCTTCTTCATTACCAATGTGTAAAATACAAAGAATATATGAAGGAATTTTGATGATGATTAATTACTTGCTTTAAATTTTTTGATTGCTTCATTTAAGGCTGGAACGACATCAAAAAGGTCTGCACAGACGCCATAATCAGCAGCTTTAAAGAATGGTGCTTCAGGATCTTTATTAATCACAACAATTGTTTTAGAACTATTGACACCAGCTAAATGCTGAATAGCACCAGATATGCCTGCTGCGATATATAAATTTGGCCGTATTGCAACTCCTGTCTGACCTACGTGTTCGTGGTGAGGTCTCCAACCTGTATCTGCTACTGGTCTTGAGCAAGCAGTTGTAGCGCCTAAGGTGTTTGCTAAATCTTCTATTATGCCCCAGTTTTCAGGACCTTTCATTCCTCTACCTGCTGATACTACTAACTCTGCTTCAGGTAGTGGAACTATTCCATCAACTGTATTTTGTCCTGTCACTGTAGTTTTAGCTTCAGGTAAATCTACAGTAAGCGATTCTACTGGAGCTGCTTCACCAACTTGTTCTGGCGGAATAGAGTTACCCATTAAGCTGATAACCTTGTTATCAGAATTTATGTTAACCTCTGCAATTGCTTTTCCCGCGAATACATTTTTCTTGACAGAGAATCCTCCATCTGTAGATGGCACTGAATTAACACCAGATACAGTTCCAGCGTTCAATTTTACAGCAAGCCCACCAATCAAGGATTTCCCTGTAGACGAATGATTCAAAACAACCACTTGAGCACTAGTTTGAGCAGCTACTTGACTAATTGCAGCGAGGTATCTTTGTGCATCATAAGAGTCATAACTTCCATCCCCAAGATGGATAACTTTAGATGCACCGTATTCACCAAGTTGAGCAGGATTATCTACAGGCCCGAGTACAAGTGCGATACACTCTGTTCCTAAGGCTTTTGCAGTGAGATGTCCATAATGGACTGCTTCAAATGCAGGTTTCTTAAAGACTCCTTTTGGGTTTTCAGCTAAAACTAAAACTGACATATTATTAATTTAATGTTGTTTAATTTGATTAGATGACTTTCGCTTCTTCGTGAAGCAATCTTACTAGTTCGTCCATGTTTTCCGCATCGATCATTTTAACTCCAGACTTAGCAGCTGGCAATGAATATCCAGTAGTTGTTACATCGGCTACTACTTCCTGTGCAGCAATCACTTCCAGTGGTTTACGTTTTGCCATCATTATTCCTCGCATATTTGGAATTCGCTGTTCTGCAAGCCCTTTGGAAGCAGAAAGTACAAACGGTCCGTTTACAGTAGTTACCTCAACACCACCTTCGATATCTCTTTCGACAGTAGCGGAGCTGCCATCGTGTTCCAACTTACTAGCAAAGGATAAATATGGCAAGTCCAGCAGTGCTGCTACCATTCCTCCTACTTCAGCTCCGTTGTAGTCGATTGACTCTTTACCGCAAAAAACAATATCGTAAGCTTTATCTTTAGCATAGTTGAATATACCATGTGCAACTTCCTTCGCGGATTTTGGATCAGTGTCAATTCTGACTGCATCATCAGCTCCGATAGCCAGTGCTTTTCTGATGACAACATCGTTCTCAGCTGGACCCACATTTATGACCGTTACAGTTCCACCTAGTTGCTCTTTCAATTCAAGTGCTCTTACTAAGGCATACCATTCGTCATATGGATTCATAATATATGAAATGCCCTCCGTATTAAAGGTCTTATTCTCATTCGTAAATGATATTTTTGATGTTGTTTCCGGTGTTTTAGTGACACAAACTAATAAGTTCATAACTTAACTTTTTTGATAGAGAATTACCAGATAGTGGATGTTACTCGAATTAATGCTGCAAATATAGAGCTTTAATTAAGTGCCCAAGTACAAATATTTTGACACAATGTTATTTTTGTGTTTCAACCAAATCGAAATTGACAGATATCAACAAAAAATCAGATAGACTTGTACAGCTTAAACAAATGCTGGCTTCAGATCATGAAGATTCCTTCTTATTGTTTGCAATTGCGAAAGAATACGAGAAAATGCACGATTACGAGATGGCAATTCAATGGCTTGTGCTGTTAAAACAGCAAGATCCATCGTATGGCGGACTTTATTATCACCTTGCATTAGCTTACAATGAAATGGATAAACATACTCTGGCGATGACTGTTTGTGATGAAGGAATAAAGGTTTTAAAGGCTTCGAACAGTTTACATTTGTTAAAAGAATTGGAAAATCTACGATTCAATCTTGAATTAGAAGGAATTTAACATATCAAAACTGTTGTTTTTAAGAGGCTTGGACGTCTTAATTATAGCAATTTGTGCCTACTAGTAGTATATTTGTAGCGCAATAATGAATCCGTACTATTTTACATGCTCAAATTAGAGCGATTGAAATGCATAATAACATGAAACAAACCCACTCAATTTCACTCCTTAAACTGATCCCAATCCTTCTTATTGGCATTTTTCTGACTATGAGCTCTCAAGCACAAGTCATCATAAATGAAATCAATTACCGTTCTGAGGATCCAGCGGCGAATATGGATCATGTTGATATGGAGTTTATAGAACTATACAATCAAGGTAGTTCTAGTGTTGACTTGTCAAATTGGTTCATAGATGATGGGATCAGTTTCAAATTTCCAAATGGCACTTCGATTGGAGCTTCTAGTTACCTAATCATTGCTTCAAATGTTTCAGATTTCAATTCTTCCTTTCCTTCGAATAACGCACCTGTTGTAGGTGGTTGGACTGGATCTCTTCGAAATTCTGGTGAAGATATTTTCTTAAGAGATGCTTCTTTTAATGAAATTGACTTTGTTGATTATGACAATTGGAATGAATGGCCATCAACAGGAAATAGATTATTAACGGCAAGTCCTGCAACTTTTGATGAAGATATTTCTTGGAGTCTTCAAAAAGTAAACTTCGCATTACCCGGGAATCATGCAGGAAGTTGGGATGCAGCAAATCCTACTCCAGGAGCATTAAACGGATCTGTATTCGACAATAACCCAGCACAAAGACCAATTATACAAAATGTACGTAGATCTCCTGACAAGCCATTATCAACAGAGAGTGTGCGAGTTAGAGCAGAATTTGATCAAGACAACTTAGTCAACATAAATGGACTTAGCGTAGTGTTAGAATATAGAGTACTGAAACCTGGAAGCTATAGAACAAGAACGAGCCCAAATTATGGTAATAACTGGACTTCTTTAACAATGAGAGATGATGGAATTGGTGCTGACTCAACTGCAAATAACGGTGTTTTCACTGCTGAAATACCAGCTAGTCAGCATGCGCACAGAGATTTAGTCCGTTATAGAATAAAAGTGACAAACAATGCTGGGTTCAATGAAACATATCCAGATCAAAACTACAGAGAGTCAAACTATGCCTATTATGTCTATAATGGTTATCCTTCGCATGAAGGAATAAATTTAACCGCTCTTCCAGAATTACAAGATTTAACCTTAGTAACAAACGCAACCATCACAGATATCTACATTGGTGATGCACAACCAGATGGGACATCAAGTCAAAATGACAACCAATACCAAGGGTCAGATGAATTGGGAGAGGGAACCATCGTATATAATGGAAGAGTATATGATCACGTCACATTTAGGCCAAGAGGAAGAGGAAGCCGAAGAGAAAGAAACAAGCCTGGAATCAAGTTTGACATGAATAGAGAACATACATTTGAAACAGAAAATGATTGTGGTAATACATATGATGTTGATAGAGGAAGCCTTATTCTATCAGGAGGTTGGGTGAATGATCCGAGTTCTCACGGATTGACCGAATCTTTAATTTATAAAATACATGATTTAGTGGGCGGCTTAAAAAGAGCTGTTAATTATACTCACTTCAGAATAGTAGATGAGACTAATGAGCTTGGAGACACCGGAGATTTCTGGGGACTTTACTTAATAATGGAGGATTATAATGGTGACTTATTGGATGAACATAATTATGGTGAAGGTAATTTTTGGGATAATAATGCACAAAGAGATAGAGAATTAGATCACCAAGGAGATTTTCCTGGCTCAGGTACAGTAGGCACATACGTTCCATTTGATATAGGTGGAAATCCAACAAACGCATATATAGGTCTTGGAACAGGACCTACGGATTTATTTTTCGATGATCGGATTGCTAATGTTATCTACGCACAGCACGGTAACAACTATATAGGAAAACACAGCTATAAAGAATATTACGACGCCGATACAGGCACTCGACTTGGTTGGTGGGGTGACATGGATAATTCTTTTGGAGCAGCGAGTAATGGTTCAGTAGAGTGTCCAGATGCTCCTATACAATGTGAAGATTACTTAGTTTTTCCAAGAACTCTTTGTAATCCACTTAGGCACGTAGACAATCACTTAATAGTAGACATAAGTGATCGAATTGAGTATCAAAACAGAATGAGATCAGTTTATGATCTATTAATGAATGGCGATCATGACAACTCTTCATCAGTTGATCCATGGGAGCAAATTGACTTTTTGGTTGATAGGGAAGTAGAAAAAGTATATGTTGCTGGTGGAGCTGATGACTGGATGGAAGCAGATCAAAAGAGATGGGGTCAAACATATGAAACAGGAAACATAGCTAATCAAATTCAATGGTATAAAGATTGGTTTCATACCAGAGCCGGATATATGGCAAACAATAGTAGTGGTTCAAATCCTTCAGACGCAAACAACGGTACTCAAGTTTTCATTGACGTTGATGATGATGTGCGCGATACTCAAATTCCAGATGTTCCTACTATAAATAAAACAGGTGCAGGTTTTGCTGTCGATGAATTAACGTTTAGCAACTCTAGCTTTAGTGATCCTCAAGGAAATAACACATTTGGTGCTTTAGAATGGAGAATAGCAGAATGGTCTGATCCAACAAACCCATTCTATGATACAAGATGTACGCCTCATTATGAAATCGAAGCCGAATGGGAAAGTGGCGAGATTTTGACCAATTCTACTAGTATAACTATCCCTAGTAATGGTATTCGAGCTGGTCGAACATACAAGGTTCGGATGCGCCATAAAGACAACACCGGCAGATGGAGTCACTGGTCAGACGCTGTGAAATTTATTGCAGAACCACCAGCTAATCCAGTTGCTGATGTTATCACCATCACAGAACTACATTATAATCCGTCAAACGGCTGTGCCGAATTTGTAGAGATTTATAATAATTCAAATAGCACCGTAAATCTTACTGGCTACAGGTTTTCTGATGGAATTGATTTTGATTTTCCGAATGTCAATATTTTACCTGGAGAATACAAAATTATAATTGATGACCAGACATGTTTTACTGCCACTTTTGGGAATAGCCACAACTCCTCAATCATAGGAGAATACAGCGGTGCATTAAATAATGGCGGCGAAGAAGTTAAACTTCAGATTGGGGATACACGATTGGATTCTGTCAAATACGATGATGATCTGCCTTGGGATACCATTGCTGATAATGGTTTACACAGCTTAGCACTAATCGATATAAATTTAGACAATAATATTGCAGTCAACTGGTCTACCCAGTGTGTATCCGTTACACCTGGAGCACCGAATGATTTTTCCGGATGTGTATTACCAATCGATGATTTATCATCTATTGTCATTAATGAAATTGCATACAACCCTAAAAACAATTTTGGTGCAGCAGATACAAGTCTTGAATTCATTGAATTGAAAAATACTGGTTCAGTAGCCGTTGATATACAGGGTGTAGTTATAAATGCTATAAACCATCAGGTGTTAGATAGTCACATCATTCCACCAGGAGGGTTTGCTGTCTTGGCAAAGGATACACTTGCTTTTAAAGCTTTTTACGGTATTGATGCGACAGACCAATACAGCGGCTCACTAAGTAATGGAGGTGAACCTATACAAGTATTTGATTTCTTCAATACTTATGTAGATAATGTCACATATGATGAAAACGTACCCTGGGATATCACAGCAAAAAATGGGACACACAGTTTGGCATTGATTGACAGCAATTTTGATAATGACTCGCCTGTAAATTGGTCACAACAAAGAACGAATTTTGAATATACTCCAATGGCAGAAAATGTCTTTGATGGAACTCAATTCCCAGATTACACAGGATTGGAGATCAACGAAATTCATTTTCAACCAGGCAATTTCAAACTGGAATTCATTGAATTGAAGAATAATGGAAATATCCCAATTTTTCTAGGCGATGTGCGCTTTCAAGGTGTCAATTTTACATTTGTTGATACAGATATCATCTTTCCAAATAACTATGTCGTTGTGGCAAGAAACTTTTCTGATTTTGTCAGCTTTTATGGAGTTACTCCTAATGGATCATATGTTTCTGGAGCTTTGAATAACACAGGAGAAAATTTATTACTTATTGATTTATTTGGCAATACCATCGATCAGGTTAACTATTCCAACTCCTCACCTTGGGATACAGGTACCAATGACAACGAACACAGTTTAGCTCTCAGACCAGGTGGATTAAATAATGCATTGGCATCAAGTTGGTCTATACAATGTGATTTATATACACCTAATGCTGCGAATAATTTCGATGATGATAATGACGCAGTTTGTAATAATGCTGATGCTTGTCCAAATTTTGATGACACCTTGATCGGTACTGCATGTAACGATGGAGATCCTTGTACAACAGGTGAAACTTATAATAACAGTTGTGGCTGTTCAGGTGGAGTGTTCCAAGATTCAGATGGAGATGGCGTTTGTGATAGTCAAGATCAATGTCCCAATATGAATGATGGATTAATTGGATCTAGTTGTGATGATGGAGATGGATGTACAGTTGGGGAAACATATGACAGTAACTGTGACTGTTCTGGTGGGGTATTTATTGACTCAGATGGTGATAATGTTTGTGATGTAAACGATGTTTGTCCAAACTTTAACGACAACCTTATAGGAGCATCTTGCAATGATAATGACCCATGTACAATCAACGATAAGTTTACAACTAATTGCTTATGTGAAGGAACTCCTGCTCCTGATAGTGACGGTGATGGTGTTTGCGATCCATTAGACGTGTGTAGTAATTTAGATGACTCATTGCTTGGCGCGACTTGTGATGATGGAATTCTGTGTTTCATTGGAAGTACGTATCAAGTGATTAATGGTACCACTTGTGGTTGTACTGGAGGTTTTTTCTCTGATGTAGATAATGACAATGTTTGTGATCCTTTGGATCAATGTCCTGGAGGAGATGACAATGTTGATTTGAATGGAAATGGAACACCGGATGCATGTGAGAATTGTCAGGATTATATAGTAGAAAATTCACAAAGTCTTATACATAGTGATAGAAGTGCCAACATAAGTATAGAAACTAATGGTTTTGTACCACCATCAAATGATATTACATATCAAGGAGGTCAGAGCGTCGAATTTAAAGAAAACTTTCAAGTGCAGTTAGGCGCAGTTTTCGAAGCTAAAATTGATGTTTGTAATTAATTAAAAGCGATCAATAATATCCTTGACTGGTTTGAAGTGTACTATAGCTTAAGCTAAGATCCTTCAATACCTACGTGAAATTCAGTTTTTTGATATAGTGAATTTGGTATTGTGAGCTATATTTCAATCACGATAGTTTAGCATAGTTTTTGCAGTTAATGAAGTGCTATTTCATTCTAAATTGATAAACTTTTGTGCCTGTATTGATTTAATAGAAGTTAGTATCATGTTACATGTATTATAGAAATAAGTATATTAAAATACTTAGACTTATGTGCCCTTTAGTGTTGATGGCAATTTACAGCCAGCTGTCAGCCCAGATTGATATAGATTTC
>CAYNMW010000030.1:0-31087 GCA_964398295.1 uncultured Saprospiraceae bacterium | reverse complement strand
ACACCGTTTGTTAAACGTACTTTCGCAACTTTTCGTAGTGCTGAATTAGGTTTTTTTGGTGTTGTAGTATAGACACGAGTACAAACTCCACGCTTTTGCGGACAAGAATCCAATGCTCTTGACTTGCTTTTTGTGATGATCTGCTTCCTACCTTTACGTACCAGCTGATTTATAGTTGGCATACAGTTATATTAATTTTATAATAATTCTACTCTGTAAAAAAGAGCTGCAAAGGTACTAACAGTTTTTCGATTGTCCAATAGCAAAATTGAATTAGTTTTTTGGAGGGGAAAACGTCACTTTTTGGGCTAATTACAACTGATCTTTACGATCGGAGATAAATCATCTACTAAGATATGCCCATTTGACGGTAAACTCGTAGCATCTTCAGTAAATGCGCGGATACTCAGCGTTTTTGTAGATTCCGAAGGGCTAAGCACAAATTCGAGACTTTGCCAGTCGAAAACTGATTCTGCTGTTGATTCTGCTAGCAATTCTTGAAATTGACAAGGATCATCTCCACCCCAAATCTGAATCCGTGTGGGGCTGTTATAATTTGCCAATTCACCTGTCAGTCTGGTTGCACTTATATATTGTTCACTTTGCGCAAGCTGTACAGAAAATGAATAACACTCCGTTGCCTCAAGTGGATATTGCAACTTTTGTGATACGGACTCCCACGTATCATTATCTCGAACAACGAGTCCAAGATATGTGCATCCATGTGCTGCCTCTATACTAACTCC
Source organism: uncultured Saprospiraceae bacterium (assembly GCA_964398295.1). Lineage (GTDB taxonomy): Bacteria > Bacteroidota > Bacteroidia > Chitinophagales > Saprospiraceae > CALFUK01. Next base: position 30,341 of record CAYNMW010000030.1, on the reverse strand, counting down.
CCAGGTGTTATCTGGTGTTGGTTGGATATCAGGTGGAGACTCAGCCTTAAAATGTATCATGCCACAATCAAACCAGCCAGTAATCCCAGTATCATACTGAAAAAGTCCACCTCCATGGGGTATATCTTCAAATGAGGGATTCATGAGATAAATAGTATCGCTTGTTGATTCGCGCGATATTTCCTCTTCAATACAATGTGCGTACAAGCGTTTAAAATCTGCCCTATTCATTTCAGGTTCAATTGAATGACTTTGAAGCGGTGTTGTTTGCGCTATAAATTTACGCTTATGTTCATCAATCGCTATAAGCTCATTTTCGCGGTCAATAAGTTCGTTTATTTCTTCTAGACTTATACGCAATGCATCAACCGTCTTTTGTGATATCGGCCCAATCAATAATGAGTGATCTGCCTGAAATTTCATTAGAGCATTCCAGAGTTCACCAGACATAGGCGCATCTAAGTCGCCCGCGTAATATTTCAAGGCTGTCAAGGATTCCGCAATTTCTCTATGCAAAAAAGAATTATCAAAGATCCCACATGGCACCTTGATTACCTTAGTTGGATAACCAACATCTAGTAGGAAGTGGGCTACTCGAAAGTTTTTCTCCTGTATTGTATCCGTAACAACCGTAATTATGGATTCTCTTTTCATTCGCTTTCGCTCTCCTTTGGTTTTTGTTGTTTGAGTTACTCCGGATACACGTCTTGTGCTTTTATATGGCTCATAATAAGCCAATGGTGCAATTCCTATGACACTAACTTCTTTCGTATATGGAGATACAGATGACCCTGTATAAATAAAGTGTTCTTGGAAATGAGCGTTTTTGTAGCCTTCTTCCTTGCATCCCAAGCTTTTTGCCTTCACTTGAGCATAAAGCATATTGTTATTGCAGATGATAAAAAGTAATCCAATGATGAGTAAAGTAAATCTTGTCATTTCTGTATAGTAGTATATTAAAGGTATGATATAAGTCTTTATCCTGCATCTCCATAACTGAATTATAACTTTTAATGGAAAGGCCAAATTATTACATTTGCTTACGAGTAACATATTTGTATGATCATCAGAAAAGCAACACTAGAAGATATCACAGCAGTAAGAAATCTAGTCCACGAACTTGCTGTCTATGAACATGAACCTACTGCACTAAAAGCAGATCTGGCTCACTATAAAGAACAATTTAGTGAAGGCTTATATAATTGTACGGTAGCCGAACTCAATGGTGAAATTGTGGGCATGACAATCTACTATCTGCGCTTTTCTACTTGGCGTGGTAAGATGATGCACCTTGAGGATTTTTATGTCAAACAAGAACATCGCCGCAAAGGGATTGGAGAACAACTATTCGAAGCATTCATCGACGACTCCAAAAAACAAGAGTGCAAAATGGTAATTTGGCAAGTGTTGGATTGGAATGATTTAGCAATTGGATTTTACGATAAATACAATGCTATGTATGATAAAGATTGGTGGAATTGTAAATTATATTTTGACCAATAGTGCTTTAAGCACTTTCTCTCAAATTTTTCATCTTAAATAAAAAGGAATGACCAATGAAAACCACAACTCTATTTTTGTTGCAATAGTGATGTATTATTTACATGGACAGAAGTCCATGCCCAATCAACTACATGGAATAGATCGGTTTCAACTAATTGGAATATGGCGGCCAACTGTACAATGTTATCTATGACAAGCATTTGTGGAATTGTAATCTTTATTTCTGATCGGTGTCCAGAAAGTGTTTTGCTAAATTTATGAGTAAATCGAAGGATTTTAATTCCCCATCGACAATATTCATTTCGATGAAGTCACTTCCATTTGTAGACCAAGCTACTCTATTTTCATTTTCGTTAAAAAGCAGATTTTTATAACGTTTACCTTTCACTCTTTGATAATTCTCCTTTTTAATCAGTTGTCTTAATTTACGTTTGACACTTCTATTTAAATCTACTGTCAGATTCAACTTTATATATTCATTTTGATCTGATCGCCAGTTAAAATGACAAGTACAGTTGTTGTTCCTTTTATTTACTGAAATAGTTTTCAATATTTCACCATTTGGTTGAATCACTTCATTTAAATCTTCTATAGTGAATTTATTACATGGTATTCTATATTTACCGAGTGTATCTACAGGTATACTAATTTCACCTACAGTGGAATTTCTAGTAAATGTAACTTCTTCTATATTTTTAAAATCTACATAATTTGAACCTTTATATTTGTCAACTTCCTTTCTAAAAAATGTGGTAAGCATTTTTGACAGGTACAATGTATCAACAGATTTATTCACTAGGTTCTGTTGAAAAATAATTTCTTCTCCAGAATTTTGATCTAAGACATATTTTTGGATACTATGCTGCCCTATCGAGAAAACGCCAATATGCGATTTTTCAAATCCGTGTGGAGTTTGCTCATGATATGTTATACGATTTGTTTGATATTTTGTCAAATCACCTCCCTGCCATTCATCTGGAATTGGAAGTTTTAATCGACTAACCAAAGTTGGAGCAATATCAATGTGACTCGCATAATTTGATTCTTGATAGGCTGAAACAGAATCATCAATAAATAGTATGGGTATATTAATATATTCATCGGTCAAGGCATTGCCGTGCCCTAGATAAGATGAGTTTTCTCCCAACGATTCTCCATGATCACCCGCAATCGCAACAATTGCATTTTCCAAATACCCTTTCTCTTTTAGGGAATTCAAAATCTGTTTGATGTATTGATCTGACTGATAAATCCCATTATCATAATTATTTTTGTACATCAATTGGAGATTTTTATCGTTGGACCTTCCCAATTTTAGTTTTCGGATTAAGCTCTTTTCTACCACAGGTTTATAAATCTGAAAGGAGGTATCTTTGTAACCTAAGGTATGTGGACCCATAAAGTGAAAAAAGAAAAAACTTGGCGTGCCATCTGAATTTTTCAAGGAATTTACTTCGTCTACAATCAAAGCATCATTGTGTTTATTATATCTCTCTTTGTCCTTTCCCTCAATATAATGGTCAACATTTTTTCCATAGTGCTTTTTAATGTTTGACCAACCTTCATGAACACCTGATAAAATAAAATGAGTTTTGTAGCCTTGTGTATGTAAATAATCATGTAGCCCATATTTGAAATATGATAATCCTTGTAAATTTTTGGAATTAAGCATCGATAATATTCCACAAAAGGAGGAAGCGCATGTTGATGTAGATAGTGAGAATTTTTTCAGTTTGCCTGCTGCATGTATCGAATCTAGAAAAGGGGTTGTTTTTCTTTCATATCCATTTAAGGACATGTGATCTGATCTCAAACAATCTATCGAAAACAAGATGATGTTCTTGCTATCAAAATTGTTAACTTTTTTATAATTAGTAGGAAGATTATCTAATCCAAGTTTAAGTTCGTCAATTCTTTGCATCTCGGCTGTACTACCAAAAAAAGAAGTGAATATTTCCTCTTTGTCTGAACTAGGTAAAATATAGTTTTTGACATTAGTCGTAAGTGTAATCAAAAGGACAAGGCTTACCCCTGCATTCATGATAAAGTTCTTGTCTGTAAAATTTATTTTCCCTATTAAATATTTTCGATTAATTCGATAACTAAAATAAATTGAGAGCAACAGAGACACACTTAAGAAGAACAAACCAAGATTATTCGAAAGAATTCCCAATACTGTATCAAGATCATCGAGACTAGCAAGGGCTAAACTGTGATTCATTGGAGAACCCCAATTGGTAATTCCAATATAAAAAGACAAACAAAAGAGCAATAAGATAATTGAATATGTAAATAAAATTACTCTTAGAATTAATTCATTTGAAGTAACCAAATTGGCAATTAAGAAAACTAAAAAGTGGCTCAAAATAGATATCGCCACACTACTCAATATTTGGCTTAAATATGAACCAATATCATGTATTCCAGAATATGCGAAGAGTATACTAGCAATAAGGAATATCAAAAAAAACCATGAATACTTAAAATAGGTTTTGAGCATTACATTTATCTAACGAACTGATTATTTTTCTCTGTTAATAAATAAATCTAAGTACACTTTCATTTGTCCTTTTACTTCTTTTTGAACGTTGATGCCTTGAAAATGACTTATTGCTAAATCATGATATGCATCTCGCAATTGTCTTGCATATTCATCTACTCCGTTTGACCTGAAAATTGTTGTTACCTGATCAACTTTATCATCCTGGTCCGACTGATATAGCCTTATGAAATCTTCTAGGTGTTCACCATCAAGTAACTCGAGCGCCTTCAAGTACAAATAGGTCTTTTTGCCTTGTCTAATATCTCCACCAATCTCCTTCCCTACTTTACTCCCTTCGCCAAATGAATCTAACAAGTCATCTTGAATCTGGAATGAAATGCCGAATTGTTCACCAAATTTATACAAGCGATCTGCTTCCTGCTCAGATGCTCCACCTGATAAAGCCCCAATTTGTAATGCAGCACCTAATAGTACAGCTGTTTTTTTTCTGATCATCTCTAGATAATCCGCAATCTGAATATCATCTGATGACTCAAAATCCATATCCATCTGTTGACCTTCACAAATCAATACGGCTACTTTGGAAAATATTTCTCTGATCAGATCAGCGTGCTCCGTCCGATTCTCATCTAGTAATTGATTTGCAATTATCATCATCACATCACCTGAAAGTATAGCTGCATTTTCACTGTATTTTTTGTGCACACTGGCTTGTCCCCTCCTGACATCAGCATCATCCATAATATCATCATGCAGCAAAGTAAAATTGTGAAAAACCTCTATTGCTAATGCTTTGGATAAAGAAGTACTCAAATCAGGATTGTATAATTGGTGTGCAAGCAACAACAATACAGGTCTAGCTCGCTTTGCTTTTAAAGATAGGATATAATTGATAGGATCGTACAAACTTTGAGGCGAACCATTAAATTGTCGATTCTTAATATATTCTTCGAATTCATTCTTAATTTCAAGCGCCGTTGTCATACCCATATACTTATAAAACAAATATAATGAAAGGCTCATTCTTCTTCTCATTCTTGATGCTCATGTTATTCAGTTCGTGCGAAACGGACAAGAATGCATATGATTTAATTATCTATAATGGTGCTATTCACACCCTTGATACAGAAAACAGCGTTGTGGAAGCAATTGCGATTAGAGATGGCCTGGTCCAAAAACTAGGAAGCTCTGAAGATATAAGACAGCTGGAGGCTACAAATTCTATTGATGCAAAACAAGCTTTCATCATGCCCGGATTCATTGAAGGTCATGGCCATTTCTCAAGTTTGGGCTATAGCCTCATTAACCTAAATTTTATACGATCTAAGAATTGGGATGAAATCGTGTCAATGGTAGAAGAAAAAGTAAAAACAGCACAACCTGGAGAATGGATCGAAGGAAGAGGTTGGCACCAGGAAAAGTGGAATGAATCTCCAGGTGAAACAACTTATGGCTATCCTTCGCATGATAAACTTAGCGCAATCTCACCTGATAATCCCGTGATTTTAGGACATGCAAGTGGACATGGAGTTTTCGCAAATGCAAAAGCTATGGAAATCGCTGGGGTATCTGTAGAGACACCTAATCCATCTGGTGGAAGAATAGTACGAGATAGCGATGGAGAAGCAATTGGTGTATTTGAAGAAACAGCAATGAGTGTAATTCGCAAGGCTCATCAGGAATATTTGGATGGTCTCAGTCAAGATGAGCTTAAAGCAAAGTGGCATGAAGGCATTCAGCTGGCTGAGCAAGAATGTTTATCTAAAGGAGTAACATCCTTTCAAGATGCTGGCTCTAGTTTTGAAGAATGTCGCCGTTATGAAAAACTAGCAAAGGGCGGCGATCTAGATGTTCGGCTATGGGTCATGATTAGATCGAGCATTGAAGATATGCGAGAAAATCTATCGGCTCACCGCATGATTAATGTTGGCAATAAATTCTATACCTGTCGAGCCATCAAATCTGCGATCGATGGTGCTCTCGGGTCGTATGGTGCATGGCTGTTACAGGGTTACTCTGACAAGCAAGATTTTGTTGGTCAAAATACGACATCCGTGGAAGACGTAGAGGAAATATCAAAGCTGGCTGTTTCCAATGATATGCAGTATTGCGTCCACGCAATTGGCGATCGTGCCAATCGGGAAGTATTGGACATTTTCTCAGATTTTGTAAGTAAAGAAAAGAACATGAGATGGAGAATTGAGCATGCACAGCATTTACACCCAGATGACATTCCTCGTTTTGCGCAACTTGGAATCATCCCGGCAATGCAGGGAATCCATTGCACATCAGATTCGCCATTTGTAGTGAAACGGCTAGGAAAAAAGAGAGCAGAGGAAGGCGCATATGCCTGGAGATCATTAATGGATAGTGGTGCCATTATAGCCAATGGAACTGACGTACCTGTAGAAGACGTTGACCCCATCCAATCCTACTATGCATCTGTAACAAGAAAAAGAGCAGATAATAAACTGATCTTTTACCCAATGCAAAAGATGTCTCGTCTTGAAGCCCTGAAATCATATACAATCAACAATGCTCATGCAGCATTCGAAGAAGAGTATAAAGGAACTTTAGAAAAGGGGAAGGTAGCTGACATTGTTATACTATCGGAGAATTTAATGACTTGCTCTGACGATGCCATCCTAGATACCAAGGTATTATACACAATTGTTAATGGAGTTATTAAATACGAGAATATTTAATTTTTAAATAACAAATGAGTGCTGTGGAATAAGGGAAAATATAAGTCTTAAAGGTGGTGCAAGGGCATTCAGGCGAATGCCACTTACACCTTGCTCTACACCTTAAAAGAGCATTTACTTTACGTGCACATCTTGATGCGTTACACGGGATATTTGTCAAATAGTTGCTACTTGTAGCTGGAAGTCTGATACAAAAGTACTAATAATATGTATATTCCTCAATTTGAACTTAGAAAAATATCAACGTTATCAGTACAGGTGCACATTTACTTAACAGAAAACCTTATTTCAAAATTGGTTTCCTAGGCATTCCAATGTTGATTTGTATTTTATTGTTTGCCTATTTTTCACCGCCGAAACAAAAAATACCAGCCCCCTACACAAGTTCAATTTTAGCCTTTGAGTTTGTCGAATCTATAGATGACGTGCACAAAGTCCTTGGTCCTTTAACAAAAGATGCGGTAAATGCGCTTGACTGGCTTAATAAAACAGACTTTGCGTTCATGATTTTCTACAGTCTATTTTTACTTGGGTTTTGGAAAATTTTTGTTCGTCTTAATCAGATTTCTCTGTGGCCAGGCATAGTGCTCATCGCAATTATATATATATCTGACGTCATAGAAACAATTCAACTATTAGATATAAGTGAGGCCTATCTTAACAACGGCCAATTCTCGTTAAGTTTGCAAGCATTAGCTATGAGTACTTGGTCTAAGTGGATAGGATTGGCTGTTCTGTTTGCCATAATTGGGTATCACTTTTGGTCGCCTAAGCTATCTAATAAATTGATGTCTATCTTGATTTCGATACCTGCTGTCCTTTCTTTACCCGCTTTATTTGGTTCTGACAAACTAAAGGATATTTTCGCCAACTCTATTTTTCTAGCATTCTTAGTTCTAATCATATTTTGTTTTACCTACAAATCAGTTAATGAATCTTTATCCAATACGGATCATACTTCCAGAAATTCTTAACATGCAGTCAGTCAACAGCTGGTTGATAAAGGAGCCTATCCCTACCCTGATTGATTGTGGTGAATTGACCGAAGATAGCTGGACAGCTATGAATAAACAATTGGGTGAACATGGTTTATTGGTTAGTGACATTCAGAAAATCATCATCACGCATGCCCATGTAGATCATATGGGTATGGCCAATCGAATTGTCGAACACTCCGATGCTAAAGTCTGGATGTCTGAGTATTGCTATGAATGGGGTGCTAATGTGCATGCTATGTGGAACAAAAGAAATGAACTCATAAGAGACACTTTTTCAACGCTTGTTACCAAAGATTCTATTCTATCAAATTTTTTTACTCATGGAAAATCATTTTTCAGCTCTATGCTAGACATGTGGGAGCCCATTCCAGTAGAAAATACGATTCGGTTTGAGTCAAAAGAGGGTATTGATATTGGTGGTCAACATTGGGAAGCAATTTATACACCGGGTCATTCGGCAACACAAACAGTTTTCTTCCAAAACGAGAGTCGACAAATGTTCTCCGCTGATATGCTACTAAAGTTAACACCTACACCTGTAATTGAATTGGATCCCTATGATTCTACAAAGAGACAAGTAGGATTACCAAAGCTTATCGATTCATTAAATGCCATGAAAAAACTGGATATCGCTGTAGCATACCCAGGTCATTACGAAACCATAGAAAATGTAGACCAACTGATCGAAACACAATTGAGAAGAATTGAAATGAGGTTAGAAGAAACCAGATCATTGATTAAGGATGGCAAACATAGATACAATGATTTAATAGCTACGATGTATGAAGATAGGATCAGTTTTCCAGCCATTGTTATGTTAATTGGGTATCTGGATGTTTTAGAAGAGCGTGGCCTGATCAAAAAAAGTATGAGTGAAGAAGGAATCTATTTGTTTCGATCTGTATAAAAACAAATAGAAAGCCAATTTGGCAAGCTATATACATAGAAAGCATGTACATTTGCACCTTAAATTTTCAATAAATGATTAGTGTCCGCAATCTTAGTGTTCAATTCGGAAAGAGAATTCTCTTTGATGAAGTCAATGTTGAATTTACGCAAGGAAATTGCTATGGTATTATAGGGGCAAACGGTGCCGGCAAATCGACATTCATGAAAATCCTTAGTGGTCAAGATGATCCTACTGGAGGGCACATTGAACTTGAGCCTGGCAATCGAATGGCAGTCCTAAAACAGAACCACTTCGAATTTGAAGAATTGCAGGTATTAGAAACAGTCATCATGGGTCATAAAGAAATGTATGACATCATGAAAGAGAAGAATGATATCTATATGAATCCTGATGCCACAGAAGCGGAAGGCTTGAAGGCAGCAGAACTTGAAAATCAGTTTGGTGAAATGGGTGGATGGGAAGCCGATGCAAATGCTGGTGAACTATTGTCCAATATGGGCATCCCTGTTGATGCGCATTATAAAACAATGAAAGAACTTAATTCCCAGCAAAAAGTAAAAGTATTGTTGGCACAAGCGTTATTTGGTAATCCAGACTTACTATTGCTGGATGAGCCAACAAATGACTTGGATGCGCAAACTGTCACTTGGTTGGCAGATTTCCTTGCAGACTATAAGAATACAGTGATTGTTGTTTCTCACGATAGATACTTCTTAGATATGGTTTGTACGCATATCGTTGACATAGACTTTGGTCAAATTAGAACGTTCTCTGGTAATTATACTTTTTGGTATGAGTCAAGCCAATTGATGGCACAACAACTTGCCAATAAAAATAAAAAGGTAGAACAGAAGCGAAAGGAAATGATGGAATTTATTCAGCGTTTCGCAGCCAATGCTTCAAAATCAAGACAAGCAACCAGTCGGAAAAAAGCCTTGGAAAAACTAAAACTAGAGGACATAAAACCGTCCACAAGAAAATATCCATTTATTCATTTTCAATCAGAAAGAGAAATAGGAGATCAGTTACTGTTTGTAGATGACCTCAGCTATACTACCCCAGAAGGCGAAACATTATTTGCAGGCATTAACTTTAGGCTCAACAATGGTGACAAAATTGCTTTGCTGGCCAGAGAATCAACAGCTATCACTGCTTTTTATAAAATATTGAGCGGAGAATTAGAGCCAACAACTGGAAAAATCGAATGGGGACAGACTATCGAAAAAGCATATTTGCCAACAGACAATGAATCATTCTTTACAGAAGAACAGAATGTAGAGCTGATGGATTGGCTAAGACAATTCTCAGAAAATAAAGACGAACAATTCATTAGAGGCTTTTTGGGAAGGATGCTCTTTTCAGGAGAAGAAGTATTTAAAAAGTCAGGTGTTCTTTCCGGAGGTGAAAAAGTGAGATGTATGCTGTCCAGAATGATGTTATCACACCCCAATTTCTTGTTGATGGACGAACCTACGAATCACCTTGACTTGGAATCTATAACAGCCTTAAACAATTCACTAAAAGAATTCAAAGGTAGTTTTATCATAACCTCTCATGATCACGAGATGTTGAATTCATCTTGCAATAGAATCATAGAAATCACTCCTAGTGGTATGATTGACCAACTAATGACGTATAATGATTATGTACGATCAGACAAGGTAAGAGGAAAAAGAAAGGAATTAACTGGCGAACTTGCATTGGCCTAAAACAAACTACTTTTTGCTTTTTAAGGTCATTACTGCAGTACTTTTTGTTTCTCTATTTGCACAATTGGAAATTAAGCTTCCTCTCAACGAAGCAGATCTGAGTATCAGCGGTCAGACGTTTGCAGTATTATTAGTTGGTTTCATTCTTGGTTCTAAACTGGCCATTATTGCAATGCTACTTTACCTTGTATGTGGAGCTTTAGGCTTACCCATATTTTCAGGAGGAGGGAGTGGTCTAGATACCTTGTGGGGCACGAGTGCAGGTTATTTATACGGGTTTGTAATAGCTGCAGGACTAGTTGGTAAAATTAAAGAAACAAGACATGTAGAATCACTATTTTCATCCATCATATTAATGTTTCTAGGAACAATTGTAATCCTCACCCTTGGATCATTATGGTTAAGTTATTCTATGGGTTTGGGGGCTGCAATTATTCACGGAATTAAGCCATTTTTATTAGGAGGGATTATAAAAAGTGTTCTTGGTGGAATTGTGGCTTTTATATGGACTTCTTATATTGAACCTAAGATTTCAATTTAAAAAGTAATTCTTTGATCATTTTAGTATTTTCTCATTACTCCTTATAAGGCCGATTATCAACTTGAATCACCAATTTCTGTCTCCCAATTTTTAACTTTACGATATGGCATTCAAACAATTGAAACTGTGGTTTGATAAAGACCTGGCAAAACTTCTGGCAGATAAAATCAGCACAAGTGAACCGACATTCAATAGTAGGAGATTTGTCAAACAAATAGACAAGCAAGTCGGGACGCTCGAACTAAAAGATCGGGTTGAAGTAATCGCGGATGGCTTGTACGAGGAACTCGACTCAAATTACAGCAAAGGACTTGTTATCCTTATATCTGTTTTAGGACCAGAAAATACAGAAGAAACAGGCATGTTTAGCAATTTCTATTGGGTGATGCCAATTGCAAAATTTATAGAAAAATATGGCTTAGATCATTTTGATGAATCAATGAATGCGATAAAAGAAATCACCAAACGAAATACAGGAGAATATACTATTCGTCCATATATAGAATCACACAGTAAAGCTACGTTGAAACAAATGAAACAATGGGCAACAGATGATAATTTTCATGTCCGTCGTTTGTCTTGTGAAGGAGTGAGGCCAAGACTCCCATGGGCCAAAAAATTAGATGCATTTATTGAAAATCCAAAACCAATACTTCCCATACTAAATAAGCTGAAAGATGATAAATCTAAGTACGTTCAAAAATCTGTAGCAAATTGTATAAATGACATTTTAAAGGATAATCCTGAAATAGGCAAACAGCTTTTGGATTCATGGAAAATTAAAAACAGCTCAACAGAACGACAATGGATTATGAAACATGCTGTGAGAAATCTGATAAAGAAAAAAGACCCTTGGGCAACAGCATTAATCCAGAATTAAATCAGGGATGATCATATGAACGAAGAAAGTATCAGCCTCAATAAATTCATCAGCAGCAAAGGTCTCTGTTCCAGACGTGAAGCAGATAAATTGATCGAGCAAGGCCGTGTTATACTCAATGGAGAAGTAGCCAAAAAAGGAAACCGAGTGACAGCTTCTGATCAAGTGATTCTCGATGGTCAAATCATCAAGAAAAAAAAGTCAAAACAAGTCTACATTAAATTCCACAAACCACCAGGTGTAACTTGCACCACAGATACTAAGGATAAGAGTAACATCATTGACTACATTAATTATAAGAAAAGAATATTTCCAATTGGGAGACTAGATAAAAGTTCTACTGGACTCATTCTGTTAACAAGTGACGGAGACATTGTCAATAAAATATTGAGAAAGGAAAACAAACATGAGAAAGAATATATAGTTGGCGTAAATAGACCAATCAATAGTGCCTTCATTCAGAATATGTCTAAGCCTATACCCATGCTAGGCACAAAAACACTACCCAGCAAAGTCATTCAATTAAAAACAACCTTATTTAAAATTATCTTGACTCAAGGGTTAAATAGGCAAATACGTAGAATGTGCGAATATTGTGGATACAAAGTCACAACTCTCAAACGAGTACGGATTATGCACATAACATTGGGAGCGTTAAAACCTGGAGAGTGGTCATATTTAAACAAAGAAGAAATGGATGAGTTGCATACTATTTTATTCAATAACCGATGATCAATCATTACATTAAAGTAATTACATTCTAACAGATGAATTTAAATTTTGGAGGATGTATTTCTGAATTTGTGTAATCTAAAAGTGTGGTACATTTTGCCCTGCCAATAACTCTCTAATCTCCAATCTCAACTCATCATAATTTGATAAATCGGCACCTGCCAATTCACCATAAGGAGTAAATCATTTCCTTCAAATGGAGCATCTACTAAGTTGAATAATTCTTCGGATCCATTAGCGAATTGGATTTACAAACCTTTGAAAAGAAAAAAAGGATTCATCGTCGCCGATAAACCCTTTTTCTATAATTAAAAGGATATATTTTAATACCTCACAGTCACTGTCTCTCCAATCCAACAACCCACTTTCTGTGTATCTCCTGATTTGACTCCTCTCAAAAATCCTTCTTCTTTATTCGGAAGAGAACCTCTGTACTTTGATTTTTTATTATTCGCTTCATCTGCTACTGATGGGTCAACACTTGCTGCTTTTGAATACTTTGACATTGCTGCCAATACTGCCAACCGTTGATTCCAGCTATCTCCACAATTTCTTGCACTTGTTGCGTACATATCACCAATCAACATGTAAGCTTTTCCGTAATTTGGATTTAGTGATAGCGCTTTTCTAGCTTCTGCACGAGCGTCACTATATTTTTTCATTTTTCTGAACTGTGTTGATGCGATATAGAAGTGATAATTTGCCTGTTTACTGGCATCCGTTTCTTGTGTGATCGCCTCTCTATATTTGTTGATCGCGCCATTAAAGTCTCCGCTATCATACGCTTTCTTAGCAAGCATAGCAGGATTGTTTGCTTCAAATTCTGCCATCTTTTGTGCATTAACTGCAGATGCCCACGACTCATACTTTCGTTCTAACTCAGCAACTAGTGGATCGCTCTTATCACATCCTCTTCTGATCAACTGGCCATATAAATCTTTCGCGAGCTGAGGATCATCTGGATTTGCGTCATATTGAGGTTGAATCTTGGCCTTGAAATAAGCACAGTCATAAATGTCTCTCTCGATTTTTGTCAGCTCAGATTTCATATTCGCCATTGCATTCTCGTAATAAGGTGCATAGTCGCCACCTTGTGCAATATTATGCTCTGCAATAGGCATTATCTTATCATATATGCTTCTTGCCTTATCCTGATCTATTTTACCTTTTTGGAATTGATATGTTGTGATAGCTGCATAAGGAATCAAAACATTGTACAATGTTTTGTCTCCTGACAGTTCTACGGCAGTTTCAAACGCTTCTAGGTTTGGACCGTAAGGGCTATTCAATTCATAGTACATATCATATGCCTTTTGACCCATCAAATATGCTACACGATCTTTTACGGCATCATCACCTCCTTTGATAGACAACACCCCTTTATTATAACAAGCGATACAGCCATCATAAAGTGCAATGATTTTTTCTTTTATTGCTGCCTTTTCTGCCTCATCAGCAGTTTTCATTTTGTGCTTATAAATTTTGATTCCATCTGTAAAATGGAAATCTCGTTTGCCATCAGCTGCCGGAGCTTTAGTAAACACTTCCTCCCATGCCTCTACAGCATCATCGTAATTTTGAAGCTTTACATTATCTCTATAGATTGAATGTTGTTCAAGGAGATGCTCCATGTCTGCCATTCCATCCCATGTTTTACAATCTTGGCCGATAACGGCTATTCCTAAAAACAGGGAAGATAGTATTGAAAAAAGTGCTTTGTAATTCATATTATTCGCCATTTAGTAAAATCCAATTAATTATATTTTCTCTTTATAAACCATTCGTCGTCGTTAAAAGTTAGGCCTAATCCTAGTTTAACAAAAGTTTCACTGAGGATATTACCTGTCGATCTTTGACCATATTCTATACCTAAATTGATATGAGATATCTTACGTTGATACACAAATGGGAAGCCAAAGCCTGCATTTATACTGTATTCACTCAGCTGATTGCCTTCAATCGATCTGGCTCCTTTGCCAAAATTAACACCTCCTCGATAATAAATCCTATCTCTGTAGTTAAAGGATTTAACATTAGGACGGTAAAATCCTCCAAAAGATATCTTGTAAGCATCTAAAAGTTCTTCCGGACTAGCATCATTTTGATATTGACTCCAGTTTGTGAAGACATAGTTGACACCTACACTCAAGGCTGCGCCAACATAATATGTTGCCCCAATACCTATTTGAGCTGGCAAAGTCCCACTCCCTTCTATATTTTGTTGAAAACTGAGCGTATCCGTTATTGGATTGAGACCTATACCTTCTGTACTATTTTGAAACAACTCACTTCCATCTGTTGAAAATGAAGTTGCAGTATTTCCATAGATACCGAAATTGATCGCTTTTGCAGCAATATTCGGATCCTCTGTAAATTCAGCTTTATTCAAGACCCATTGATAGATAGCTCCTACATTATAAGTGAACCCTTTTAATGCATAGTCCGTTGTAAATTGATTATCAAAAGCTAATAAACTTTCAAAATTTACAATCCTATCTAGTGTTATTGTTCCAAATTGGTAACCAATATTTGCACCAAAGGATATATTCTTATACTTAACGGAGTTACCCCATTGCGCCTTAAAGACTCCACCATCTCCAATAAATTCTCTGGAAATATTGCCAAGTTCGCTGTCAACATCATCATTTGCTATATGGAAAGCGACTCTTGAAACTGGTTGCAAGCTGAATCCCATACCCAATCGTAAATCCTTTGATTCTCTGTCAAACACATCATTCAATGGATTTCTTAGTGGAAATGCAAGGTGTAAATATTCGAGATTGCCACCCCAATCTCTGAAACTGTTTCCTGAGTCGTCAGATAAGTTTATGTTATTGGCAGATACACCGATATCAAAAGCCGTCGCTCTTAAGAAAGAGTAGGCCGCAGGATTTGTAGGATTGATATGATAGTTGTCTGCAAAGGAGGCATTTATACCGCCCATGTGTCGCAGGTAGACTGGATTTGGATCCACGATATCTCCTATTCCAAATTTGGAAAAAGGTGAATTAAAACCACCTGATTGCGCACAAAGTTGTGTCGAAGCAACAAAGAATACAAAAAGAAAACCTATCCCGATTCTATACATGATGAAGCACTATTTCATTTAGGCCTTTGAAAACCAAATTTGGGTCGGCTAATATCTTAGATTTCAAGTACTTAGCCAAAAATTCTGTGTCTCCTCCGGTTAAATTTATGTTAATGCGTGGGTATTCCTTCCTCACACCTTGTATAAACGCCTCTATTTCGAATAATGTACCCCTAACAGAACCATTTTGTAAAGCCATTTTAGTATTTGTCCCCAGCAGGTCTTTATGGTATACTAATGGTACCAATGGTAGCTTATCTGTATGATCATTCATTGCCTTAGATCTCATGTGCATTCCTGGCGTTATATTTCCTCCTTTGAAGCAGCCATTCTTGTCAATGACATCAAGTGTCATACACGAACCGGCATCAATTACCAGATGACTTCTACCTGGCATTTTGGTGTATGCGCCAATTGCAGCTGCAAGACGATCCATCCCTAGTGTTTTTGGACTATCATACGCGTTTGTTATGGGAAGGCTTGTCTTATAATCCAACTCAATGAAATGCTTCAATTCTTTTGTAAGAAATCTAACTATAGGTGAATTGCGATGTCTGGTAGAGGCTATAATCCCATACTCAACTCGATTGTCCCTACATATTTTTCTAATATCCTTTACCAGGAATTTTGGTTGATAGCCAGTTTTCACTAATGTCCTATCCTTATATAAAGCATACTTTGCTCTTGTGTTGCCAATATCTAAACAAAGTATTTTCAATATCTATTAATGCTTAAAATGACGAATACCAGTAAAGACCATTGCAATATCATGTTCATTACAATAGTCAATAGACAACTGATCTTTAATTGATCCTCCTGGTTGGACAACTGTGCTGATACCGGCTTTATGTGCAATTTCAACACAATCTGGAAAGGGGAAAAATGCATCTGAAGCCATGGCTGCGCCTTCCAACATAAAGCCCATTCTTATTGCCTTGTCAATTGCTTGCTTACATGCATCGACTCTGGATGTTTGTCCGCAACCCATACCTAGCAATTGATTATCTCTTGCAAGAACTATTGTATTTGATTTCAAATTTTTGACACACTTATTGGCGAATATGATGTTTTGCAATTCGCGATCTGTAGGTGATCTTTTAGTTACTGCATTAAATTGATGATCTGTTTGATCAATGACATCACATTGTTGCCAAAGTACGCCATTGAGGATCGTCTTCACACGTTCTGTTGGCACAGTCATGTCTTTCATCTTCAACAACACTCTCTTTTTCTTTTTTGTGAGTAAGGCTATTGCATCAGAAGCAAAGCTTGGTGCAATTAGCACTTCATAAAACAACTCATTAATCTTAGTTGCTGTTTCTAAATCAATTTCGTCATTCGCAATCAGTATACCTCCAAATGCTGATACTGGATCACCGGCTAATGCAGCATCCCATGCATCACTTATGTTTTCTCTAGTCGCTACACCACATGGATTTGTATGCTTGAGAATACAGAATGTAGGCAGGTTGTGTTCAAATTCATGAATGATCTCTACAGCGGCATCGATATCTACTAGGTTATTATAGGACAGGTCCTTACCGCTCAGTTTCTCGAATTTTTGATCAAGGTTGCCATAAAATTTTGCCTGTTGATGTGGATTCTCACCATAGCGCAAGGAAAGTGCTTCGCTTTCATCCAATGTTGGACCAACAGCAGGACCATCAGCTGAAAAGAAATTTAATATAGCACCATCATACTCCGATGAAATGGCAAATGCCTGGCTCGCCAATTTCTTTCTTTCTTCTAATGAAGTTAAACCTGATTTAGCATTTAGAATATCTAACAATTCTGAATATTGATTCTTTGATGGGATGACTACTAGATCTTTATAATTTTTGGCTGCAGCCCGAATCAACGAAATTCCTCCGATATCAATTTTCTCTATTATCTCAGACTCATCATCAGAAGATGCTACTGTCTCTTGAAATGGATACAGATCTACAATTACCAAATCGATTTCCGGAATATCAAACTCTGCAAGTTCTGTCAAATGCTCTTGTTCGCGCTTTGCCAGAATACCTCCAAAAATTTTCGGATGAAGTGTCTTTACCCTACCGCCAAGAATGGATGGATAAGAGGTAAGGTTTTCGACAGTATGCACCTCGACGCCCATTGATTCGATGTATTTCTGGGTGCCACCAGTTGAATAAATTTTAATGTTTAAGTCATCTAGTCTTTTGACAATGGCATCCAAGCCTGTCTTGTGGTATACAGAGATCAGGGCTGAATTGATAAACTTATCACTCATAAATTGTTAGTCTTGGTTGGTTATAATGTTCGAGATTGAAATCCTCATATTAAGATTTCACAAATGTATGATTAATTCATCCAAAATTGTAAATGCAAAATGATTTATTACTGATGAATTTTGAAAGATGTGTGTCCTGGCGAAGGGAAGATCACCAATTCGGACAAAGAGTGCATAGGAAACATTTTAGATTGGATTCCCTATTCAGCATGACAATTATTACTAAATCATATACCGTTACTGCTTTTTCCTCAATCACTATCCATTAGACCAAAATTTAGTTTCAATATTCAAGGAGTTTGGTTTACCACACTCTTACACAAACTCTTTTCTGTAATGCCGATTTATAAGTGATAAGGTATGAGCGTTTTTACTTCTTGACTATTGTTTTGCTAAATTATCTGAGTATAATCTAACCTGGTTTACTGCCTTAATCGTGAATTGGAGAACAATAAATCTCGACAAACTTATACAGTTATTGCTAAGATCAATACACTTATTGACTTTAACATAAACCATGAGGCATTAGATAATATATTGCGTTTACCTAATATTTTTGAAATGTCTAGTACCGTACTTGAATCGTATGATCAGGTCTTATCACCAAGACTTGCTGCTCACTTATTAAGAAGAGCAACTTATAATTATAATATATCGCGGATAAAACAATTCTCAACATTGACTGCTAGCCAGGCAGTTGATCTATTATTTGATTTCGAAAATCAGCCATTGCATTTTCCTAATGGACCATTGAGTTGGAAAACTCCCGCACTCCCTAAAATTTTTGATCTATTGGACAGCAGTTCAGTTGCGATCAACAATTTAAATGAACGTGGAAGAGCTGCCGTTCTATGGAAAACATTGGAAGGACTATACGATGATTCAGCCCGATGGAAAGTGCTCCATTGGCTACATACTCTTTTTCCAGTTCGCGTTTCTGAATTCTTTTACTTCTATTGGCGACTACTCGATAAGTGTCTTGGGACAGATCAAAATCCAGTCAGCCTGAAAACCATTGCGCTTAAAATCACTACGGATAAAAATATGATGGAATACCTCAACAATGAAATAAATGAGGTTGGTGCGCCAAATGAAAATTTTGCTCGGGAAGTACTAGAGCTGATGACTATCCGAAAAGGTCCGAGTATCTCCCTTGGTAATTACACTTATTATACAGAAGCCGATATTCAAAATGCTGCAAAAGTGTTGACAGGCTTCACATTAGACAACGCTGATACATATATTCCAAATCAATCCTCTTATTTCCAAGACTCTCTGTTTACTGAAATTGTAACTTCTCTTCCTGTTGTTGCCAAACATGATTTCTCAGCAAAAACATTTAGTGCCGAATTATCTGGCGGTGCCCCTACTATTTTCCCTGCAACTCCTGCTGCAGACCAAGATACCGAAAGCATGTATAAAGAGCTTAAAGATTTTTATTTGCTTGTGTTTAATAATGAAGAAACTTCAAAATCTTTTGTTCGCAGGATGTATCAATATTTCGTGCGAGATGTAATAGATTCTGATACAGAACAGAATGTGATTCTTCCTTTAGCTGCAGAATTAAAGAACTCAGATTACGATTACATTCAAACCATTAAAACCTTATTGACTAGCGAGCATTTTTATGATGTTGATGATACGGATTCAACAAATGAAATCATTGGAGGTAAAATCAAATCACCTTGGGAAATGATTTTGCAAACTATAAACCTTGCAGAAATCCAGGCACTACCAATTTCAAATCAACAAGAAACTAAGCTATCATTTCAAACAATGTTTAAAGTCTTTGCCGAAGAACATTTCAGATCTATAGGATTGAATCTTCGGGGACCAGATACAGTGGAAGGATATCCTGGATTTTATGATGAACCTAATTTTTCAAAGAATTGGTTCAGTTCGAATTCCCTATTTAAAAGACTAACTGTTGGGGAGTCACTAAAAGGTAATTTTGAATTTTCTGACGACGGAAGTCAATTTGAAATTCCTTTTCCATTCATCATAAATGACTTCATCGGATTTTTCAATCAATTTGAAATTTTGGATAATAGTGGTGCTATTGTATCTGGTACAAAAGATGATCCAATGGGAGTTGCAAATGCAGACTATCTCGTCACCCAAATGTTGACCTACTTTTTACCAGAAATACCTGACGAAAATAGATTTGAATATTTCCTCAATTCATTACTTGGAGGCCTGAGTAGTATCAATTGGTATTTCTCATGGGTCGAATATTTATCGCTAACAAACAGCACGCCAGCTAACATAGTCAATGATGTTACAAATAATGTGCGTGTAGGACTAGAACGGCTTTTCGATGCAATTTTGTCTTCACCCGAATTTCAAACCTTTTAAATTATGAGAAGAAGAGACTTTATCAATAAAGGGATTAGTGGCGCAATGGCACCAATCTTCCTGAACGGTTTTGGATTGAATCAATTTAGTGGCACCATTCGTCCTGCATCGACATGCAGTTTTGATGATAGAGTGTTGGTTATTATTTATTTGGCTGGAGCAAATGATATTATTAATACTGCAGTGCCATTAAATCAGTTTGGCCAATATGAGCAGAACAGACCCACAATTAAGCTTCCAGAAAATAATCTCATAACACTAAATGATTCTGTAGATCCTTGGTTGTCTCTTGGATTGCATCCAAATCTGCAAGGGCTTAAAAATTTATATGAAGATGACAAGCTTTGTCTCTTACAGCGAGTTGGTTATCCAACACCAAATCGATCACATTTTGCTTCTGAAGATATTATGTTGAAAGGAATAGATGGTGATGAAGACACTGAAGCTGAAAAGAATGGATGGATTGGAAGATTTCTTAAAGACAAGCATCCCGCATATAAAGGTCTTCCATTTGGAGACTTTTTAGATCCTCTTGGCATTATCCTTGGAAATACTCCAGATACTGGTTTTCACACTCTGGATGAACATGATATGGAAATCAATCTGAGTGGTCAGGACCCAGCTGGATTCTTTAATGTGCTATCCTCATTGAGCGGACAACCTATTACTGAATTTCCTAATTCTAATCATGGAGAGATGCTCCGACATATTGCTCTTGTAGACAAGAGTACACAAGTATACTCCGAACGAATCCAGGATGTGTTTAATGTTGGAACAAACACAGTAAACTATACCAATGAAGACAATGAGATATATGATCTATCGAATCAGCTAAGGACAATTGCAAAATTCATATCAGGGGGCTCTACAACCAAGGTATATATGGCAAGAATAGGAGGATGGGATACGCATGTAAATCAACTAAATAAGCAATCAGCTCTACTGAAAGAATTAGGATTTTCTTTGGAAAAATTTCAGCTAGACCTTCAACAACTAAATGTTGATCACAAAGTGATTACCACTGTCTTCTCTGAATTTTCAAGAAAACTATTAGAAAATGGTAATGAAGGTACAGATCACGGCACTCTCTCATCTATGTTTGTCATTGGAAGCAATGTGAATACTGATCATTCAGAAAGTTCGACATATGAAGGCAATGACTATCTGGTTGATCAGGGCATCTTCGGTATAAATCAAGATCTAGCAAATTATCTTGGCGGTGCTGCAGCTGGCCCTGGTGAAGGCGGTGCAGCTAATCCCACCCAATTGCAACATGACTACAGAAGTGTATTTGCATCCATTCTTAGGGATTGGTTAGGTGCGAGTTCAGATTCAATCCAAGCATCATTTCCCTCTACTGATGCTTCCATTTTAAATAGAAACTTACCAATAATAGGAACTAGTTCTGTCGTAGATAGTACGTGTCCCTATGTACAAATAACTGCCGCAACAATCAATTTGTCAATCAAAGTTTTCTTGGAAGGATTCTACGATAGTGCAACAGGATTAATGACTAATAATTTAAATCAAGCAGGATCACTACCATCTGGTCAACCATTTGACAATATATTCTTCAATTATTTTGGAAGTGAAGTAAGTGCAAATCAATTGCCTGCAAAAACTGTGGATTGGGTCTTAATTGAATTATATGATACTAATGGACTTAGAAAAAGGAGAATACCAGCCTTGTTAGATAATGACGGATTTGTTACAAATCTTGATGGTTCTAAACCTCTCGAAATTGATGAGTTGTATCCGGAAGAACATCAGGTTGCTGTGCTTCACAGATCGCATCTTGGCGTATTGGTCAAAGCAGGGATCAATGTTATAGACGGAGCTAATTACACTTTGAATTTGACCACCGCAACCGAATTGGTAGAAGGAAGCAATCAACTTAAGAATCTTGCTCTTGGTGTTTACGGTTTAATAGCAGGTGATCTAGACAACAATGGAGTTATCAATACTACAGACTTTGGCAATTGGAGGAGAGAAATAGGAAGTAGTGGGTATTATTCAGGAGATATGAATGCTGATGGTACTGTTGACTTTGATGATTCCACTTTGTGGAAAAATAATCGAAGTAAAATAGGAAGTCCAGTTTTACACAAACACCTTAAAGGAAATTAATATGAAAAAGCAGCAGATTATTCGTATCCTTTCTATACATCTATTCGCAATTGCCTTTTATTGTAATGGGGTTTCGCAATCCATCAATTTGTTCTTAACAGGTCAGAATGGTTGCAATGGTCTATTGGAAGTTGCCATCTTTGCAAGAGCTTCTTCCTTTTCAGATCAGGATTTTAAAATAGGTTCCTCTTCCATTTTCTTGGACTTTAATCCCTTGGTTGTCCAGGCAATTAATTACAGTGAATTGGAGTTCAGCTCAGTAGTGGACATGAACAGTGGTTGGCTAACTCATGCCATCAGTTTTGATAATGAGTGTGGTTTGGTAAATCTTGTTTTACAATTAGCTGATGAGAGTCTGAATACTATATATTTAAACAAACAAGTTGCCACTAAAATTGGGATCTTGCATTTCTCCATTTCGGATCCCTCCGCTGATCCAGATATTATGTTCAGACCTGAACTCACCTCATTTTATGAAGCAGCTTCGAATGATGGCACAGTCCAAATTCCGGCCTTAAATTTTCCAAAACTGACTGAATATAGTTGTGTGGATGATTGTACAAATCCCCCGACAGTTCTTAATACGGTAGTACAAGGCGAAGATTGTATACTTGGAACTTTAGGGAAAATGGGCTTTTCGATAGCTGATGATCCGGATCGTGAATATCTTGAAATTAGTATAGATGGAGGAATTATTTATGATTATGAATTTGCAGATTCTGGTTCTAAAATCATTAATGGATTATCTTCTGGATTTTACGATGTATGGGTTCGATGGATGAATGATGAATGTCCAATCTTTGTAGGCAAAATACAAATTCCGAATATAGGGGGACCTCCGGTAACAGCTACTCCAATGATTGCTTGCACTGGTGAAAATCTTTCCACAATTTTGTTCACTATACAAAATCAATCGCCAGCAGTCAGAAAAGTAAAAATCAGTATCGACGGTGGATTTTCCTATTTACCTGCAGTTCGAGACGATATCGGTTCTTTTGAAACAGCTAATCTACCTCCTGGACAATATCATATTGTCACTGAATGGTATGATGGAAGTTGTACAACAGATTTGGGAATTGTTGATCTTGTCATACCAGAGATACCGACTGTCTTTCTAGTTAATCCTATTGAATGTGTAAGTCTAGCTAATGAAAGTCAGCTCGTACTAGATGTAGTAGATAGTCCCTCACATTCTACCATAGAAATTATTCTGGAGGGAAAAAATCAACTTAGGTTTCAAATTCAAGATAATGTAGGCCACTATATATTAGAAGGTATTGGCTTTGGAAGTTATCTTGTATATGCAAAATGGGTAAACAGTGACTGTTTATATTTTATAGGCAATTTTGATGTCCAAAATAATAGTGGAAATCAATTTGACTATATGATGAAAACAAATACTAAAAGTTGTGCAGCAAATCCAAGCGGATTGATTGACGTATTTATAGCAGCCAATCAAATACCAATGGTAAGTATAGATGGTGGGGCAAGTTATCATGGACCTAATCTAGGTGACAATTTTTTCACCTTTACCAATCTTAGTCCTGGTACATATCATGTTATCATCAATTGGAACTCTTGCACGGAGTATGTTGAAACAGTTGTGATTACACAAGCTGCTAATTGCCCAACATGTACAGATGGTATTCAAAATGGTGAAGAAACTGACATTGACTGTGGTGGACCATTCTGTGCGCCGTGTACGGGTTGTGAATCAACCGAAATAATCGATGTCAACCTAATCTCAGGACCAAGCACATTCCAGGCAAATGATTGGATCCAGAGTTCTGGCACCATTGCTCCAAATCTGAGTGTAGAAATGAATGCAGGTCAATATATTGAACTCCTTCCCGAATTTGAAGTGTCAATGCAATCGATATTTACTGCGTATATCCAAGATTGCAACTAACTTTACATACTCGTTCACGTATTGATCGAGTATGTACGTTTAGTTGAGTTAATTACTATGGACAGGAATGCTTTTATTCCAATTCTTGGATTTTTTCTAATTGCCATCTCCGCTTTTAGTCAGTCTCTTTTTGAAGTAAATTATACCATGGAGGACGGACTGCCGAGTAACTTTGTATACAGAGCAGTGCAAGACGATGATGGCTATATTTGGTTTTGTACAGATAAGGGTTTAGTCAAATTTGATGGAAGTACGTTCAAAAATATAAACTTAAGTGATAAACTACCTCACAATGATGTATTCGATATTCACTTAGATAAAGATGGTAAACTATGGCTGTCTACCTTTAATATCATCTGTTATATAAAAAATGATTCGATCCACGTATTGGACATGCCTAATGAACAAGAACCAGGTCTTGTCAATCACAGGTTCACAAACAAAGAACATCATGGCATCGAATTTCGCTCAAACGACTGGAGATACTTTTACATTGTCAATGACCAAATATCAGAATTTTCATCCTCAATAAAAGGATACATAACAAATATTCAAGATACAAGTAACTACGTAATCATATCTCAAGAAAAAGATAAGAAATTACTCAAGAGCATACGTGACAACAAAATTAATTTTTTAAGTGAAGGTGAAATTTTACCAAGCTACTTCAAACATGGTCCTGTACAGTATAAAGATTCAAATTACTTATTTGAAAAAGAAAGAGTAGTTATTTTTAATGCCCATAAAGCAGAAACAAAGACTTACGTAAATATCTGGGGAGAAAATCCTGAAATTAATAAAATCAGATACCATTATGATGTTTTTATATTCTATGGTAATAAAAATAATTTTGTTACTAATCATAAATTAGAAATTCAGAATAGCCATCAACATTTATTGGACAGAAATTATAATAGCTTTATAGAAGACGATGAAGGAAACATGTGGCTGTGTGGAAATGCTGGCATTTCCTATATTAACGCAAACCCGCTAGCTGCAACTTTATATGCTATCGATGACAAAGAAGACAGTTTCGTAAGCATTCTTTCTTATAAAGATGATGAAGTCATAGTTGCTACAAAGACTGGAACAATTTCGAAGATTAAATGGAATAAGGAAATAAAATATTTGCAACAACTAAATTTTGAAAGTGTACATAAGATAAAACTGACACCTGACAAAGAAACAGTTTTTATCCATGATTATATTTCTGGTCTCTATTCATTTAATATAGACGGTGATTCTCAACAAGAGATAACGAAACAAGAACCAGATAGAAATAAAGTTAGTAGTATTAAGGACTTTGACTTACTAACTTCTGATCAAATTGGAATTGCACATTCCAGAGGAGCAATTATACAGCATGGACCCAAAAACCACTCTTTACATGCAAAACGATCTTATTCAATCCATATGAATAATGACACAACATATGTGGGTACAACAGATGGTTTATATATTTTCCATGATACAATATCAACTAAATTTAATGCCAATTCTTTTAACCTGTTCGTACACAATTTATACAGCGACAACTCAGGGACACTTTGGTTAATGACAAACAATGGTGGTTTATGGAGGAAATCAGAAGACAAAATTTCTTTAATCAATGAAACAAAGAATCTGTTTGTCAACAACATGGTAACAGATAAATACAATGACATTTGGTTAGCAACTACTTCTGGTTTGTATAGAATAGATAACGAAGTAGGAGATACTTCCAAAATCCAAAAATATGGCAATTCATATGGGATCATGGATAAAAATATTGTAGACCTTACACATACTGAAAATTACATTTATGCAATTACGGAAAAAAAGATCTACCGCCTTCCAATTACTAAAAATAGTCTGGTAAAGAAGAGTAACTTTTATTTTTTAGATACATATGTTGACAACGCTCTAAAATCTGATGATGAAATAAAAGAATTGAAGTATTCTGAAAATAATATTGAGATAAATTACACCACAATTTCATATAGCGATTTAGGAGAATTCACATACAAATGGAAACTCCTGCCCTCTTCTTCTGATTGGCAAATTACTTCAGAAAATAAGATAACATTTAATTCACTTTCGCCTGGTGCATACGAATTGATAATAGGTGTTTATGATTCTGGTGGTAAAAAGCTACATGAAAATAAATCACTGAAATTTAAGATTAACAAACCCTGGTTTACCACCAACTCATTTTATTTATGCTGCATCTTGGCACTTGGTCTGTTATTTTATCTGTTTGACAAAAGACGGCAAAGAATTCAAAAGAAAAAAGCGGAGGAACAAAATGAGATTCAACGTCAATTCTATGAGCTCCGCTTAAAAGCTGTTCAGGCTCAAATGAACCCGCATTTTATTTTCAATGCACTCAATTCTATTCAAAAATTTATTTACCAAAAATCACCAGATCAGGCAAATCACTATATCTCAAAGTTTGCAAAACTAATGCGGATGATTTTAGAATCAACAAATAAAAATTATTCAACCTTACAAGAAGAAATTGAGCTACTCAACAATTACATATCTCTTGAACAACTTAGATTTGATCATTCATTTAATTATTTCCTGGTAGTCGATGAAGACCTTCAGCCCCACGAATTACTCATCCCCTCTACTATAATGCAACCATTTGTTGAAAATGCAATCAATCATGGTCTAGCAACAAAGGAACAAGAAGGAAATTTATGGATACGTTTTTACACAAATGATAACAAGCTCATTGCCGAAGTAGAAGATGATGGCATTGGAAGAGAAAAAGCGAAAAGTCTGAAAAAAAGAAACCACAAATCCCGGGCACTGGATATCATTAAGGAACGAAAACAAATACTTCAACAAAGAGATAATTACTACCTTGACTTTAAATATGAGGATCGACAAGAAAATGAATTCAAATCAGAAGGTACAAAACTAATATTGAGCATACCTATCATTTACGATGACTGAACAAAAAATCAAGGCAATAATAGTGGATGATGAAGCATCAGCAAGAGATGTTCTTCGCATGATGATTGAAAACTTCAATTGCAATTGCGACATTATTGGAGAAGCTAATTCTGTAGCTGATGCAATTAAAATAATTAAGGATTTAGAACCTGATTTATTGCTTCTTGATATTGAATTACCTGATGGGACAGGTTTTGAAATATTAGAAGTATTAGGGCCAAAGCTGGTACCAACAATATTTGTTACAGCTTTTGACCATTACGCCATTAAGGCAATCAAGCACAATGCTTTTGATTATATATTAAAACCAGTAGACCAGAAAGAACTATACTCTGCAATAAAAAATATCAACTTAAAAACGAATCGAGAAGCCTTTGAACGGTCATTTCAAAATTATAAACATAATCAGTCAGTAAGTACTCCAGAAAAGCAGAAAATCGGAGTGAAATATAGAGGTGAACAAGTATTTATTTCATTGAGTGACATCATCTATTGTCAGGCTGATCAGAGCTATACAACTATTCACCTTTCAAATCAAAAAAGATTATTATCCTCAAAAAATCTCGGTGAATTTGAAAAGCTATTATCAAAGAATGAAGACTTAACAGAGTTCTTTTTCTATCGAATTCACCACAGTAGTTTAATAAATACGAAGTATATAGACCGATATGATACTAAAACCGGGATACTGACTTTAATAACTCAAACTCAATTGAAAGTCTCAGAAAGAAGAAAAGCTCAATTTCACAAACTACTAAAAGTCATTTCTAATAAAATGTAACTTAATACTTAATACAGGTTTAATCTGAAGTACAACTTATCTCCCTCACATATCATCACCGCAGATTCAATATGTTACCCATCTGATAACAGATCCGACATCTTGGCTCATACTTATCCATTTCACCCAAGACAACAGTTTCCTGCTCATCAGTAAGTCTATAAGAATGGGTAGCAAGATTTCCACAATGGGGACAGATCGCGTGTACTTTGGTGATGTATTCGGCCATTGCAAGCACAGCAGGCATTGGACCAAATGGCTGGCCTTTGAAATCCATATCAAGACCAGCTACAATGACTCGTACACCTCTCAAAGCTAAGGTCTCACAAACTTGAGGAAGGCGTTCGTCAAAAAATTGAGCCTCATCTATGCCAATGACTCTGACATCATTGTCAATCTCCAATATTTTGCTGCTCATTTCAACTGGAGTAGACAAAATAGCATTTTCGTCGTGAGAGACTACTTTCTTATCATGGTATCTGGTATCCTTCTGGGGTTTGAAAATTTCAACGCGTTGATTGGCAAATTTGGCTCTTTTCAACCTTCGAATGAGCTCTTCTGTTTTACCAGAAAACATAGAGCCACAAATGACTTCTATCCATCCACTACGCTGACCTTTAAAGTTGGGTTCTAGGAACATGAAAAAATTGGAATAATGATTGTTATGAACATATTAGAACTTACGAACATATGAGGGTGCAAAATATCATTTTTACAGCGAATAATAAATAATCCGTCAAATCTGTTAATCTTTTGACGTTCAAAATTAGTACTGACCTATGGAATATAACAAAACATCCATCCTTTTAAAGAAAATCCAGTCCCTTCATCAAACCCTCAAGGAAAATGAGGAACATCCTAGCTCAATAGAAAAGGAACTGATGAAGAGTTATTTACGTGATTTCTTTGATTGCTTTGTTGCAGGAGATGGCGATACAGATATTTTTGCGATACCTGAAGCTGCGCAATCAGCTGATATAATACAACCAGCACAAGAAGTAATTGCACCAGTTTCACAAAACATCTCGACTCCAGAAGTTAACAAAGTTGCTGCAGTTCCAGTCATCCCACAAATACCAGTTGAGCAAACGACCAGTGAGACAGTAGAAAATGTAGAGGAAGTACAAACAACTCCTCCTCCAGAATTAGCTGAAGAAGTGCCAGAAGCAATCACAGATAAAGAACAAATTGTAGAACCAAAAGATATTATTGAGCAAATTGTTACAGATCCAGTTGACCAAGATTTGCTTGCTCTATTTTCTGAAAATCCTGTTGTTGACTTAAAGGACAAACTGGCTATGATGCCAGTCAGAGATTTGACAAAAGCTCTAAGTATCAACGAACGATATTTCACCATTCAGGAATTATTCGGAGGAGATTCTGCTTTATTTAAACAGACCTTGCAAAAGCTTGACGGACTTAGTAATTTCCATGAAGCAAGAGAAGCACTAATTCATGATGTTGCTCCTAAGTTTGAATGGGGAACTGCAGCCAAGAAGAAGAAGGCAGAAAATTTCATTAAATTAGTCAGACGTCGCTATCAATAGTCAACAACTTAAATGGTATCAAAAGAAGTAAGGAATTTTATAGAAGCTGTTCGCTTTCCAATCCTCTTTGTTCTTTTGATGTGGATCGTTCACTTTTACAGAGTTGCAGCAGGTGCAGAATTTTATGGTTATGGCATCTTTCCTCGCACGCTAAGTGGAGCTAAGGGCATTCTGTTCGCCCCTTTCATTCATGGAGATTTTGGTCACTTACTGTCAAACACCGTTCCCATGCTAGTGTTGGGTTTCATCATTTTTAGTTTCTATAAACGTGTAGCCTTTGTAAGCTTCCTGCTCATCTTTTTATTGACAGGTTTTAGTGTTTGGTTATTTGCATCGAGTCGGGCTTATCATATCGGTGCAAGTGGTGTGGTTTACGGACTTCTCTCCTTTGTCTTTTGGAATGGTATTTTTCGTCGTAATGTAAAGGCCATTGTTTTGTCCTTAGTTGTATTGGTCTTGTACAGTGGTTATTTTTTTGGCGTGTTACCTGATCAAGAAGGCATCTCCTGGGAAAGTCATTTGTTTGGTGGAATTGTAGGCATTATTATCTCTTTTGTTTTCAAAAGTGTGATTGAAGAAGATGAAGAAGAGCGAAGGGACCCCTGGGCAAATGATAGTCAGGTGACGAGATACTTTTTTCCTAGAGATACATTTGAAAAAACGAAGGCAGAGCGACAAAGAGAACAACAGGATAATTTCGATCTCTACTAATTTAAGTTAACGTGCAAATTCATAGGTCTTAACAACTGTGCTTCACACTGTTAAACAATCTATGGCATCGTTAAAAAGACCATATTGCTATGCTATGTTAACAATACTATTCTGCTCTGTTTATTAAATACTTTACAAAGAAACAGATCAA